>JAYSEE010000053.1:13438-15838 GCA_041914045.1 Ferrovibrio sp. | reverse complement strand
AGCGCGGCGAAACCCCGGATTGGCTGGGGCCGGTACGCTCGGCCTAGGGTCCGGACCCGAGACTACGTTCGGCTTGATTTTCGGCCTTCTTGTACATATTATTGTACAAGATCAGGAGGCCCGCCATGGGTGTCATCAGCTATAGCCAGGCCCGGCAAAATCTCGCCGAGTTGATGCAGAAGGTGTGCGACGAGCGCGCCCCCACCATCATCACCCGCCGCAACGGCGCGCCGGTGGTGATGCTGTCGCTTGAGGAATACGAGGGCCTTGAGGCCACCCTGCATCTGCTGGCCAGCCCGAAGAATGCCGAGCGGCTGAAACAGTCGATCGCCGAACTGGATGCCGGACAGTTCGTTGCCTGGCCGGCGGCGGATCATGAAAAATAACCCCTGAATGCTGGTTATCTTTTCGCCGACAGCCTGGGCCGAGTTTCGCCATTTTCAGCAAAACGATTCTGAAATCGCTCTGAAGATCGCCGCGCTCATCGACGATATCCGCCGCGATCCGTTTCGCGGCCTGGGCAAGCCCGAACCGCTAAAAAACGATTTCGCCGGCTTCTGGTCGCGCCGCATCACCAGCGAACACCGCCTGGTCTATCGCGTGACCGGGAAGGGCGACGAGCAGCGCGCGGAAATCGCGCAATGCCGCTATCATTACGGCTGAATTCGCCGCTCAGCCCTCGCCGTTCAAATCCGCCGGGTTGGGCATGCCGAGCGCATGGAAGCCGCTATCCACATGCACGATCTCGCCGGTGACGCCGGCGCCGAGATCGGACAGCAGGAACAGCGCGGCGCCGCCCACTTCCTCCAGCGAGGCATTGCGGCGCAGCGGGCTGTGCTGCGCGGTGAACTTGAAGGTGGCGCGCGCCGAACCGATGGCCGAGCCGGCGAGCGTGCGCATCGGACCGGGCGACACCGCGTTGACGCGGATATTCTGCGGGCCGAGATCGACGGCGAGATAGCGCACGCTGGCTTCCAGCGCCGCCTTGGCCACGCCCATCACGTTGTAATTCGGCATCACCCGGGTGCTGCCTTCATAGGTGAGCGTGATCAGCGCGCCGCCATCGGCCATGAAGGGCACGGCCAGCCGCGCCACTTCGGTGAAGGAATAGCAGGAGATCAGCATCGAACGGCTGAAATTGCCGCGCGTGGTGTTGAGATAGCGGCCCTTCAGTTCTTCCTTGTCGGAATAGGCGATGGCATGCACCACGAAATCCAACCGGCCGCCCAGCGCATTGGCGGCGCCGGAAATGGCGGCGGCCATGCTGGCTTCGTCTTCCACATCGCAGGGCACCACGGCTTTCGCCGACAGGCTGTCGGCCAGCGGCTTCACGCGGCGCTCGAAGGCTTCGCCCTGATAGGTGAAGGCCAGTTCCGCGCCTTGCTGCGCCAGCGCCTTGGCAATGCCCCAGGCAATGGAATGATCGTTCGCCACGCCCATGATCAGGCCGCGTTTACCAGCCATCAGGCCGCGATTTTCGCTCATCGTTGTTGTCGCCAGTTCTAAGGTTTGCGGGGGCCCAGGCTATGGTCTCAGGCTCTGGTCTTAGGCGTCGTAGCGCTGGAAGATCAGCGCGGCATTGGTGCCGCCGAAGCCGAAGGAATTGCTCATCACGCGGTTCAACGCCACATTCTCGCGCAGCTCGCGCACGATCGGATAGCCTTCCGCGCCGGGATCGAGATTTTCGATATTGGCCGATGCGGCGATGAAGTTGTGCTTCATCATCAGCAGGCTGTAGATCGCCTCATGCGCGCCGGCCGCGCCCTGGCTGTGGCCGGTAAGCGACTTGGTGGAGCTGACCGGCGGCAGCGCGCTGCCGCCGAACACGTTGCGGATCGCATCCAGTTCGGTGATGTCGCCGGCCGGCGTGGAGGTGCCGTGGGTGTTGATGTAGTCGATCGGCGCGTTATGGCCGGCAATGCCGTGCGTGCCGGCTTCGCGCATCCCAGCATCGCGCAGCGCATGCTGCATGCACTTCACCGCGCCTTCGCCGCTGGGGGCCACCATGTCGGCGCCGTCCGACGCCGCGCCATAGCCCACCAATTCGGCATAGATCTTGGCGCCGCGCGCCTTGGCATGTTCGAGTTCTTCCAGCACCAGGATGCCGCCGCCGCCGGAAATCACGAAACCGTCGCGATCCTTGTCGTAGGCGCGGCTGGCCCGCATGGGCGTGTCGTTGTAATTGGCCGACATCGCGGTCATCGCATCGAACAGCACGCTCAAGGTCCAGTCGATTTCCTCGCCGCCGCCGGCGAACATCACATCCTGCTTGCCGAACTGAATCAACTCGGCGGCATTGCCGATGCAATGCGCGGAGGTGGCGCAGGCCGACGAGATCGAATAGCTGGTGCCCTTGATCTTGAAAGCGGTGGACAAAACCGCCGAGCAGGTGGACGACAT
>JAYSEE010000053.1:0-13428 GCA_041914045.1 Ferrovibrio sp. | reverse complement strand
GCGCGGCACCATGAACGGACCGATGCGCTTGGGGCCTTTTTCGCGGGTGATGTCGGCCGCCGCCACGATATTGCGCGTGGACGGGCCGCCCGAGCCGACGATCAGGCCGGTGCGGTCGTTCACCACATCGGATGCATCCAGGCCGCTATCCTTCAGCGCCTGCTCCATCGCCAGATAGGCATAAGCCGCCCCATCGCCCATGAAGCGGCGCTGGCGGCGGTCCACCGTGGCGTCGAGATCAATCTTCACGCTGCCGCAAACCTGGCTGCGGAAACCCAGCTTGGCCTGCTCGTCGGAGAAGACGATGCCGGAGCGGCCGAGCTTAAGGCTCTCTGTCACCTCCTCGGCATTGTTGCCGATGGAGGAAAGGATGCCGAGGCCGGTGACGACGACGCGACGCATATGTTTAGACTCCAGTGTTCAGGCCCCAGAAAATCAGGCCCGGGAAATCAAGCTCCCGCGGGAACCGCCGCACCGGCGGGGAACACGCCCACCCGCATGTCCTTGCATTCATAAGCCAGCTTGCCGTCGATATACATAACGCCATCGGCGATGGCGATGCCGAACTTGCGCAGCAGCAGCTTCTTGATATCAATCTTGAAGGTGATCTTGCGGGCTTCCGGGGTCACCATGTCGGAGAATTTGACCTCGCCGACGCTGAGCGCCCGGCCCTTGCCCGGCGCCTTCATCCAGCCGAGGAAAAAACCCACCAGCTGCCACATGGCGTCCAGGCCCAGGCAGCCCGGCATGATCGGGTCATTCTCGAAATGGCAGGGAAAGAACCACAGGTTGGGCTTGATATCGAGTTCCGCCTCGATTTCGCCCTTACCGTATTTTCCGCCGTTTTCAGCTATTTTCAGGATGCGATCCAGCATCAGCATGGGGGGCAGCGGCAGCCGCGCATTGCCCTCGCCGAACAACGTGCCATGAGCGCAGGCCAGCAAATCCTCGTAGGTATAGCTACTCTTCCGTTCCACGGCCGGAATTCCTCGTAGTATTTGCGCGAATTCGCATTCGCGGGGATCATATCTGGCGCGAAATCGCACGCGCCGGGTGCCTTCTCGTCAAGCGCGGCTTTTGTTCAAATGGGGGCGGCCGGGCGGTTTTGCCAGGGCCCCGCTTATCAGGGCCCTGCGCTTGAAACGGGACCCTGAATTGCGGCCCCACTTTAGCCATCTGCGGCACGGGGGCAACAGTTTCGTTTCCTTTTGTAACATCCGTGTTATATGTGTAGGCAATGACTGACCGTATCGCTCCCGCGGGCCCGGGTTTCCAGGCCGCCTCCCAAAAGCTGCAACAGGCCGGGCTGCGCACCACGCGTCAGCGCCTGCTGCTGGCCGATATCCTGTTCGGCGACGGGATGGACCGCCATATCACCGCGGAAGGGCTGTTCGCCGAGGCGAACCGGCGCGGCGGCAAGCTGTCGTTGGCCACGGTCTATAACTGCCTGCACCAATTCACCCAGGCCGGGTTGCTGCATGTGGTGGCGATCGATTCGGGCCGGTCGTATTTCGACACGAATCTTTCGGCGCATCACCATTTCTACCATGAGCGGACCGGGGATCTGCGCGATATCCCCAATGGCGACGTGCATCTCGCCGCCCTGCCGCAGCCGCCGGAGGGCCAGCGCATCAGCCGCGTCGACGTGATCCTGCGCGTTAAAGACTGACAGCTATCTGCGGCTATTTCCGCAACAGCCTCCGCTAGTTGCGAAACATTCTCGTTTTCTAGAATTATTCTAAAAAAACCTTGACCTGGGCTGTATGCGGGCCATAATTCGGCCGTTCCTCGCGCCCCGTATCCGCGAGTCCTGCCGGCCGGATCGCCCGGTCGGTTTTCTAGCCAGGAGGAATGACCATGCCTGCCCTGAACGGCACCAAGACCCACGGTAATCTGAAGGATGCTTTCGCCGGCGAAAGCCAGGCCAACCGCCGCTACCTCTACTTCGCCCAGAAGGCTGACGTGGAAGGCTTCAACGATGTCGCCACCGTGTTCCGCTCCACCGCGGAAGGCGAGACCGGCCATGCCCATGGCCATCTGGAATTCCTGGCCGAAGTCGGCGATCCGGCCACCGGCGAGCCGATCGGCACCACCTCGAAGAACCTGAAGGCCGCCATCGTCGGCGAGACCCACGAATACACCGACATGTATCCGGGCATGGCCAAGACCGCCCGCGAGGAAGGCTTCGACGAGATCGCCGAATGGTTCGAGACTCTCGCCAAGGCCGAGAAGAGCCATGCCGGCCGCTTCCAGAAGGCGCTCGACACGCTCTAAGCCATTATCGCGGGAGCCGGCCGCTGCCGGCTCCCGTCTTTAATTCCCCGACATGACGACCTCGCCCGCAGGGAGCCCCACACCATGCGTGAAGGCAGCTTGGAAGCGCCGACCCGGCATCCGCTGGACTGGAACAATCCCGATTTCTACGACATGGAGAAGATCGACGCCGAAATGCGGCGCATCTTCGACATCTGCCATGGCTGCCGGCGCTGCTTCAATCTCTGCGACTCTTTCCCGCGCCTGTTCGATCTGGTGGACGAATCCCCCAGCGGCGAACTCGACAGCGTGGAGTCGAAGGATTTCAAGCCGGTGGTGGATGCCTGCACGCTTTGCGACCTGTGCTACGTCAACAAATGCCCCTATGTGCCGCCGCATGAATTCAACCTGGATTTCCCGCATCTGATCCTGCGCTATCGCGCGGCGGAACGCGCCCAGGGCCACAAGGATTTCTTCGGCGACCAGCTCAGCCAGACCGACCGCAACGGCATGCTGGCCGGCCTTGTCGCGCCGCTCGCCAATTGGGCCACCGAGCGCGGCAACGCTCTCACCCGGCCGCTGCTGGAAAAGCTGGGCGATGTGCATCACGACGCGGCTTTGCCGAAATTCCATGGCAAGAGCTTCACGGCATTGGCCAAGAGCGACATGCCGCCGGTGAACGCCGCAGCACCAGCCGCCGGCAAACGCCGCGCGGTGCTCTACGCCACCTGCTTCGTCAACAACAACAATCCCGATATCGGCGTCGCCGCCCAGCGCATCCTGGCCCATAACGGCGTGGAGCTGCGCGTGGAATATCCCGGCTGCTGCGGCATGCCGCGGCTCGAACAGGGCGATCTATCGGATGTCGCTTCCAAGGCGCGCCATGTGGCCGCCGCGCTGGAGAAATACGTCGATGAGGGCTGGGATATCGTCGCGTTGATTCCATCCTGCGCGCTGATGCTGAAAAGCGAATGGCCGCTGATCCTGCCCGACGACGAGAAGGTCAAGAAGCTCGCCGCCGCCACGGTGGATGTGTCGGAATACATCGTCGATATCGCCAAGAAGGAAGGCCTGGCGCCCGGCCTGAAGCCGCTGGATGGCGGCATCACGCTGCATCTGGCCTGCCATGCCCGCGCGCAGAATATCGGCCCCAAGGCGGCCGAATTGCTGCGGCTGATTCCGCAAAGCGAAGTCGGCGTGATCGAACGCTGCTCGGGCCATGGCGGCTCGTGGGGCGTGCGCAAGGAGTTCTTCGAGGTCGGCATGAAGGTGGGCAAGCCGGTGGCGCGGCAGGCGCTGAAGGAAGCGCGCGCCCATGTGGCCTCGGAATGCCCGCTGGCGGCCTTGCATATCGTGCAGGGCATGGAGCGCGAGGCGGCCGGCAAGGCCGATGCGCCGAAAATCCCCCTGCCCAGCCATCCGCTGGAATTGCTGGCCAAGGCTTACGGCCTTATGTGATCCGATATGATATGAGTCGCGAAACCATGACCCTGCGCACCACCATCACTCGCGCCGATATCCTGTCGATGGATGCTTTCATCGCGCAGCGCAAGGAAGCCCGCGCCCGCATCGTGGCGATCAAGCGCGATCGCCGGGTTTCGCTCGGGCCGCATGCGACTTTCTATTTCGAGAGTTACGACACGATGTGGTGGCAGATCCAGGAGATGCTCTACATCGAAAAAGGCGGCGAAGAGCAATTGGCCGACGAACTGGCCGCCTATGCGCCGCTGGTGCCGAAAGGCGCGGAGCTGGTCGCCACCTTCATGATCGAAGTGGACGATCCGCCGCGCCGCGCCCGCGTGCTGGCCTCGCTCGGCCATATCGACCGCCATCTCTATATCGAATTCGGCGGCGAGAAAGTCTATGCCGTGGCCGAGGACGATGCCGAACGCACCCGCGAGGACGGCAAAACCTCGGCGGTGCATTTCCTGCGCTTCCCTTTCACCGCCGCGCAGATCGCCGCCTTCCGCCAGCCCGGCGCCCGCGTGCTGGTGGGCTGCGACCATGAGAATTACGGCCACCTCGCCGTGATGCCGGAAACCGTGCGCGCCGCGCTCGCCCAGGACTTCGCGTAGGGCGGACTTCGCGTAGAGCGGATTTTCCTCTCTTGCGCGGTACCGCATCCGGTACCATAATGCGGCATGGGCAAGGCCGATAAACTGCTCGCCGCCATGCGACGCAATCCGCTGGATTGGCGGATCGAGCAGTTGAAGACCGTCGCTGAAGCCCATGGCCTGGAATGGCGGCAACCCGGCAGCAGCCATGTCACTTTCCGGCATCCATCCGGCGCGATCCTGACCGTTCCAGCCAAACGGCCGATCAAGCCGGTCTATATCAAGCTTTTCGTGCGCATGATCGAAGGGTCGACAAGCGATGGCGACGAAATCTAAGGCGGCCGCGCGGCCTGAAGCGGATTATCCCATCACCGTGCGGCGGCTCACGCCTGCGGAGGGCGGCGGCTGGCTGGCCAGCGTACCCGACCTGCCCGGCTGCCATGGCGATGGCGCTACGCCGGAAACCGCTTTGCGCGATGCCCGCGCCGCCATTGCCGCCTGGATCGTCACTGCACAGGAATTCGGCGATACGATTCCCGCGCCGCGCTGCGATGAAGCTTTTTCCGGCCAATGGCGCGTGCGCGTGCCGCGTTCGCTGCATCGCAAGCTGGCGGAGCGCGCCGCCCAGGAAGGCGTTAGCCTCAACACCTTCACCGCCACTTTGCTGGCGGAAGGCATCGGCGAACGCCGCGCCCGCGCCGCTCGGCCCGCTTTAGTAAAAACCGGCCGGCGCTAACGGAAATCCGCGCCCACGGCATCGGCCACATTGGCGAAACCGTCGCGGCGCAATAGCTCGGACAATTCGGCGTTGATGCGCGAGACCAGGCCCGGGCCTTCATAGATCAGCGCGGAATAAACCTGCACGGCCGCCGCGCCCGCGCGAATCTTCGCATAGGCATCCGCGCCCGAGGCGATGCCGCCCACGCCGACCAGTTGCAGCTTGCCCTGCACCAGCGGATAGAGCTTGCGCAGCACCTCCGTGCTCCGTTCGCGCAGCGGCGCGCCCGACAGGCCGCCGGCTTCCGCCTTGTTGGCGCTGCGCAGGCTTTCCGGCCGGCGGATCGTGGTGTTGGTGGCGATGATGCCATCCAGCTTATGCTCCAGCGCCAGGGCGGCGATATCCTGCAAGTCTTCGTCGGCCAGATCGGGCGCGATCTTCACGAAAAGCGGCCGCGGACAAGCCTGGCGATGGGGCGCCATCCGCTCCAGCAAGCCGGCCAGTTCGGCGCGGCCTTGCAGATTGCGCAGGCCCGGCGTGTTGGGCGAAGACACATTCACCACCAGAAAATCCAGCAGCGGCGCCAGTTTGGCATAGCCGATGCTGAAATCGCCGGCGCGATCCGCGCTCTCCTTGTTGGCGCCGAGATTGGCCCCCACCGGACCGCGCGCCTTGTACTTGCGCGCAGCCAGCCGCGCCGCCACGGCTTCCAAGCCTTCGCTGTTGAAGCCGAAGCGGTTGATCACCGCGCGGTCTTCCTCCAGCCGGAATACGCGCGGACGCGGATTGCCCGGCTGCGGCAGCGGCGTGACGCAGCCGATCTCCGCGAAGCCGAATCCCATGCGCAGCATGGCGTCGGGCGCTTCGCCGTTTTTATCGAAGCCGGCGGCCAGACCCACTGGATTATCCATCCGCATGCCGGCCAGCTTGCAGCGCAACCGGTCGTCGGATGCCCGGCGCAGATCGGGCAGCAAACCGGATTTCAGCGCCATGAGCGTAAGGCCATGGGCGGTTTCGGCTTCGATATGGCGCAGCAGCGGCCAGGCCAGGGTGCTGTAGAGGCTCATGCGTGATCCAGGGCGTAGCTTTTCAGGGTTCTGGTTTGCAGCGAGGGATACACCTCGCCGCCGAGCAATTCCAGCTGCGCGATGCGCGTATGCACCGAACAGGGCAAAGCGGCCACGCGCGCGGCGAAATCGGCGGGCAGTTTTTCCGGCGCGGCATAGCGCAGCAGCGTGCAATGGATCGCCGCATAAGGCGGCCGCAAACCCGCCGGGCGCTTCACCCGTTCGCTCAGCAACCGGCGCAGGCCGAGCGCGCGTTCATCCGGCGCGGCCAGCGCGATCACCGCCAGTTCGGCGGCCTGCAAACGCTGAAAATGCCAGTCGAAGGCTTTCGCGCCGGCGCAATATTCCTCCAGCGTCGCCAATGCCAGCGCCTCGGCCTTGGACCAGAAGGCGCGCTTGTCGAAATCCTCGCGCGGGCTGGCGAAGACATGCACCGATACATGCAGGCGATGCGCCGGCGCGCGCAGGAAAGCGCCGGGCGCGATGGCTTCGAGTTCGTCGCGGATCGCATCCAGCGCCTGCGCGGCGGGGACCGGCAGCAGGGCCTGAACGAAAAACGATTCCACCTTGGTATTCCAGAACGGGTCGCGGCGGAAAACGATATCGTTCATCTTGCAGTCGAGCAGCGATCAGTCGAGCGGCGGAAAGACATGCCGGCCATCCGCGCCCAGCGGCAGCGGGCGGATGCTGCGCGGCTGATCGGGCCGCAGCGTGGCATAGAGATGCGGAAACAGATCGCCGCCGCGCGCCGGCTCCCATTTCAGCGCATCGCCCAGGCTTTCCGCTTCGATGGCAAGCAGCAGCAGATCAGCGCGGCCGGCGCGATGCTTGGCCGCCGAGGCCGCTACCTGCGCCGCCGTGGAAAAATGCATGAAGCCGTCGCGCAGATCGTCCGGCGAGCCGGCGTAAGCGCCGCTTTGCAAAGCCGCCTGCCAATCCGCCAGGGCGGCCATGTGATAGATCATGGTCATGCCCGCCTTGTAGCCTATTTCACCCGGCCTGTCGCCTTTTCCAGGGTGCGCAGACCGGCCATGCCGAGCATGGCGAGCACCAGTTCGATCAAATTATCGGTGAGGATGCCGGGCGGCTGCAAACCGGGCGCCCAGAGCGCCGCCGCCCATTGGAACAGCGGATGGCCGATATAGGCCCAGGCCACGCCGGCCGCGCAGACCCAGCCCACGGCGGGCCGCCAGCCGGCGACGAAAATCGAGCGATGCGCCGCCTCGATCTTGTTCAGCTCGACCTGCAATTCGCCGGGATGCTGGCGCAGCTTTTCCAGCACCGCCTCGGCCTGGGCGCGTTCGGCATCCGAGGTGAACAGCTTGTCGAACACATTGCCCAAGGCTTCGATGGGGCTGCCGATGCCGCCGCCGCCCGCCAGACTGCCGATCAATTTGCCGAGCATGGCCGCCTCCTATGCGATATCGCTGTAAAACAGATGGCCGCCGATCCGCGCCGCCGGCTCACGCCCGCGCGCCCAGCCGGGCTGGATCTGCGCCGCGTGATAATGCGTGGCGCCCTGGGTGGGATCGGGCAGTGCGCCGGCCAGCGCCAGACGCGCGATGCGCAAAGCGGCAGCGAAAGCCGCATCGTCGTTTCCCACGCGCAGCAGCTTTTCGCGATTGGGATCGCCGGCATTCCAGCAGGAGAACTGCCAGGGTCGTTTGCAGATCTCGACGATATCGCGGCCCCACCAGCCCGGCCGCCGGGCGCGGTTGACGATCACGGCGGCAACGGCGGCCATGCCGGCCTCGCCCTCGCCGCGCGCCTCGCCCCACAGCGTGCGCGCCAGCACGTCGATTTCGCGCTGCCGCGCATCGAAGCCGGTCTGCTCGCGTGCAATAGCCGGGTTCATGGCCGCACGCCGTATTGCTGCAGGCTGGCCTGATCCAATTTGGTTTCGATGCGCAGCAGATGTTCGGTCAGCCGGGTTTCCACGTCTTTCAGCAGGCTGATCGAAGCATAGGTCTGCGCCACTTCCAGCTTGTAATCGGCCAAGGCGGCGCGCAGGGCATGGATCGCCGTGCGGCTGTCGCGGTTGGCGTTTTCCAGCGCGCGGCTGAAATCCTCGCGCTGGCGCTGTTGCAGCCAGAACAGCCCGGCCAGCGCCGGCAGCTCCACCGCCGTGAGCCACCAGGCGAGATCAATGGTGAAAAGCGTGGCAGGCATGATGATGCTTCCTTTCCGGTTATGGCGTGAAATCGCTCTGCGCCTTGAAGCCGCCGCTGCCCGAGCGCCAATCGCGGCGCTTGCCGGCCGGCTTGGGCTGCGCGTTGAGCCGCACCGGTTCGCTGAGCAAACAGCCGGCCACGGCATCCAGGCCGTCGTCGCGCATATGCGCCAGATTGGGCCGCCATTCGCGCATCTCGACCAGGAAGGGCGAGGCCAGCACGCTGTCATGCGCATAGATCGCGCCCGCCGCCAACGGCGCATCGAAGGCAGCCAGGATGCGCGCCGCCTTGGCCTGGCGATTGCTGCACTCGATCACGGCGGCGCCCGGCCAATCCTCGTCGGCGGCCTGCGTCAATTCGCGCCGCAGCAGGCCGGGCAGGAATTTGCCCAAACCATTGCTCTCGATCCGTACTGCCGGCAAATGCAATTCGCGCAGGAAACGCGCCACCTGGCGGCAAAGCTGGGTGGCGGCATCTTCTTCCTCCAACCGGCGCGGATCGTGCTGCAAATACCGCACGCGATGCAGGAAATACCGCCCCTCGCCATCGCCGAACACGGCGGCGATCACGCTGCCATCGCCCTTGCGCGGCGCGCCATAGGCCGGATCCCACCAGCAGGAAGCCGACAGCATGCGGCGTTCGCCGATGCTGAGCTGCCAATGGCCGCCGGCCTGGCGCAACGCGATCTCCTCGCCATAGGGCCGCAGCAGATCGGGATCGAGCCGGCCATCCTCGGCGGCTGTCGGCTGCAACAGCATCTGGCTGGCGAATTTCGCCGGGCCGGAGCGTTTGCGGATGGTTTCGATGCGCTTGAGCGGAAACCGCTCGGGCCAGCGCGATTGCCCGGCTGCATCCATGATGGGCAATTCCAGCCGCTTGAAGCCATCGAGGAAAGGCGCTTCCTCGCCGATCTCGCGGCGCGGCGTGGTGGCGTAGATGCTGTAATAGGTATGCGGCGTGCCGATATAGAGCTGCATGCCGGTGGGCACCAGCACGTAATCAATCTCGCTCAAACGCTGGCGCAATTCCTCGCGCTTGGCGTTCGATGCCGCCGTGCCCGGCACTTCCACGTCGTCGCACAGCACAATATCGGCGCGGCAGCCGGTGATGTTGCCGCCCAGGCCGCGCGCCAGCATGGAGGGATCGCGCAATTCCAGCGCGCGGTTGACGGTGAACTGATCCGCCGCCCATTGCTCCCGTCGGCTCGGCTTCAATCCGGCGGTGAGCGGATGACGCTCGAGAATGCGCTTCACATTGCGCACCATCTTGCGCGCCAGCGCCTGTTCCGCCGCCAGCACCAGGATGCGCAGATTGGGATCGCGCAGCAAAAGCCAGGCGGCGAACAGGCCGACCAGGCTGCTTTTGCCGGCATCGCGGAACACCAGCAGCAGCAATTCGCGGTCGCCGTTGCGCCAGCATTGCTCCAACCAGTCGAGGATGCTCAGATGCAGCACCGGCGTGGTCTGGCCCTGGCGCTGATTCCACACATGCACGAAATCCGGCAGCGCGATGCTGCCGGCAAGCTTTGCCGGCAGGTTGCGCGGGCGATCCGGCGGCCGGGTTTTTTCAGACGCCATCGTCTTCACCCGCCGGCTGCGCCAGGGCATGCTTGCGCGCCTGACCGAGAATATCGTGCAAGGCGGCTTCGTCGATTTCCGCCGCCGCCGCTTCCTCGGTTTCGGCGCCGGCATGCAGCGGCAGCAGGCGCTTCACCGCAACGATATGCGCCAGCAAGGCGCGGAAGGCGCCCTGGCGGGCGACCTCCGCCTTATCGCCGTCATTGGCGCTGGCCGGCAAATCCTCATACACGCGCAGCACATCGTTGGCCTTGCGCAAGGCGACGGCCTGGAAACGCCGGCCGAAGCGTACGGATTCGAGATGATCGGCGAACATGCGATCAATCCTCATCATGCACGGGTTTCGGATTCTTCACCGGCTTGCCGCCGGGCTTGATCGGGAAAGCGGCCATGCTCAATTCCTCCATTGCAGCCACACGCCATGCAGGCGCTGGGTTTTGCTGTTCATCGTCTTGAAGCGCCATTTTATGCTGCTGCCGGATGGCTGGCCCGACAGATCCACGCTGGCCGCCAGGATATTGCTGCCGGCATCGAAGCTGCCTTCATCGGCCAGCGTGCCGGCGCTCCAGGTGGCCCCGCCATCGCGGCTGGCCTCGATGCTGCAATCGGTGTTGAGCGTCACGGCATCCACCGGCTGATGCAGCAGCACCAGGCGCGCTTCCACCGGCGCCATCTCGGCGGCGAAGGCCGTGCTCACCAGCGCGACATTGGCGGGTGTAGCAGCGTCATGGAAAACCAGCTCGGCAAGATTCGTCGCCTCGGTGCCGGCATAGCTGATCCGGACCCACACATACTGATAGGCGGTGGCCGCATTGCAGGCGATGGTCTTCTGCAATCCGCCGGACTGGCTGTCCGTGACCGCATCATTGCCGATCAATATTCCATCGCTGCTGTTGGCCGGCGCGCTATTCTTGCCATAGACCTGGAAGGTGATGGTATTGGTGCCGGCATTGCGAAAGCCGGCGTCATTCGGCGCGGTCAGCACCGCTTGCGCAATATTGCGCGCGCTGCCGAAATTCTTGCCGATATAGCTATCCTCGCCGCCGCTGAGCTTGCGCGCGCCAGCGGTTTTGGCCTGACTGGTCGCGCCATCGAAAGCCGCCGCCAGGCCGCCGCCGCCCGTCATGTCGCCGATCGCGGTTCCCGTAGCGCCAGGGACAGCCGAACCAACCCCGCCGGGATTGTGGTAATAATCGCCCGCGCTGTCGTAAGTCGCGCCGCCGCTGCTGGCGATGCCGGTTTCGTCCTCGAACTCATCGGCGATGCCATCCACCATGTTCAGCACCGACCAGCCGGCATCAATCTGGTCGCGCAGGGTGTTGATGGCGAGATTGCGTTCGAGGAATTGCAGCCGCGCCTCGAACACCGCCGGCACCGCCACCCATTCGGTGTCGTAATCGCCGGCCGAAGCCTTGGCGAGGAAATAGCCCGTTGCGCCGCCAGCGGGCACGCCCGCGCCAGTCTCGCCTTGCGGGCCGGTTGCGCCGGTTGCGCCAGCCGCACCCGTAGGGCCCGTGGCGCCTTGCGGGCCGGCGGGACCCTGCGCGCCGGTTTCGCCGGTCGGGCCTTGCACGCCGGCCGGGCCTTGCGGACCCGTTGACCCGGTAGCGCCGGTGGCGCCCGTGGCGCCTTGCGGGCCCGTGGCGCCAGTGGCGCCGGCATCGCCCTTGGCGGCCAGCAGCGACCAATAGCTGGGCGAGGCTTCCGGCGCATGATTGGTGCCGGCCAGGATGGCGATATAGGCCGCGCCGTTGCGGCTGACCGCATCATCCACCGCATAAGACGTGGCCGACGACCATGCGCCCTGCCATTGCAGACCCTTCGCGCCCTGCACGCCCTGAATGCCCTGCACGCCTTGCGGACCCTGTTCGCCTTCCGCGCCTTGCGGGCCGGTCGCGCCCTGCGGCCCGGTGGGGCCTTGTTCGCCGCGCCCGAACGGCACGCCGCCCGACCAGTCGCCCGAGGTGTTGGAGAGTTTGAAATAGAGATAGCCGCTATCGGTGGCGAGATAGCTGAAGCCATCCGCTTCGCCGTCATAGGCCGCGCGGCCGGCATAGAGCCCCACTTCATCCGGCGTGAAGCTTTGGCCGGCGATGCCCTGCGGACCCTGAATGCCCTGAATGCCCTGGGCCCCGGTGGTGCCCTGCAAACCCTGCGAACCTTGCGGGCCAGCAGCGCTGGCCGGGCCCGGCACGCCCTGCGGACCCACCGCGCCTTGCGGACCTATCGCGCCTTGCGGCCCCGCTTCGCCCTGCACGCCCTGCGGACCCTGCGCGCCGGTGGCGCCGGTGGGGCCCTGCACGCCTTGCGAACCTTGCGCGCCCTGCGGACCCGGCGGACCTTGCGGCACATCGCCATCGCCGAAATAGGCCGGGCGGCCTTCGGCATCGAAACCGAGCAGCTTGTTGGCGCGCGCATCGGCGGGCAAAGCCAGATCCGCCGCCGGCACGGTCAGCGCGGTATCGTGCAGACGCAAGGCGCGGCCGGCGGCATCATCCACCTGCTGCAACAGCAACGCCACGCGGTCGAGTTCCTCGTTCAACGCACGGGCGCGGAATTCGCCGCCCTCGACGAAATCGGTTTCGCGCTTGATCGCCATGCGGCGCAAGGCGGTGATGCTGCTGCCGGCGGGCGGCGGCGCTGCGAATTGCAGCAAAGCGCCGGCGGATTGGTTGAGATTGCCGACGGAAAAGCCGATGCCGCTGGGCAGCGCGTCGATCCAGACCAGCAGATCGGCGGCGGCCATCGTCGCTGGGCAGCACGCATTCCAGCACGCCGATGCGGATTTCGGCATCGCTTTGCTTGTCGAGCGCCGCCAGGGCGTACGCGGCTTTGGGATAGCGCGCCAGCAATTGCTGCGGGCTGAGCCGGCGCAGGCGGAAAGCCGTATCCAGCCGGCCGCCTGGGCCTTCTTCCAGCACCACATCCTGGATCGGGATGGCGCTGAAGCGCAGCACCGAAGGCGCGCCGAGTTCGGCTTCCTCCACCGCCAGGCAGGCGGTGCCGGCCGTCACCAGATCGAGATAGCATTGATGCGCGGCCACGGCGAAATCCGAGCGGTCGATATGCGCCTGGGCCTGAGCCGAGGCTTTATCCAGCAAGGTGGCGACATGGCCTTGCAGCTCGGGCGGAATCTCCTCGCCCGGCTGGAAGGCGAACCAGCGCGACCAGGGCGGCGTGAGCTGCGCCAGCAGGCTGGCGGCCAATTGATCCACCGCATCGGCGGCGGTGCCGTCGAACAACGCATCCGAGCGCCGGCCCGGCTGGTTCTGCGCATGGCCGCGCCCCTGCAATTCGGACGACAGCGGCAGGGTGTAATCGAAGCAATCGCGCCAGCGGGTTTCCCAGGCCGAGCGCGCCGCCTTGGCCTTGCGGAAGCGTTCGCGCAGGTCGCTGGCGTCTAATCCGGCGTCTAATGCCGTGCGGCCGGTTTCGCCGGCCCGCGGCGGCAAGGATTTGATATCGCGCATCTGCATGACCGGCCTCATTCGCCCAACAGCTTCTTGCGGTTGTCTTCGCCGATGCCGCGATAAGACGTGGCGATGGTTTCGCCCTGGGCGCGGCGACGGCGCTCCCGCGCCATGCGGG
>JAYSEE010000052.1:0-15842 GCA_041914045.1 Ferrovibrio sp. | reverse complement strand
GCTGTGGAACCTGTTCCTGCCGGAAAGCCATCGCGGCGCCGGCCTGAAGAACCATGAATACGCCTCGTTGTGCGAGATCATGGGCCGCTCCTTCCTGGCGCCCGAGGTGTTCAACTGCTCGGCGCCGGATACCGGCAATATGGAAACCATCGAGCGCTACGGCACCGAGGCGCATAAGAAGCAATGGCTGGAGCCGCTGCTGGAAGGCAAGATCCGCTCCGCCTTCGCCATGACCGAGCCGGCGGTGGCCTCGTCTGACGCCACCAATATCGAAAGCTCGATCACCCGCGATGGCGATCATTACATCATAAATGGCCGCAAATGGTGGACTTCCGGCATCGGGGACCCGCGCTGCCAGATCATCATTTTCATGGGCAAGACCGACGCGAATAATCCCAACAAGTATCTCCAGCAATCCATGATCCTGCTGCCGCGCACCACGCCCGGCATCACTGTGAAGCGCATGCTGCCGGTTTTCGGCTATGACGACGCGCCGCATGGCCATGGCGAAGTTCTGTTCGAGAATGTGCGGGTGCCGGCCAGCAATATTCTGCTGGGCGAGGGCCGCGGTTTCGAGATCGCGCAGGGCCGCCTCGGCCCGGGCCGCATCCACCATTGCATGCGCCTGATCGGCCTGGCCGAGCGCAGCCTGGAGAAGATGTGCAAGCGCGCCAAGAGCCGCGTGGCCTTCGGCAAGCCGGTTTCCGAGCAGACCGTGACCCTGGAGCGCATCGCCGAGGCCCGCATCCTGATCGACCAGGCGCGTTTCCTTACCCTGCATGCGGCCTGGAAGATGGATACCGTGGGCAACAAGGCCGCCCGCAAGGAAATCGCCATGATCAAGGTGGCGGCGCCCAACATGGCCTGCCAGGTGATCGACTGGGCGATGCAGGTGCATGGCGCTTCGGGTGTTTCCGACGACCAGCTCTTGGCCTATTCTTATGCCCAGGCCCGGACGCTCCGCTTCGCGGACGGCCCGGACGAAGTTCATCGCAACCAGATCGGCCGGCTGGAGCTGCAGCGCTGGAACTGATCCTGGTTGTTCATCAGCCAGGAGATATTACCCCATGACAGTCGCCAGTTATTTTTCCGGCAGCTACGGCGAGGCGCGGGCCAAGTTCCGCGCCGCCGCCAATGCCGCCGGAGCCCGGCTTTTCGCTTATGAAAACCCTCATGTGGTGGCGCCGAACGGCGACACGCTGACCACCGATGTGGCGGTGCTGGGCCCGGAAAAGGCCGAGCGGGTGTATTTCACCACCTCGGCCACCCATGGCGTGGAAGGCTTTTGCGGCTCGGGCTGCCAGATCGGCTTTTTCGTCGATGGCGTGTTCGAGGCCGCGCCGCCCAGCACCAAGATCATCATGGTGCATGCCATCAATCCCTATGGCTTTGCCTGGGTGCGGCGGGTGAACGAGGACAACGTCGACCTCAACCGCAATTTCCAGGATTTCAGCAAGCCGCTGCCGAACAACGAGCGCTATGGCGCGCTGCATCCCTGGCTGATCCCGGCGGATTGGACCGGCCTAACCAAGATGGAGGCCGATAAGGCCATCCTCGAATACCAGCAGAAGAACGGCATGCTGGCTTTCCAGGCGGCGGTTACCGGCGGGCAATACAGCCATGCCGATGGCCTGTTCCATGGCGGCACCAAGCCGACCTGGTCGAATGTCACGCTGCGCCGCATCCTCAAGGAGCATGTGCCGGCCAGCGCGCGCAAATTCGCCGGCATGGATTACCATACCGGCCTTGGGCCGATGGGCTATGGCGAACCGATCTTCGTGAATGCCGAAGGCGCTGTGGCCTATCCGCGCGCCAAGGCCTGGTATGGCCCGTCCGTCACCAATCCGCAGGATGGCAGCTCCACCTCAGCCGTCGTCACCGGCACCTTGCCGGAAGCCTTCAGCGATCTCGGCCCCAATGTGGAAGTGACTGCCGTGGCGCTGGAATACGGCACCCAGAGCGTGCCCGAGGTAATGAATGCGCTGCGCGGCGATCATTGGCTGCATGCGCGCGGCGAGGTCGATTCGCCGCTCGGCCGTGCGCTGAAGCGCATCATGCGCGATGCGTTTTACACCGATACCAATCCTTGGAAGGCTTCGGTTTATGGCCGCGCCGCCGATTTCGCGCTGCGCAGCTTCCGGGGCCTGGCATCCTGAAACAGCCTGACGATGGCGGCGATCAATCGTCGCCGCCATCCACCAGATTCCAGGCCTGATTGGCGACCGACCGCACCAGGGCGCCATAGGCCTTGACGGCCGGCGCGGTAGGCGTCTTTTCGCTGCCGCGCTTGAAGATGCCTTGCGCCATCACCGCCACGCGGAACAGCGCGAAAGCCAGGAAGAAATTCCAATGCTGGATGCCGTCGCGGCCGGCGGCGCGGCAATAAGCGGCGATATAATCGGTTTCACCGGGAATGCCGCTATCGATGAAATCCACGCCTTGCAGGCTGCCCATGCCGGGTATGGTAACGCGCCAGGGCATGCTGTTGATCGCCAGATCGGCCAGCGGATGGCCGATGCTGGCCAGATCCCAATCCAGCACCGCCACCACTTTCGGCTCAGTGGGATGGAAAATCAGGTTGTCGAGCCGGAAATTGCCATGCATCAGGCTGGGCTTGGCCTCGGCCGGAATATTCGCCGGCAGCCAATCCAGCAGCCGATCCATCGCGGCGATGTCTTCGGTGCGGTTGGCGGCATATTGCTGCAACAGGGCGCCGATCTGCCGACGCAGATATTCGGCGCCGTCGCCATTCCGGGGCAGGCCGGTGATGGCTGGGTCGATGGCATGCACGGCCGCTATCGCCTCGGCCATGGCGAGGTAAATCGTCTGGCGCTGCTTGGCATCCATGCCGGGCAGGGTCGGGTCGCGGAAATTGCGGCCGGCCACGAAATCCAGCAGATAGAACGGCGCGCCGATCACCGCCTCATCGGTGCAGACCAGCTTGGGCGCGCCCATCGGCAGGCCGGCATTATGCAGCGCGCCGAGCAGCTGGAAATCGCGTTCGATGCTTTCCGCCAGGCTGCTGCCTTTTTTCGCCGCCTGGCGTTTGCGCAGCACATGGTTCATGCCCGGCGAATGCAGCAGGAAGGTCGGTGCGGCCGCGCCGCCCTTGAATTGATTGACGGTGAGCGGCGGGCGGAAATCCGGCAGATGGTCGGTCAGATAGCGCGCAAGTTTGCCTTCGTCGAACTTATGCTGCGGTTGCAGGGGCATCAGTTCGGCGGCGACCATCGGCTATTTCCCCCCGGTCAGCCTTTCCACCACCGACCAGGCCTGTTCGGCGATCGGCCGGGCGCGCTTGCCCGATTCCAGCGCATGGGCGCTGGCGGCGGTGCCATCCTTCACGCGGCCCATGATGCCCTGCAGAATGCCTGCGATGCGGAACATGTTGTAGGCCATGTAGAAATCGAGATGCGGAATGCCGTCGCGGCCGGTGCGCTGGCAATACATGCGGCAATACTCCGCTTCGTCGGGAATGCCCAGGGGGGGCAGATCCAGCCCGGCCAGGCCGCGAAACAGCTCGGGCGCCAGGCGCCAGGCCATCAGATGGTAGGAGAAATCGCCTAGCGGATGGCCCAGGGTCGATAATTCCCAATCCAGCACGGCCAGCACGCGCGGCTCGGTGGGATGGAAGATCATGTTGTCGAGCCGATAATCGCCATGCACGATGGTGGTTTCTTCGCCGGGCGGAATATGCGCCGGCAGCCACTCGATCAATTTGTCCATCGCCGGAATCGATTCGGTTTCGGACGCCTTGTATTGCTTCGACCAGCGGGCGATCTGGCGGGCGAAATAATCGCCGGGCTTACCGTAATCGCCCAGGCCCACGGCGTTGTAATCGACCATATGCAGCGCGGCGATGGTGCGGTTCATCGCATCGTAGATTTTGGCGCGTTCCTCGCGCGGCAGATCGGGCAGGCTGGGATCCCAGAAGATGCGGCCTTCCACGCAATCCATCACATAGAAGGCGGTGCCGATCACGTTGTCGTCTTCGCACAGCGCATGCACCTTCGCCACCGGTACGTCCGTGTGGTAAAGCGCGCGCATCACGCGGTATTCGCGGTCCACCGCATGGGCCGAGGGCAGCAGCTTGCCCGGCGGCTTGCGGCGCAGAACGTATTTATGCGCGGGCGTGAAAACCAGGAAGGTCGGGTTGGATTGCCCGCCCTTGAATTGCCGCAGTTCGATCGGCCCCTTGAAATCGGCCACGTTGGCTTTCATCCATGCATCGAGAGCCGCCGTATCGAAAGCATGGCGCTCCTGCACCGGCATCGTGCCGCTGAACCGATCTTCATCCCGCATGATCAAACCGCATGTTCTGGTTTCCCCCACTCGAGGCATTACGATAGCCAAGCCTTGGGGTGGGGCGCAACCTCTCGGATTCCGCCGATAACCCTGCTTATCTGCAACTATGTTGCCGCATGCCGCCGTGCATGCATCAAGACTTTGTGAGGCGCGGCCGGACGCGATAGCGGCAATCGCAATCATTTTGCGCGTTGAATGGCGCGCCAGCGGATATCGCCCCTGGCGCGCCCGATTATTTCTGCCGATTAATGGCACGCCAGCCGATGTCGCCGCGGCAAAAGCCCTCGGCCCAGCGCACTTGCTTCACGGCGGCATAGGCGCGGGCCTGCGCGGTGGCGATATCCGGGCCGCGCGCGCAGATGCCCAGCACGCGGCCGCCATCGGCGATGATCGCGCCATCCGCACGCTTTTTCGTGCCGGCATGGAATACTTCCGCGCCTGGCTGCGCGGCGGCTTCCTGCAATCCCTCGATCACGCCGCCCTTGGCCGGCTCGCCCGGATAGCCGCGTCCGGCCATAACCACGCAAAGCGCTGCTTCGTCATGCCAGCGCAGATCGAAATTCTTCAACTGTCCGTCGCGCGAGGCCATCAGGGCCGGCAGCAGATCGGATTTCAGCCGCAGCATCAAAGTCTGGCATTCCGGGTCGCCGAACCGCGCATTGTATTCCAGCAGCTTCGGGCCATCCTTGGTCAGCATCAGGCCGGCGAACAGCACGCCCTTGAACGGCGCGCCTTCGGACGCCATCGCCGCCACGGTGGGCTGCACGATGCGGCGCATCACGTCGTCCTGCAAAGCCGGCGTAAGCGCC
Organism: Ferrovibrio sp.; assembly: GCA_041914045.1. Lineage (GTDB taxonomy): Bacteria > Pseudomonadota > Alphaproteobacteria > Ferrovibrionales > Ferrovibrionaceae > Ferrovibrio. The sequence continues at coordinate 10,728 of JAYSEE010000052.1, read as the reverse complement.
GGGGCCGGCGAATACGCGCCCATGCCGCCGGTATTGGGGCCGGTATCGCCATCGCCCACGCGCTTATGGTCCTGCGCCGAGGCCAGCGGCAGCGCATGTTCGCCATCCACCAGGGCGAAGAAACTGACTTCCTCGCCATCGAGATATTCCTCGATCACGGCTTCCGCGCCGGCTTCCGTAAACAATGCGCGGGCGGCATCCAGCGCCTCGTCCGTGGTCATCGCCACCACCACGCCCTTGCCGGCGGCCAGGCCATCGGCCTTCACCACGATGGGCGCGCCATGCTTGCGGATATAGGCTTCCGCCGAGGCCAAATCTGTGAAGCGGCCATAGAAGGCGGTGGGGATAGCGTATTTGGCGCAAAGGTCTTTCATGAAGCCCTTCGAGCCTTCGATGCGCGCCGCCGCCGCCGTGGGGCCGAAACAGGCGAAGCCGGCGGCTTCCAGCGCATCCACCAGGCCGTTTACCAGGGGTACTTCCGGGCCCACCACAACGAAGTCGATATGCTCGTCGCGGCAGAGTTGCAGCATGGCGGCGTTATCGGTCACGCTGACGGGGTGGCAAAGCGCGATATCGGCGATTCCGGCATTGCCCGGTGCGCAGACCAGCTTGCCCACCAGGGGCGAGGCCTTCAGCGCCCAGCACAGCGCATGCTCGCGGCCGCCCGATCCCACAACAAGCACATTCATGGCGTCACCCGGTCTGTTCGAATCGCGGCAATGTTTGTACCATGGGGGCCGGTTAAGCAAGGCCCGAACCATGTCCGAATCCGCCGAAAATAGTCGCGTCAACGTACCGGAATTCTCGGTCAGCGAGCTATCCCACCGCCTGAAGCGCAGCGTGGAGGAGAGCTTCGCCTGGGTGCGCGTGCGTGGGGAGATTTCCGGCTTCAAGCGCCCGGCCTCGGGGCATCTGTATTTCGCGCTGAAAGACGCCGATGCGGTGCTGGATGCGGTCTGCTGGAAAGGCCAGGCCGCACGCCTCGGCGTGAAGCCCGAGGATGGCCTGGAGGTGATCTGCTCCGGCAAGCTCACCACCTATCCCGGCCGCTCGAAATACCAGATGATCGTCGAGCGCATGGAGCTGGCTGGCCTCGGCGCGCTGATGGCGATGCTGGAGCAGCGCAAGAAAAAGCTGGCCGCCGAAGGTCTGTTCGATGCCGAGCGCAAGCGCGCGCTGCCCTATCTGCCGCGCGTGATCGGCGTGGTCACGTCGCCCACCGGTGCTGTGATTCGCGACATCCTGCACAGGCTGCATGATCGTTTCCCCACCCGCGTGCTGCTCTGGCCGGTGCTGGTGCAGGGCGAAGGCGCGGCCGATCAAGTGGCGCGCGCCATTGCCGGCTTCAATGCCTTACCGGCGGATGGCCCGGTGCCGCGACCGGATATCCTGATCGTGGCGCGCGGCGGCGGCAGCCTGGAAGATTTGATGGCCTTCAACGAGGAAAGCGTGGTGCGCGCCGCTGCCGCCTCGCAGATTCCGCTGATCTCGGCGGTGGGCCATGAAACCGACACGACCTTGATCGACTTCGCCTCCGACCGCCGCGCGCCGACGCCGACCGCCGCTGCCGAAATGGCGGTGCCGGTGCGGCTGGAATTGCTGGGCGATGTCGCGGCCCTGGACGAACGCCTGCGGCGCGGCATGGGCCGCCTGGCGTTGGAGCGCCGCCGGCAATTGCAGGGCCTGCTGCGCGGTCTGCGCGACCCGCGCGAAAAGCTGGCCCAGGCGCAGCAACGCTTCGACGATCTGGCCGACCGCCTGCCGCGCGCGCTGGGCGTCGGCCTCAGGGCGCAGCGGGCCAGGCTGGAAGCCTCTTTCGCCAAGCTGCGGCCGGCCGCCTTGCGCCGCGAAGTGGCCGATTATCGCCGCCGGCTGAATGACGGCATGGCCCGGCTCGGCCGCGTGGTGACGCGCCGCCGCGAGGATGCCGGCACGGCTTTGCTGCAACGCGTGAAGCTGTTGGAAAGCCTGTCCTATCGCAACGTGCTGGCGCGCGGCTATGCCATGATCATGGATGCCGAGGGCCGCGCCGTGCAATCCGCCGAGCAGCTTGCGCCGGGCCAGGATGTGACGATCGAATTGCGCGATGGCCGCCGCGATGCGACAATACAGGGCGCCGCCGCGCCCAAATCGCGGAACCCGAAAGCGAAACCTGCGGGCGGCAAGGCGCAGGAGGAATTGTTTTGACATTGATTGGGAGCGTTTGAGATGGACCCGCATTTTGGCGGCCGCGACAACGAAGCCCGGCTGCATTTCCGCGATGGCAGCTACGATGTGGTGGTGCCCGGCAATTACGTGATCTGCGCCGTTACCGGCATGCGCATTCCGCTGGATCGCCTGCGCTATTGGGATGTGCCCAGCCAGCGCGCCTTCATCAGCGCCGCCGTGGCCGCCCAGGCGCTTGCGGGCAAAGCATCCGAATGATCCGCGCGCTTGCAGCGCTGCTGCTGGTGCTGGCATCGCCGGCCTTGGCGCAATCCGCGCCGGCCGGCATCGAATGGCGCGGCGATTTTTCGCAAGGCGGTCTGGTGCAGGGGCGCGTGCAGAACCCCGGGGCGCGGGCTGGCCTGAAGCTGATGCTCGGCCAGCGCCGCGTGCCGCTGGGGCCGAAGGGCGAATTCGTGTTCGGTTTCGGGCGCGACGAACCGGCCGAGGCGATACTCATCATCGAGCAGCCCGATGGCAAACGCAGCGAGCATAAGCTCGCCATTGCGCCGCGCAGCTACGATATCCAGCGCATCGAGGGCCTGCCGCCGGCCCAGGTAACGCCGCCGCCTGGCGTGCTGGATCGCATCAAGCGCGAGAATGCCAAGATCGCCGAAGTGCGCCGCCGCGACACGCCGTCGCTGGATTTCAAGGGCGGCGGGATCTGGCCCGCCGATGGGCCGGTCAGCGGCGTCGATGGCAGCCAGCGGATACTGAATGGCGAGGCGCGCCAGCCGCATTTCGGCCTCGATATCGCAGCGCCTGCTGGATCGCCGGTGCGGGCCTCCACGGCGGGCATCGTGACGCTGGCCGAGAAGGATCTGTATTTCACCGGCGGCACGGTGATCATCGACCACGGCCAGGGCATCAACGGGGCGTATTCGCATCTCGCCAGCGTGAAGGTAACGGTGGGCCAGCATGTGAAGCAGGGCGAGGTGATCGGTACGGTGGGCGCCACCGGCCGCGCCACCGGCCCGCATCTGGATTGGCGCGTCAACTGGTTCGACGTGCGCCTCGATCCGCAGCGCCTGCTGCCGCAGCGTTAGACCGTAAAACGTCACCCTCGCACTTGTTGCGAGGGTCCATGCCTGACGTAGCAAAACCGCTGAACCATGGACCACCTCAACAAGTGCGGGGGCGACGACATTGGGCCGGTTTACCTGCTCTCGCGCCGCCACATCGCCATCAGGGCGGCGATGGCCAGCGCCAGCATCGCCAGGGCTGGCGCCAGCGGCGTGAGCGTGAGGCCCACCACGGCGTAATCCTCGCGGCGGAGCAGGCCGATCCAGTCGCGGCCGGCCGCCTCGCGCGCCGGGCCGCGCGGGCGGTCCAGCATGCGGATATCGGGCAGGCCGTCGCGCAGCCATTTGCTGCCGCCCTGGCTGGCCGCCACGATGGGCTGCAACTTGGCCGGCGTGGCGCGCACATCGGCGAATTCGCGCGGATTGACCGCGCCCACGGTGGCCAGCGCTTCGCGTTCGCCATCCGAAATGCGCCAGATGCCGGGCAGGTCGGCAGCCAGCGCGCCGACGGCTGCGCCGTCGCCGCGCTCTTGCAGGCTGACTTGGCGCTGCGAGCCGTCCGGGCGGGTGACGGTAAGCGGCGCTTCGCGCGCCGTCATGCTGCGGCGTTCGATCTCGACCCGGCCGTCGCGCGCTTCGGCCCGCAAGGCTTCTTCCTCCAGATCGGGCTCTTTCATCATCCAATGCGCCAGGCGGCGCAGCAATTCGGCCTGCGGGCCGCCGCCTTCGAAGCCGCGCGACCATAGCCATACGTGGTCGGAATAGAGCTGCGCCACGCGGCCCTTCTGCACGCGGTCGAGCAGCAGCAAGGGTTCGCTCAGCGGGGTTTCCATCACCACATGGCCGCGCTTAACCTCCACATTCACGGTGCGGAACCAGCGGCTCCAGCGCGGCAACTCGCCGGGTTGACCCGCACCGGGCAGACCAGCCGTGACCGGATGGCGGCGGCCCTGGGCGCTCAATTGCGGCTGGAAGGCCTCGTGCCGCACGGTGCCGGTGGGCCGGCCTGGGAAGGTATCGGCCAGCGGCGTGCGATAGAGGCTGAGTGGCGTGGCATAAGCCGGGCCGGACACCTCCAGCAACGCGCCGCCATTCTCGACATAGCGGGCGATATTCTCGAAATAGGCATTGGGCAGGATGCCGCGGCGTCGATAGCGGTCGAAGATGATCAGATCGAACTCGTTGAGCTTGATCTCGAACAATTCGCGGATCGGGAAGGCGATCAGCGACAATTCGCGGATCGGCGTGCCATCCTGTTTGTCCGGCGGCCGCAGGATGGTGAAATGCACCAGATCCACATTCGGATCGGCCTTCAGCAGATTGCGCCAGACGCGCTCGCCGGCATGGGCCTCGCCAGTCACCAGCAGCACGCGCAAACGGTCGCGGATGCCGTTGATCGAGAGCGCAGCGCGGTTGTTCATGGCGGTGAGCTCGCCGGGCAGGGCGGGCACTTCCAGCTCCAGCAGACTGCGGCCGGCGCGATCCAGCTTGAAGGGAATGGCGACTTCGCGGTTCAGCGGCACGCTCTGGCGCAGATCGGGGCGATCCTGCTGACGCATCAGCAACTCGGTCATCTCGGTGGGCAGGGCGGCCGGATCCTCGATGCGGATCGTCAGGCTCAATTGCTGATTCACCATGCCGAAGGTGGGCGCGTTCACCACCACCAGGCGGCGGTCGCGCTCGTCGGGCCGTCCGGTCAGCAGCACATGCACCGGCGCGCCCAGGATATCGGCGGCGGCGGCCGTTTCCGGCACGTCATGCACTTGGCCGTCCGTCACCATGATGGTGCCGGCCAGGCGATGGCGCGGCACATCGGTGAGCGCCATGTTCAGCGCCGAGAAAAGCCGCGTGCCGTCGTCGCGCTTGGCGCTTTCCGCATCCGCCGCGCCGGCGCGCACAACGCGCAATTCCAGATTCGGAATGCGGCCGAGTCGTTCCGTCAGCGCCGCCGCCGCCGCATCGGTCTGCGCCTTGCGGTCTTCGATGCCCTGGCTCGGGCTTTCATCCACCACTAGCATGGCGATGTCGGGCAAGGTCGCGCGTTCTTCCTTGCGGGCCACCGGATTGGCCAGCACGGTGAGCAGCAGCAAGGCGGCCAGCGCGCGCAGCAGGCTGCCGCGCGCGTGCCGGATCAGGCCCAGCAAGGTCAGCGCCGCGCTGGCCGCGCACAGCGCCAGCAGCGCCCAGAGCGGGATCAGCGGCGCGAAATCCAGGGTGAGCGGCGCGATCTCCATGCTATTGGCCCAAGCGTTCCAGCAGAGCGGGGATATGCACCTGATCGGCCTTGTAATTGCCAGTGAGGGTATACATCAGCAGGTTGACGCCGAAGCGGTAGGCGAATTCGCGATGGCGCGGCGTATTGGGCTGGGTGGGCGCCAGCGGGCGGCCATTCTCGTCCATCGCCCAGGCGGCGGCCCAATCGTTGCCGCCGATCACCAGCGAGGTGACGCCATCCTTCTCGCCGCCCGGACTGCGCTCCACCCAGACCGGCCCGCCGACATAGCGGCCGGGGAAATCCTGCAAAAGATAAAACGCCTTGGTCAGCACGTGGTCGTCGGGCACCGTCATCAGCGGCGGAATATCCAGCTTGCCCAGCAATTGCCGCAGCTTTTCGGTGCCCGGGCTGGCGCCGGTGCCGGCGAACGGCATGCCCTGGTCGCGGGTGTCGAACAGGATCATGCCGCCGGTTTTCATAAACGTGTCGAGCCGCTTCAGCGCCGCATCCGACAGCAGCGGCTGGCTCGGCACCATCGGCCAATACAGAAACGGCAGCAGCGAAATATCGTCGCGCTCCAGATTCACGCCGATCGGATCGGAGGCTTCGATGGAAGTGCGGCGATAGAGAATTTCGGTCAAGCCGAACAGGCTGGCGCGGCTCATTTGATCCACTGCGCCATCGCCGGTGATCACATAGGCGAGCCGCAGATCGCTGGCGGCACGCTGCACGAAGTCTTCCGCCGGATTGCTGGGAGCTGGCTGCGCCCGGCGCTGCGGCTGTGCGGTGGCATCCTGCATGACGAAGATCGACAGGCTGAGCAGCATAGCAGCGGCGGCCGTGCGCAGGCGCGGCAGCAGCCCGCGCAGCCACAGCCCGATCAGCCAATCGGTCAGCAGCAGCAGCAAGGCGGCGGTCATCAGCCAAGGCAATAGGCGGGTTTCCTGGCTGCTCTCGCTCAAATCCAGCAGCCGCGCATCGCTGGGCCAGTTGCGCTGCATGATGGGTTTGGCGGAGGCGTCGTCGAACAGATTCACCGCCGTGCGGCTGTCCCAGCGCCCGTAATAGCCCGGCGGATGGCGCGGGCCGGGTTTGAAATCCGCGGGCAGGCGCGCGGGCAGCGGCTGCACGGCGGCGCCGGGTTCATCGGCGCGGCCGAAACCGTCCAGCACGGCCAGCGGCGCGCGCGGCTGGTCCGCCTCGCCCTCGGCGCCCACGCCTTGCGACAATTCCACCACCCGGCGCAGCAGATCGACATAGAAGCCGGAAAGCGGCATGTCGCTCCACAGCGTGTTGGCGGTGGTATGCACCAGGATCAGCCAGCCCTTGCCATGGCGTTCGCCGGTAATCAGCGGCGTGCCGTCTTCCAGCCGCAGCCAGGTCTTTTCGCCCAATTGCGGTTCGGGATCGGCCAATACCTGGCGGCTGACTGTGACTTCAGGCGAGATCGTCAGGCCATAAAGCGGGCTGCTCTCGGGGATCGCCCCCAGCCGCAAAGGCTGCGCCCACGACATCGCGCTGCCCAATTGCCGCGAGCCCTGGCGCAGTTTCACCGGCAGCAGCCCATCGCTGCCATCGGCCAGGCGCGGGCCGGCGAAGCGCAGCAGCACGCCGCCATTCTCCACCCATTCATTGATGCGCCGCGTTTCGCCGCCCACCATATTGCCGATATCGGCCAGCACGATCACGGCGATGTCGCGTTCCAGCAATTGCTCGGCATTGCCCTTGCGGATTTCGGCGAAGGGCTGCAAGGCGCGTTCGAGATAGAATAGATCGGCCAGCAAAGGCTGTTGGTTTTCCAGTGCCGCGCCGGAAATCAGGCCGACCGGGCGGCGGCGCCAGGTGTCGTCCAGCAGGCGCACGGTGCCGATGCCGGGCAATTCCTCGATTTCCAGCCGCGCCAGGCGGTTGCGCAATTCGGTGGGCAGATCCAGCTTCACGCTGGCCTCGGTAGCGCCGCCCGCGAAGGCGAAGGGCGTGCGCGACAGCACGCGGCCCTGATCGCTCACGCTGCGCAGGGTCAAGGCGATTTCGCCTGAAGCCGATGCGCGGCGCAGCAATACGGTATCGCCCTGAGAGTCGGTTTTCGGCGGCGCCATGGCCAGCGCGGTATCGGCCGGCAACGGGCGGATGATGCTGAGATCGCCCAGCCAGCGCAGCTTCTCGGCCAGGGCATAGGCGATCTCGCCATTCTCATCTTCCGCGAGGCCATCGGCGATCCAGGCCACTTCCGCATCCTTCGGCAGGCTTTCCGCCGGCATGGCATTCAGCACGCGCAGCAGGCCGGCGCGGTCGGTGGTCCAGGCTTTCGGCTGCAAGGCGGCAAGCTGCGGGCGCAGATCGGCGGCGGGCAGCAGGTCGCCGATGCGATGCGGCTCGCCATTGGCGGGTGCTGCGGTGGTGAGCAGCAAGGCCGGGCGGCCTTCGCGTTCGGCGCGTTGCAGCAAGGCTTCGGCGCGCGCCTTGCTGTCGCGCCAATGCGGCGCGGCGGCCCAGCCGTCGTCCAGCACCAGCACCAGCGGCCCGCCGTTGATGCGGCCGCGATCAGGATTAAGCAGCGGCTCGGCCAGCGCCAGGATCACCAAGGCGGCGATCAGCAGCCGCAGCAGCAGCAGCCAGAGCGGCGTATGCGCCGGGGTTTCCTCTTTCGGGCGCAGCGCCAGCAGCAGCCGCAGCGGCGGAAATTCGACCAGCTTGGGGCGCGGCGGCGTGATGCGGAGCAGCCACCACAGCACGGGCAGGCTGAGCAGAGCCAGCAGAGCCCAGGGCGTTGCGAAAGCGAGACTGCCCAGACCCAGCATCAGCGCCGCATGCCTTCCCGCCCGCCTTCCAGCGCCAGATACAGCGCCATCAGCAGGGCTTCCGCCGGTTTGTCGGTGCGATGCACGATATGATGCCAGCCGAGCCGACGGCAGATTTCAGCCACCTCATGGCGATGGGCGGCGAAATAGCCGCGCCAATCCTGCGCCAGGGTTTCGGCGCGCGGCGCCAGCAGCGGGGTTTCGCCTTCCAGGCCGAGAAAACGCGTGCGGCCGCGATAGGGAAAATCCTCTTCGGCCGGATCAATGATGCGCACCACGCAGCCGCGCAGGCCCTGATCGGCCAGGGCGCGCAGCCGCGTGGCGATTTCCTCGGGCGGATACAGGAAGTCGCCGAACAGCACCAGTTGCGCATGGCGCGGCAGGCGCTGCATCGGCGGCAGGCTGGCTTCCGGCGGCTGCTCGCGCAGCCGCGTCAGCCGTTCGGCGATGCGCGGCAGCACATTGCGGCCGGCGCTCGGCCGTTCCGGCGCGCCCATCAGCGCCACGCGCTCGCCGCCGCGCAGCAGCAGCGAAGCGCAGGCCAGCAGCAGCAGATCGGCGCGGCGATCCTTGCGCTCCAGCGCCAGATCGGAACCCCAGACCATGGAGGGCGAGGGGTCGCGCCACAGCCACACGCTTTCGGCGGCTTCCCATTCATTCTCGCGGATATAGGTATGGCCGCTCTTGGCGGTCTGCCGCCAGTCGATGCGTGCGATGGTGTCGCCGGGGCTGTAGCGGCGGAATTGCCAGAAGGCATCGCCCAGGCCGACGCGGCGGCGGCCATGCACGCCTTGCTCGACGGTGGCGGCCACGCGCTCGGCGGCCAGCAGCAAAGGCGGCAGAAAGGCGGCGAAATGTTCGGCGCGATTGGTAAGGCTGCCGGCAGCGTTCGTTTCAGCCGCGCTTGCCATCGGCTGGTTCAGCGCAGCGGCCCGGTGAGGCGGTCGATCACATCGGCCACGCTCACGCCTTCGGCGCGGGCAGTGAATGTGAGGGCCATGCGATGGCGCAGCACGGGGCCGGCCAGGGCCAGCACATCCTCGATGGAAGGCGCGAACCGGCCTTGCAGCAGGGCGCGGGCGCGCACGGCCAGCATCAGCGCCTGGCTGGCGCGCGGGCCGGGGCCCCAGGCCACCAGATCGCGGATGCCATCCACCTTGCTTTCCTCCGGGCGGCCGGCGCGCACCAGATCGAGAATGGCTTCCACCACGCTTTCGCCCACCGGCACGCGGCGCACCAGGCGCTGGGCGGCGATCAACTCGGCGGCATTCAGGATGGTCGGCACGGCTTCTTCATTGGCGCCGGTGGTGGCGAACAGCATGCGGCGCTCGGCCTCGCGGTCGGGATAGCGCACGTCGATCTGCAAAAGGAAACGGTCGAGCTGGGCTTCCGGCAGCGGATAGGTGCCTTCCTGCTCCAGCGGATTCTGCGTCGCCAGCACATGGAACGGCGCCGGCAGATCGTGCCGCGTACCGGCTACGCTGACTTGGCGTTCCTGCATCGCTTGCAACAAGGCCGATTGCGTGCGCGGGCTGGCGCGGTTGATTTCGTCGGCCATCAAGAGCTGGCAGAAGATCGGGCCGGAAATGAAGCGGAAGGAGCGGCGGCCGAGTTCGGATTCTTCCAGCACTTCCGAGCCCAGGATATCGGCGGGCATCAAATCCGGGGTGAATTGCACGCGGCGGGCATCCAGGCCCAGCACCCGGGCCAGGGTTTCCACCAGCTTGGTCTTGGCCAGGCCGGGCACGCCCACCAGCAGGCCATGGCCGCCGGCCAGCAAGGTGACCAGGGTTTCTTCCACCACCGAGCCCTGACCGAAGATCACCCGCTCGATGGCTTCCTTCGCGGCGCCCAGCCGGCCTCCCAGGCGTTCGATTTCCGGGAGGATCTGGTCGGCGGCGTCGCTGAAATTTTGCATGACGCGGATTATATAGTAGAAGCGAAGCGAAAGCACAGACAAACAATGAACCAGCAACCCAATCCAGCCGCGTTTCTCAAGGATGTGATCGCCCGTTTCGGCGGCGACAGCGTACCCGTGGACCGTCGGCGTCCGCCGGTGCATCTCTGGAACCCGGATTTCTGCGGCGATATCGACATGCGCATCGCCCGCGACGGGCGCTGGTATTACATGGGCACCACCATCGACCGCATGCCGATGGTGAAGCTTTTTGCCGGGATTCTGCGCCGCGAGCCGGATGACTCCTATGTGCTGGTTACGCCGGTGGAGAAAGTCGGCATCCGGGTGGACGATGCGCCGTTCCTGGCCGTGGAAATGCAGATGGAAGGCGAGGGTCGTCAGCGCAAGATCGCTTTCCGAACCAATCTGGACGAAGTCGTGCCGCTGGATGCCGAACATCCCTTGCGCGTGGAAGTGGCGCAGGATACCGGCGAACCCTCACCCTATATGAAGGTCCGCGACCGGCTGGAGGCGCGACTCGCCCGCCCGGTTTATTACCAGATGGCCGAATTGGCCGAGCCCGCCGAT
>JAYSEE010000051.1:0-16100 GCA_041914045.1 Ferrovibrio sp. | reverse complement strand
GGGGCCCAAGCTGCGGGTGGGGGCGTTCGCCGGCGGCGGCGCGGACTTGCCGGCGGGCAAGCTGTTCCGTTTCGATGCCGATCCGGCGCCGGGCGATGCCGACCGGGTCTGCCTGCCCCATGCCGAAGTGCTGGAGGCTTTGCAGCCCGGCACCGATCTGCTGCTCGACGACGGCAAGCTGCGCCTTCGGGTGCGGCAGAAAAGCGCCGGTATGGCTGAGGCCGAAGTGATCGTCGGCGGCTATCTGAGCGACCGCAAGGGCGTGAACCTGCCCGGCGCGGTGATCCCGATGAGTCCGCTCACGCCGAAGGACCGCGCCGATCTTGCCGTGGCGCTCGATCTCGGCGTCGATTGGGTGGCGCTCAGCTTCGTGCAGCGGCCGCAGGATTTGATCGAGGCGCGCGGCCTGATCGGCGGGCGCGCGGCCTTGCTGGCGAAGATCGAAAAGCCGGCGGCCATCGCCTGCCTGGAGGAATTGATCGAGCTTGCCGATGCGCTGATGGTGGCGCGCGGCGATCTCGGCGTCGAATTGCCGCTGGCGGAAGTGCCGGGGCAGCAGAAGCGCATCGTGCGGTTGGCGCGCCGGGCCGGCAAGCCCGTGGTGGTCGCCACCCAGATGCTCGACAGCATGGTGAAAGCGCCGGTGCCCACGCGGGCCGAAGTTTCGGACGTGGCAACGGCGGTGTATGACGGCGCGGATGCGCTGATGCTGTCGGCGGAAAGCGCGTCGGGCGATTACCCGGTGGAATCCGTGGCCACCATGAATGCGATTGCCGAACAGGTGGAGCGCGATCCGCTCTATCGCGGCATCATGGAGGCCGAACATGCCAGCCCGGATGCCACCGCCGCCGATGCCATCACGGCGGCCGCCCGGCAGGTGGCGGAAACCATCCAGGCCGCCGCCATCGTCACCTATACGATGTCGGGCTCCACGGCTTTGCGCGCGGCGCGCGAGCGGCCGAAAGCGCCGATCCTCTGCCTCACGCCCTCTTTGGCCACGGCGCGGCGTTTGGCGATTGCCTGGGGCATCAATCCGGTGGTATCGCCGGATGCGGCGAATTTCGCCGATATGGTGGCGCGCGCCGTGGCCCGCGCCCGCGAAAGCGGGTTGGCGCAAGCGGGCGACACGCTCGTCGTAACGGCCGGGGTTCCCTTCGGCACGCCGGGCGCCACCAATGTGCTGCGGATCGCCAAGGTCGATTGATCAACCAGACAGGCTTCCTCCATGACCACCATCCTGATGCTGCTCGGCTCCAATGTGCTGATGACGTTCGCCTGGTATTGGCATCTCAAGCATCCCGAACAGATTCTGTGGAAGGTGATCCTAATCTCCTGGGCCATCGCCTTTTTCGAATACTGCCTGGCGGTGCCGGCCAACCGCATCGGCTACAACAGCGGCTTCAGCGCCGCGCAATTGAAGATCACGCAGGAAGTCATCACGCTCGCGGTCTTCGCCGTCTTCGCGATCTTCTATCTCGGCGAACCGCTGAAATGGAATTACTTCGCAGCCTTCGCCTGCCTGATCGCGGCGGTGATCTTCATCTTCAAATTCTGAAAATAAAAAAAGCCCGGGTTCCGCCCGGGCTTTTTCCAATCGCGTCAATCACCGGAAACCGTCACCCTCGCACTTGTTGCGAGGGTCCATGTCCGACACAGCAAGGCTGTTAAAGAATGGATGCCCGTAACAAGTACGGGCATGACGCGTTGGGACGGCCGACGCATTCTCCATTGCGCCTGCGCGCCGCATCAATACATATGCTGGCCGCCATTGATGCTGAGCGTTGAGCCGGTGATGAAGCCGCCCTCGTCGGCCACCAGGAACAGCACGCCGCGGGCGATTTCCTCGGCGCGGCCCAAGCGGCCGACCGGAATCTTCGCCACGATCTTTTCCAGCACATTGGCCGGCACGGCGGCCACCATCTCGGTGTCGATATAGCCCGGCGCGATGGCGTTCACGGTGATGCCGCGCGCCGCGCCTTCCTGCGCCAGGGCCTTGGTGAAGCCATGGATGCCGGATTTCGCGGCGGCGTAATTCACCTGGCCGTATTGGCCGGCCTGGCCGTTGATCGAACCGATATTGACGATGCGGCCGAAGCCGCGTTCGCGCATGCCGTCGATGGTGGCGCGGCACATGTTGAAGCAGCCGCCCAGATTGGTGTCGATCACTTCCTGCCATTGCGGCTCGGTCATGCGGTGCATGGTGCCGTCGCGGGTGATGCCGGCATTGTTGACCACCACATCCACCGGGCCGAGTTCGCGTTCCACCTTCTTCACGCCTTCCATGCAGGCGTTGAAATCGGCCACGCTCCACTTATAGGCCTTGATGCCGGTTTCGGCCTCGAAGGCGCGGGCTTTTTCTTCGTTGCCGGCATAATTGGCGGCAACCTTATAGCCCGATTGATGCAGCAATTTGGAAATTGCGGCGCCGATTCCTCGGGTACCGCCGGTGACGATAGCTACGCGCGACATGAAGCCTCCTCGGTTTTTTATTTGGCGTCGCAGTTACGAAACGTCCGGGCGCTCCCCAGCGCCCTTTAGCGGCGGCGCGGGTTCAATCGCGCCGCCTTTGTGTTGCCGCGCTCAATCGCGCTGCACGCACATGGCAATGCCCATGCCGCCGCCGATGCACAAGGTGGCCAGGCCCTTCTTGGCGTCGCGGCGCTGCATTTCATAAAGCAGGGTCACCAGCACGCGGGCGCCGGATGCGCCGATCGGATGGCCGATGGCGATGGCGCCGCCATTCACGTTCACCTTGTCGGTGTCCCAGCCGAGTTCCTTGTTCACCGCGCAGGCCTGGGCGGCGAAGGCTTCGTTGGCTTCCACCAGATCGAGATCCTTGGTGCTCCAGCCGGCTTTCTTCAGCGCTTCGCGGCTGGCCGGGATCGGGCCGGTGCCCATGATCTTCGGGTCCACGCCGGCCTGGGCCCAGGACACGATGCGGGCCAGCGGCTTGATGCCGCGCTTCTTGGCTTCCTCGGCGCTCATCAGCACCACGGCGGCCGCGCCGTCGTTGATGCCCGAGGCATTGCCGGCGGTCACCGAGCCGTCCTTGGCGAAGGCGGGGCGCAGCTTGGTCATGGTGTCCAGCGTGGCGCCATGGCGGATATATTCATCGGCATCCACCACCACGTCGCCTTTGCGGCCCTTGATGGTGACGGGCACGATTTCGTCCTTGAACCGGCCGGCCTTCTGCGCGGCCTCGGCCTTGTTCTGGCTCTTCACCGCGAATTCGTCCTGCTGCTCGCGGGTGATCTGGAACTGCATCGCCACATTCTCGGCGGTGTTGCCCATGTGATAGCCGTTGAAGGCATCCCACAGACCGTCCTTGATCATGGTGTCGACGAAGCCGAGATCGCCCATCTTGTGGCCGGCGCGCAGATAGGCCGCATGCGGGGCCTGGCTCATGCTTTCCTGGCCGCCGGCAACCACCACATTGCTGTCGCCGTTCTTGATCGCCTGGAAGCCCAGCGCCACGGCGCGCAGACCCGAGCCGCACAGCATGTTCACATTCCAGGCCGGCACTTCGTTGGGCAGGCCGGCATTGATCGAGGCCTGGCGGGCGGGATTCTGACCTTGGGCGGCGGTGAGGATCTGGCCCATGATGACTTCCGACACCTCGGCGGGGGCCACGCCGGCGCGTTTGAGCGCGCCTTCGATGGCGACCTGGCCCAGGTAATGCGCGGGCACGCCGCTGAGCGAGCCGTTGAACGAGCCGACCGGGGTGCGCGCCGCTGCTGCGATGACGATCTCAGTCATGACGATTTCCTCCAAAACAATGACTGGGTGGAATTGGCGCAACGATACCGGGTGTGACGGTGCGGCGGCAAGCCCCGGGCCTTATGCTTGGTTACGCGACCAAGGTCGCAGTTTATGCAGGTTTTGCGGCTGCCAGCAGCCAATCAGCCAGGGGTTGCCATAAGCCTGTTTCCGCGCGCGGGCCCACCACCATGCCGATATGGCCGCTGGGCGCATCATGGCGTTGCGCATCGGGCAGGGCGCGCCACAGCGCTTCGGCGCCGGCCTTCGGCACCAGCTTGTCGCGTTCGGGCAGCACCACGATGGCCGGCTTGCGCCATAAGCCGGGCTGCACCGGCTTGCCGCCGACCAGCCACTTTTCCCGCGCCGGGGTATTCTCGCCATACCATTGCAGCAGGCATTCGCGCGCCACCGGGCCGGCCAGCGGAATGCCGTCGTTCAGCCAATCCTCCATCGCCACGAAGCGCCGGGCGGCGTCCGAGTCCGGCTCCAGCCGGCTGAACTGATTGAACTTCTTCAGCGCGGTCAGCGGGTCCAGCGCCCAAAAGAAGGTTTGCAGCATGTCGACCGCCATGGCGGCGGGCGTTTCGCCTTCCTGCGCCGGCGGCGGGGCCAGGATCGGCGCCAGGCTTTTCACCAAAGCCGCCTGATGCGCGCCGCCGGCATGGAAATCCCATGGCGTGGCCAGCAGGGCCAGGGCTTGCACCGCCTGGGGCACCTGCAAGGCGGCGGCCAGCGCCAGATTGCCGCCCATGCAATAGCCCAGCAGCAGCGCCGGCTTGCCGGTTTCGCGCTTCAGCCGGCGCAGCCAGCGGGCGATGCGGGCGATATAGGCGGAGAGGTCGAACCGCAATTCGGCCTCGCCCGGT
Source organism: Ferrovibrio sp. (assembly GCA_041914045.1). Taxonomy (GTDB): domain Bacteria; phylum Pseudomonadota; class Alphaproteobacteria; order Ferrovibrionales; family Ferrovibrionaceae; genus Ferrovibrio. The sequence goes on along the minus strand of JAYSEE010000051.1, from coordinate 11,475 downwards.
TCGCCCCAATCCACCAGCAGGGGACGCAGGCCGCGCCGCGCCAGGTATTGCGCCAGGCTTTGGCCCTGGTTCGGGCTTTGGCCGGGCGCGAGGTCCAGCACGTAATGCCGGTTCACCAGGGATGGCACCATCAGCACCGGCAGGCCGTCGCCGCCATAATGCCGGCCAAGATCCAGCACCCGCGCGCTGCCTTCGGTCAATAATACCGGCGCGTGGTCGGGCGGGCGGCGATAGGGCGTGCCGCGATAGGCCTGGATGCCGCCATTCAGCGCCGCCAGGCGGGAGAAAGCCTCCTCGGCCAGCGCCTTGGCGAAAACGTCAGACGGCAGGGTCGCGAGGCTTTGGCGGAGCGCGTCGGCGCCGTTCTCGGGGTTGCTGCCTGGCGGCTTCCAGAGCGGCCAGCCGAGCTTCACACTCGGCCAGGCGGCGAGCGAGCTCAGCAGGATCAGATTGGCCGTCGCCAGATGCAGCGGCAGCGGGCGCGGCCCCGGTCTGGTTGTCGGCAGGCGTGCTTCCGGCTGCTGGGGCGGATTCGTCGGGTTTTCCGGGCGTCTGCTGCGGCTTGGCGGCATTGGGCGCTACCGATGCCGCATGGCGTTGCCACAGGCCCATCCACAGCCCCGCCATCTCCACCAATTTCGGGTCGGTGGCGATGAGGCTGGCCTGTTCCTGCCAGAGGTCGAGGAAGCGTTTGGCAAGCGCATTGGCATCGCTGGTTTGGTCCATGGCCAGAGTATAGCCAAACCGCTCTCCGCCGCCAGCGGCGATCCGGGTTTTTGCAGCGCCGTTTTCGCATTGCACTGGCCCGACCCTTGCGCCGCAGCATGATTGCGGGTGATATATGAGTTACTCGGTGCGACCCAGGGGAGCAAACACTCGTGGCAGACACGCAGAATCCGACCGCGGCGCCGGCGATAAAGATCAAGAAATACGCCAATCGACGGCTCTACAACACCGCCACGTCGTCTTACGTCACGCTCGAAAACCTTTGCCAGATGGTGAAGGACGGCCAGGATTTCGTGGTGGAAGACGCCAAGACCGGCGAGGACATCACGCGCTCCGTCCTCACCCAGATCATCTTCGAGGAAGAGGGCAAGACCGGGCAGAATCTATTGCCCATCGGCTTCCTGCGCCGGTTGATCAGCTTCTACGGCGACAGCCTGCAAACCCTGGTGCCGAGCTATCTCGATGTTTCGATGGCATCGTTCCAGCGCAACCAGGAACAGATGCGGCAATACATGGCCGAGGCTTTCGGCGAGATGTTTCCGTTCCGCGGCCTGGAAGAGATGGGCCGGCAGAATATGGCGATGTTCCAGCGCGCCATGACCATGTTCAATCCGTTTGGCGTCTCGGGCGGCGTGCCAGGCGGCGTCGCGGGCGGTGTCCCGGGCGGCGCGGCAGGCGAAACGCCCGCCGCGCCCGATGCCCGCAAGGAAGCGTCCCCGGGCGCCGGTCAGCAGCCGCCGGAAATGGACGCGCTGCAGCGGCAGCTGGAGGAATTGCGCCGTCAGGTGGAAACCCTGGCGCGCGTGAAACCCTGATCCGGGGCGTATATTTCCGATATGACGAGTCACCGAGCGCCGGCCTGGCGGATTAATATTGCCCTGGCGCTGGGGCTTGGTTTCGGCATCCTGATGGTGCTGGCGGGCGTCGCTTTCGGCATCGCCATGTTTTCCGGCCGCGCCAATACCGTCGATCTGCTGCGCGACCGCAACGAGCGCATCATCGACCGCGCCGTGGATCGCGTGCGCAATCAGCTCGATCCGGTGCGCGAGCATGTGATCGGGCTGCGCAATCGCGTCGATAACGGCGATATCTCGATCGACGATGCGGACCGGCTGGCCGATTACATGATGGGCGTGCTGGACGGCCTGCCGCAGATTGATGCCGTGGGATTGGTGCGCGAGGATATGACGGCGACCCGCGTGGTGCGCCATCCCGGCGGCAATATCCAGGTCATGCAGGGCGGCTTGATCGACTATCCCGGCGCCGAGGGGCGGGTGGCGGAAACCCGCAAGATGATCGAGCGCATGCGCGAGGCCGGCCAGGTATCCAGCCAGCTGGTTTGGGGCGATATGATCTGGGAGCCGTCGATCCGCCAGCCGCTGGTCAATCTGCGCGCCCCGCTGCTGCGCGCGGGCAAATTCCTCGGCATGGCGGCAGCGGTGTTTTCGATCAACACCCTGTCGCGCCAGCTCAGCGACGACAGCATCGCCGGCGAAAGCATGAACTTCATCCTGGTGGACCGCTATTCGGTGCTGGCGCATCCCAGCTTGGTCTACGAGGATTACCACCTGTCGGTGGAAAAACCGATGCCGAATCTGGAGGAGATCAACGATCCCGTTCTCACCCGGATATGGAGCGGCCGCACCGATGTGGCTGCCGCCCGCGCCATCGTGCGCGATCGCGGCGCGCATCTGGTGGAGGCCCAGGGCAGGCTGTGGATGTTCGTCTATCGCGAATTGCCCGGCTATGGCTCGCAGCCCTGGCTGATCGGCCGCTATTTCCCGCTCGACGAAGTGGATAACGAGGTGATCCGCCTGCAATGGGCGGCTGGCGTCGGCGCCGTCGGCCTGCTGCTTTCCATCCTGGTGGCTTGGCGATTGGGCCGCGCCATCGGCCGGCCGATCCGCGCCATGGCCGAGGCGGCCGACAATCTGCGCAGCCTGGATTTCAACAGCGAACCGCTGCCGCGCCTGCATCTGCGCGAACTCGACGAAGCCGCCCAGGCGCTGAACGCCGCGCATCAGGCGCTGAACTGGTTCGGCAATTACGTGCCGCGCAAGCTGGTGAACCGTCTGCTGCGCGAGGGTGAAGAAGCGGTCAGCGTTTCCAAGCAGCGCGACGTGACCGTGCTGTTCACCGATATCGTCGGCTTCACCGCGATGTCGGAAAACATGACCGCGCAGGAAACCGCCAACCTGCTGAACGAGCATTTCGCCCTGGTGGCGCATTGCATCGAGGCGGAAGGCGGCGTGATCGACAAATTCATCGGCGACGCGGTGATGGCGATCTGGGGCGCGCTGAAGCGCGACGAGGATCAGGCCGCCCATGCCTGCCGCGCGGTGGCGGCGATCCACAAGGCGCTTGCCGAGGACAACGCCGCGCGCCGCGCCCGGGGCCTGCCGGCCTTGCGCATCCGCTGCGGTCTGCATACCGGGCCGGTGGTGGTGGGCAATATCGGCGCGCCGGGCCGGCTGAACTACACCGTGGTGGGCGATACGGTGAATATCGCCCAGCGGCTCGAACAGCTCGGCCGCGACCATATGGCGCCGGACGACGAAATGCTGGTGCTGGCCAGCGGCGTTACCGTGCGCGCCGCCATGCTGGAGCGCGAGCCCGCGCTGGTCGGCCTGCTGCCGGTGAAGGGCCGCGTGGCCGAGGTGGAAGTCTATCGTTTGCCGCCGCCGGATTGAGTCGGCTTAACCGGCTTTTAAGGGATTCCGGGCATGAGTCGGTCATACGACCATGCTCGACCGCCTCAACACCTTGTCGCAGACCCCGATCCGGCCCGAAGACGGCCGGAGCAAGTCGGGACCGCGCGGCCCCAAGGTGGATTTCGCGGCCTCGACCGATCCGCGTCCGGAACGCCAGGCCAAGCTGGATTCCGCCCGCCAGGCCGCCACCGATGCGGCCACCGGCTTTCCGCATTTGCGCCGCCGCACTGACCTGGCGGAAACCGTGCAGAATGCCGCCGGAAAATCCGCCATCGAACTGCCGCCGCATCTGGAACGCCGCCGCGCCTGGCGCGAGGCCAAGGGCATCGGCACGTTCCATGCGCAGAATTTCGCCCAAAACCAGGATGTGCAGCCCGATGCCGAGCAGCGCGCGGCGGCGTTGGGGCAATATCGCCAGAGCGGCGGGCGCGGGCGGCTGGATATCGACCTTGCGCAGCATGTCAGCGTGACCGTATAAACGCGGCTCGTCTTTCGTTTTTTGCGGTTTTCAAACATGCGGACTGAGCCTGCCGACCTTCTGGTCATCGGCGGCGGCGTAAACGGCACCGGCATTGCCCGCGATGCCGCCGGCCGCGGCCTCAGCGTCATCCTGGCCGAACGCGCCGATCTCGCCGGCGCCACATCCTCGGCCGCCACCAAGCTGATCCATGGCGGCCTGCGCTATCTCGAGCAATACGAATTCCGCCTGGTGCGCGAGGCCTTGGGCGAGCGCGAAGTGCTGCTCAAGCTGGCGCCGCATATCATCTGGCCGCTGCGTTTCGTGCTGCCGCATCATCCCGGCCTGCGCCCGGCCTGGATGATCCGCATCGGCCTGTTCCTCTACGATCATCTGGCCCGCCGGGTCAGCCTGCCCGGTTCGGTGGGCCTCGATCTCGCCAACGATCCGCGCGGCGCGCCGCTGAAGCCGCAATTCAAACGCGGCTTCGAATATTCCGACGGCTGGGTGGACGATGCCCGGCTGGTGGCGCTCAACGCCATGAGCGCGCAGGAATTGGGCGCGGAAATCCTCACCCGCACAGCCGTCACCGCGGCAAAGCGCGAAGGCGGCCTTTGGCAGGCCACGCTGACCGATGCCAAGGGCGACGCGCGGCAGGTTGCGGCGCGCGGCATCGTCAATGCCGCCGGCCCTTGGGTGCGCGACACCCTGATCGAAGCCTTCGCGCGCCAGCCGAAGAATGGCGTGCGTCTCATCAAGGGCAGCCATATCGTCACCCGCCGGCTGTTCGAAGGCGAGCATTGCTACATTTTCCAGAATGCCGATGGCCGCGTGCTGTTCGCCATTCCCTATGAGCGCGATTTCACCCTGGTCGGCACCACCGATGTGGCGCTGGAGCATCTGGACGGCGCGGCGCATATCACGGAAGCCGAGACGGATTACCTGATCGCGGCGGCCGGCGAATATTTCCAGCAGCCGCTGTCGCGCGACATGATCGTGTGGTCGTTCGCCGGCGTGCGGCCATTGTATGACGATGGCGAAAACGATCCCTCCGCCATCACCCGCGATTACGTGCTGAATCTCGAGGCCGATGCCGCGCCGCTGCTTTCGGTCTATGGCGGCAAGCTCACCACCTATCGCCGGCTGGCCGAGCATGCGATGGAAAAGCTGCGGCCATTCTATCCCAAGCTCGGCCCGGCCTGGACCCATGGCAAACCGCTGCCGGGCGGAGATTTCGCCAGTTTCGATGCGCTGCTGGCCGATCTGCGCGGGCGCTATCCGCAACTCGATGCCGCATGGCTGGCGCAATTGGCGCGCCGCCATGGCGCCAATCTGCCGGCCTTGCTGGGCGATGCCAAAACCATTGCCGATCTCGGCGAGGATTTCGGCGGCGGGCTGCATGCCATCGAGGCGGATTGGTTGATGCGCCGCGAATGGGCGCGCGAAGCCGACGATATTTTATGGCGCCGCACCAAATGCGGCCTGCGGGTAACCGCCGCGCAGCGCGAAAAGCTGGCGGCCTGGATGGAGGCGCGCCGATGAAAATCGCCGTCATTGGCGCGGGCGCGATCGGCGGGTATGTCGGCGGCATGCTGGCGCGTTCCGGCGTCGATGTCAGTCTGCTTGCGCGCGGCGCGCATTTGCAGGCCATGCAGAGCCAGGGCCTGCGCGTGCAGGGATTGGACGGTTTGGATTTCACCGTGCATCCCAGGGCCAGCGACGATCCGGCCGCCCTGGGCCGGCAGGATGTGCTGATCCTGAGCGTGAAGGCGCCGGCCTTGCCCGATCTGGCGCCGCGCCTGGCGCCGATGCTGGGGCCGGACACCGTTATTGTGCCGGCGATGAACGGCATACCCTATTGGTATTTCCACGCCCATCCGGGCCCCTTCGCGGGCCGGCAGCTTGCCTCGGTGGATCCCGGCGGCACCATCTGGAAGGCGCTGCCGCCGGAACGCGTTGTCGGCTGCGTGGTCTGGCTGCCGGCTTCGGTGCCGCAGCCCGGCCTGGTCCGCGCGCTCGATTCCGCCATGTTGGAACTCGGCGAACCCGATGGCCGGCAGACCGCGCGCGTCGCGGGCATCGCCCAGGCGCTGGAAACCGCCGGCATCAAGGCGCCCCTGCGGCCGCTGATCCGGCAGAATATCTGGCTCAAGCTGTGGGGCAATATGTCGTTCAGCCCCTGCGCCGTGCTCACCGGCAGCACGCTGGGCCAGATCGCGCGCGATCCCGGCACCCGCGCCGTGGTGGCCGCGATGATGCGCGAGGCGCAGGCGGTGGGCGAGGCGCTCGGCATCGACTTCCCGGTTGATGTGGAGCGCCGCATCGCCGGTGTGGAGAAGATGATGGGGCACAAGCCCTCTATGCTGCAGGATTGGGAAGCCGGCCGGCCGATGGAGATCGAAAGCATCACCGGCGTGATCGGCGAATTGGGCCGCATGCTGGGCATCCCCACGCCGACCATCGACATGATGGTGGCTCTGGTGCGCCGCAAAGCAGCGCAGGCTGAGGCCGATCGGCGCGCGGCCGCTCAACCCGGCGCGCGGCAGGCGGGAGCCTAGCATGGATTGGCGCAGCCTTTCGGCGGCGGAGCTGGACGCGCATTACAATCCGCGCATCGCCGTGCCGGATTTCGCGCAGCATTTCGAGGCCTACAAAACCCGCTCGGCGGAAAGCCATGCGCGCATCGGCGGCCAGTTCGATCTGCGCTACGGTCCCGGCCCGTTGCAGACCTACGATCTGCATGCGCCGGATAGGGCAAAGGCTGCGCCGCTGCTGATCATCGTGCATGGCGGCTATTGGCGCGGGCTGGACAAAAGCCTGCATGGCTTTCTGGTCGAGCCGTTTTTCAAGGCCGGCGCCGTGGCGGCCAATATCAATTACGATCTCTGCCCCGCCGTGCCGCTGGATGCGATTGTGCGGCAGACCCAGGAAGCCATCGCGCATCTGGCCGCCAAGGCATCTTCATTCGGCGCCGATCCGGCGCGGCTGCATCTGCTCGGCCATTCCGCCGGCGCGCATCTCATCGCCGCCGCTTATGCCTTGCCCTGGCCGGCTGAACTCGGCGCGCGGCCCAAGCCGGCCAGCCTCACGCTGGTTTCCGGCATCTACGATCCCGAGCCGGTGCTGCATATTCCGGTGAATGCCGAGATCGGCCTGGATGGCGCCACCGCCCGGCGCAACAACGTGATCGCGCAGCCGCTGCGTCTGCCGCAATCGCGCGTGCTGGTGGCGGTGGGCGATGCCGAGCCGGCATCCTGGATCGAGCAGAGCCTGGATTTTCATGCCGCCTGCCGCGCCGCCGGCACGCCGGCCGATCTGATGCGGATCGCCGGCGGCAATCACTTTTCCATTCTCTACGCGCTGGCCGAGGCCAAGCAGCCGCTGGCTTCTGCCCTGATTAGAATGATGAGCTTGTAGTCTGCGTCAGTTGATCAGCTGCGCGTAGACTTCGCGCGCGATCGGCAGCATGGCATCGCGGCGCAGCGGCCCCACCAGGGCATAGCCATAGCCGTTATCCACCCAGTAAAAGCCGGTGGCGCCGTTTTCTTCCGTCACGCGGAAGCTGCTATCCTCGCCCGGCTCGCCATCGCGGATATACAGCGTCAGCCGTTCGCCGCGCGGATTCTCGTACATGAATTGCGCCGCCAGATCCTTGCGGCCGGCGGGCAGCAGGCGGCCGCCCACCAGATTGAAGCCGGCATTGCCCAGATATGGCGCTTTCAACTGCGTGCCCAGGCGTTTGGACAGCCAGGCCACCAGATGCTTTTCCTCCGAGGCCGGCACTTCCACGGCATGCAGCACTTCGGCGGTATAGATCGCATGCGCCCGCGCGGCTTCGCGCGGCAGCGGCGGCAGCGGGTTGCCGCCCAGGCGGGCATGGCCCCACCAGCCCGCGCCGGCGCTCAGCACGGCCACCAGCAGCAAGGCGGCCATGCGCGGCGCGAATTTGATCGTGCGGTCCAGCAGGCTCGGCCGGGCGAACAGCGCGCGCATCGCCGCCGGCACCGGCTCGGCTTCGTCCAGCGGGAAGGCGGCGCGCAAGGCATCGGCCTGCGCCGCCCAGGCTTCCACCTTGCGGGTCGCCTCGGCATCCTGCAGCAGATGCGCCTCCACCCGGGCGCGGTCGGCGGAATCCAGCCGGTCGTCCACATAGGCATGCAGCATTGCGTCGTCGATGCCGGGCTTCGGCTGGTTCATTTCACCCTCCGCAGGCGCGGGCGGTTCGGATCGGCTCCGCTTTCGCCCGCCATCAGATTGCGCAGCCGTTCGCGCGCCCTGGTCAAGCGCGACATCACGGTGCCCAGCGGCACGCCTTGCGCGCGCGCCGCTTCTTCATAACTCAAACCCTCCACGCCGATCAGCAGCAAAAGGCTGCGCTGTTCGGGGGGCAGCAGGTCCATGGCGGTTTGCAGGTCCTGCAATTCCAGTTTCTCCCATTGCCCGCCGCTCACCGCCTGGCCGGGATGATCCTCGTCCAGCAGGGCGGCATCCGGGCGGATCGCCTCGCGGCGCAGCCGGTTGCGCCAGGTGTTGTGCAGGATGGCGAACAGCCAGGGCCGCAATGCGCCATCCTCGCGGCGCTGGCCCCAGGCCGCCAGGGCCTTGGTCAGGCAATCCTGCACCAGATCGTCGGCCGCCGCCGCATCGCGCAGCAGGCCGCGGGCATGCCGGCGCAGCCGCGGAATCTCGGCTTCGATGGCATGCGGGGCAGGGCGGCGGAATGGCAGCATCGTGGGCATCTTACTGGTTAAGACACCTCAATGCCGGGTTTATTCCCGCCGCCCGCCTGGTCTTTATTTTAGATTTCAGGCCGGATTAGGGCCGGGCGACATGCCAGATATTGTTGAAACCCTCTCCGGTGGTATCGCCCGGCTTCTGGTCGCGCGCCCAGGTGTAAAGCGGCTTGCCCTTATAGGCCCATTGCTTGCCGCCATCGTCGCGGGTGACCACGCTCCAGTCGCCGCTGGCCATGGCGCCTTCGGCCACCATCATCGGCGGCCAATTCTGCGCGCAGGGGCCGTTGCAGGCGGATTTGCCGGCCATGGTGTCGCGGTCGAAGGTGTAGAGCGTCATGCCCTTGGCGTCGGCCAGCACATTGCCCAGGCCGGTGGCGGCGGATTTGGCCGGCGCCATATCGCCGGCGCAGGCGGCAAGCCCGAAAGCCATTGCGGCGGCGGCAAGAATGGATGCGGTTTTCATATCGGATATCCCTTTCCAGGATGGATGTTGCCTATAGATAGACAGCCCGGGCGGCGGAAAATTCCGTCGTCATCGCAAAAGAGTGATCTTGTCGGCGCGGCGCGACAGTCCTACCATCATCCTCATGCGCAGACTCGCTGCCTGTTTGCTTTCGGTCCTGTTGATGCTTCCGCTGCCCGCCCTGGCGGCGGATGCCGAGCCGCTCGACGCGCTGTTCGACAAGCTCTACGAAACCGAAAACCCCATCGAGGCGCGGCAGATCGAACGCAAGATCTGGGAAGCCTGGGGGCAATCAGGCTCGGATACGCTGAACACCCTGCTGGCTTCCGGCACCGAGCTGATGAACAAGGGCGAGTATGCCCGCGCCGTCGGCATCTTCTCGGCGATGATCGAGTTGAAGCCGGATTTCGCCGAAGCCTACAACAAGCGCGCCACGGCGTTTTTCCTGGCCGGCAATTACGCCGCCTCGGTGGCCGATGTGGAGCGCACGCTCAAGCTGGAGCCCCGGCATTTCGGCGCGCTTTCCGGCCTCGGCCTGATGATGGAGCGGCTGGATAATCTGCCCGAGGCGATCCGCGCCTATCAGCGCGCCCTGGCGGCCAATCCGCATATGCAGGAATTGCCCGACCGGCTGAAGGATGTGCGCCGCAAGCAGGATGCCAGGGAATTGTAGGCTGGGAATTGTAGGCCGGAAATTTTAGTTCCGGCCGTTTTTTCGCCATGATCGTCCGGCACTTTATCCATGGTCGTTCTTCGCAGGAGCCGCTCGCAATGGCCAGGAATGCAGGAAATACGCGCAACGGCGCGGTTCTCGTCATTGATCTCGCACATGCGCGGCAGGCATGGCTGAAGCGCCTGCTGCCTTTCGCAATCATGTTGCTGGCCGCAACGATGCTGCTGCTGGCGGCCGCGCCGGCCAAGGCCGACAGCATCTATTTCGGGTATTCCGGCGGCTATCCTGGCAGCTATTACGGCCCGCCCGGCCATCGCCATCGCTATCACGGCCCGCCGCGCTATGCGCCGGCCTATTGGGGCCCGCCGCCGGTTTATTTTCGCGCGCCGCCGCGCGTGGTCTATGTCGAACCGCCGCCGCGCGTGGTGTATGTGCAGCCGCAGACCCAGGCGAATATCTCGGCGGTGCCCAACGGCCCGGTCTATCAAACCGCCACAGGCCAATATTGCCGCGAATACCAGAGCACGGTGATGGTGGGCGGCATGCCGCAGCCAAGCTACGGCACCGCCTGCCTGATGCCCGACGGCATCTGGCGCGTGGTGAATTGAGGTCTGATTTTTCCGGAAGATCGCTGGCTGGGGCGGGAGGATTCGAACCTCCGCGTGGCGGTACCAAAAACCGCTGCCTTACCGCTTGGCTACGCCCCAGCAGGCGGGCCGGAAGATAGTCGGATCGCTCGGGGATTTCCAGCCTTCGCCGCGCCTAAATAGGGCTTAAATCGCCGTCGCCGCCACCCACCAGGCGGGATGCGCGCGGCTCAGGCCCTGGGCGGCGATCTGCGCCAGCCGGGCTTCCGCGAACAGGCCGAAACAGGTGGCGCCGGAGCCGGAAAGCCGCGCCAGCAGGCAGCCGGCCTGGGCACGGAGCGCGGCCAGCACCGGGTCGATTTCGGCGGCCAGGAAGCGGGCCGGCGGCTCCAGGTCGTTGCGCCGCGTCCGCAATTGAATCGCCAGATCGGCGGCGCTGGCCGGGGCATCGCCCAGCGGTTGTTCGGGTCCGAAATGCCCGGCCAAGGCGGCGAACACATCCTTTGTGGCAAGGCTCACGCCGGGATTGGCCAGCACCAGCCAGGCGGCGGGCAGCGCGGGCACGGGCTGCAAGATTTCGCCGATGCCGGTCATCAGCATGGGCCGGCTTTGCAGGCAGACCGGAATATCCGCGCCGAGCTTCAGGCCGATGGCAGCCAAGGCCGCATCATCCAGGCCGGCATCGCCCAGATCGAGCCGCCAGAGCCGGCGCAAAGCCTTCAGCGCGGCGGCCGCATCGGCCGAGCCGCCGCCGATGCCGGAAGCCAGCGGCAGCCGCTTGATGAGGGTGAGCTTTGCTTTCGGCGCGATGCCGGCGGCATCGGCCAGCGCGCGGGCGGCGCGCAGCACCAGGTTTTCGGCCTGGTCGCCTTGCAGCGCAGCGGCGAAGCGGCCGTCGATGGCAAGCGACAGATCCTCCGCCGGCTCGGCGCGCAGCGTGTCGCAGGCGGCCTCGTCGCGGGCGAAGACGGCCAGGCTTTCCAGGCGATGATAGCCATCCGGCCGCTTGCCGATGATATGCAGGAACAGGTTGATCTTGGCGGGCGCGGCGAGGCTGATGCCGTCGTCGCCGCTCACTTCACCGCCACCGGATCGAGGCCGACTTCCAGCTTGCGCTTCACC
>JAYSEE010000050.1:0-16401 GCA_041914045.1 Ferrovibrio sp. | reverse complement strand
CGTCGGAAGGCCGCATCCGCCGCGATGCCGTGCCCAGCCTGTCCAGCCAGGCCACCTTCCTGCGCGGCTTCCTCAACATCGCCAACCAGCGCGGCTTCGATTACTTCATCATGGAAGCCTTCGATCAGCCCTGGAAGCGCAATATCGAAGGCAGCGTGGGCGCCTATTGGGGCATCTACAATGCCGACCGCACGCCGAAATTCCCCATGATCGGCCCGGTGGAGGATCGTCCGCATTGGCCGCAGCTTGCCGCCGGCAGCGCGCTGATCGCCCTGCCGCTGCTGGTATGGTTCCTGGCGCGCTGGAGCGACCTGCGCTTCTCCGGCCGGCTGTTCTTCAGCCTGCTGATCCAGGTAGTGGCATCCGCCATCGTCTGGGTGGTCGATGCCGGCTTCAAAACCTATATGAGCCCCGGCGTGGCGCTGATGTGGGCGATGCTGCTGCCGCTGTTGGTGATGCTGTTCATCATGGTGCTGGCGGAAGGACTGGAGCTTTCCGAGGTGATCTGGTCGAACCGCCGCCAGCGCCTGTTCCTCGGCCATCAAAACGATGCCAACCGCGCGCATTGGCCGAAAGTCTCGATCCATGTGCCGGCCTATAACGAGCCGCCGGAGATGCTGAAGCAGACCCTGGATGCCCTGGCCCGGCTGGATTATCCGAATTTCGAAGTGATGGTGATCGACAACAACACCAAGGACGAAAAGGTCTGGCGTCCGGTGCAGGAATATTGCGAAACGCTCGGCCCGCGTTTCCGCTTCTTCCATGTCGCGCCGCTCAAGGGCTACAAGGCCGGGGCGCTGAATTTCGCCCTGCGCAACATGGCGCCGGATGTGGAGATCGTCGGCGTGATCGACGCCGATTATCTGGTCGAGCCGGATTGGCTGTCGGCCCTGGTGCCGTATTTCGACCACGAGCAGGTCGGCTTCGTGCAGGCGCCGCAGGATCATTACGACTGGAAGACCGACGCTTTCAAGGAAGCGATCAACTGGGAATATGCCGGCTTCTTCCAGATCGGCATGGTTCAGCGCAACGAACGCGACGCCATCATCCAGCACGGCACCATGACCATGGTGCGCAAGGCGGCGATGGATCAGGTCGGCCCCTGGGCGGAATGGTGCATCTGCGAGGATAGCGAGATGGGCCTGCGCCTGCTCGCCGCCGGCTGGAAGTCGGTCTATACCGACCGCCGCTTCGGCTATGGCCTCACGCCCGACAGTTTCGGCGCCTACAAGACCCAGCGCTATCGCTGGGCCTATGGCGCGGTGCAGATCCTCAAGCGCCATTGGCGCGACATGCTGCCCGGCGATACCCGCAAGCTCGATCCGATGCAGCGTTATCATTTCATCGCCGGCTGGATGCCCTGGTTCGCCGATGCGCTCGGTCTGGTCTTCGCCATCGCCTCGCTGTTCTGGACCGTGGGCGTGCTGATCCTGCCGAAATATTTCGAATTGCCGCTCGGCCTGTTCCTGCTGCCGGTGGTGGCGGTGTTCATCGCCAAGGTGGCGCAATTTTTCTGGCTCTACAAAATCCGCGTGCCGTGCAGCTTCCGCCAGCGGCTCGGCCCCGGCCTGGCCGGCCTGGCGCTCACCGAAACGCTTGCCAAAGCGAGGCTGGCCCGTCTGTTCACCTCGAAGCTGCCCTTCATCCGCACGCCCAAGCATGAGGATCAACCGGCTTTGATTCAGGCCATCATCATCGCCCGCGAGGAAACCCTGCTGGCGCTGCTGCTCACGCTTGCCGGCATCGGCATGTGGAATTTCCAGGGCGGCGAGGATCCCGAGGCGCGGCTTTGGGCCGTGGTGATGTTCGCGCAATCGCTGCCCTTCTATGCTTCGCTTATTCTGGCGGCCGTAAGCACCGCCGAAAGCCGCCTGCGCAAACCCGATGCCAAGGTGGCCAACGTGCCGGTGCCCAGCCTGTTCGCGCTGCCCAAGCCCGGCGCTCCCAGCAACCCGCCTGCCGGCGCCGACTGACGCTCCGGCAGGCCGCAATTGTAAAGACCGACGATGACCGCGCCGGCCCGCCGCACCCTGTATCTGTTGCTCTGCCTCGCCATCGCAGCGGCTTTGAATGCCGCCGCCTGGTGGTGGCCCAATCGCCCGGCATATGTCGGCGACGCCAATGGCCCCGCGCATGCGAACATGGCGCTGGGCCCGATCAAGAGCGTGTCCTTCGCGCCCTTCCGGCGCGGCCAGGGGCCCTTCACCAAGGTTTTTCCGACGCCCGATCAGATCGCGGAAGACCTTGCCGCCGTGCGCGGCGTGGCCAAGGGCGTACGCACCTATACGGCGCGGGAAGGCTTGCAGGCGGTGCCCGAATTGGCGCGGCGCTACGATCTCGAGGTGATCCATTCCGCCTGGCTGGGGCCGAAGAAGGATATCAACGACGAGGAAGTGGAAGCCCTGATAGATCAGGCCAACCGCTATCCCGATACCATCAAGCGGGTGATCGTCGGCAACGAGGTGCTGTTGCGCCGCGATCTCACCGCCGATGAAGTGATCGGCTATATCCGCAAGGTGAAGGCCGCCGTGAAGCAGCCGGTTTCCTATGCCGATGTGTGGGAATTCTGGCTGAAGAATCCGCGCCTGCTGGATGAGGTGGATTTCGTCACCGTGCATTTCCTGCCTTATTGGGAGGATCAGCCGATCGGCGTTTCGCATGCCATGCCGCATATCATGGATGTCTACGACATCGTGGCCAAGCGCCTGCCGGGCAAGCCGATCCTGATCGGCGAGGTGGGCTGGCCCAGCCAGGGCCGTTCGCGCCGCGAAGCCGTGCCCAGCCTCACCGAAGCGGCGCATTTCATCGCCGATTTCATGCGGCTCGCCGAGGCCAAGGGGCTCGATTACAATCTCGTCGAGGCGTTCGATCAACCATGGAAGGCCACGCTGGAAGGCACCGTGGGCGGCGCCTGGGGCGTGCTGGATGAAGCGCGGCATCCGAAATTCCTGCCCACCGGCCTGGGCGGAAAAGTCTCCGACCTGCCGGATTGGCCGATCTATGCCGCGCTCGCCACGCTGTTCGCGCTGATCCTGGCGATGCTCAATCTGCAACGGCTGCTGGCCTTGCCGTTCTTGCGGCTGCTCGGCGGCATGATGCTGGCGCAGGCCGGCGGCGCGGCGCTGGCTGCCTGCGTCGAGCATGGCCTCAGCCATAATTTCAGCACGCCGCGCCAGGTCGAATTCATCGTCATGCTGGTTCTGCAAGGGCTGTTCGCCTTGCTGCTGCTGGCCGAATTGCTCGATCGCCTGGCCGGCAAGCATGCTCCGCAGGCGGCTCTGGCCGGGGTGAAAACGCGGCTCGGCGAATTGCGCAGCTACCTGCCGCTCTATCTGCCCTTGGGCAATCACACGGTCTCGGCGGAGAAACTCGCGCGCTGGAGCGGCCAGCGCCGCGCCCGGCTGGGCGAATGGCTGTTCATCGGCTTCGCGCTGTTCGCCCTGTATCAGACCGTGATGCTCGCCGCCGCCGGCCGCTATCGCGATTTCCCGGTGGATTACGCCTTGTTGCCGGCGGCCGGTTTTCTGCTGCTGCGGCTGTTCAGTTATGTTGCAGGGCAGCATAACGCGGTGGAGAAGACGCTGCCGGTTTTCGCGCTGGCCAGCGGCTTCACCCGGCCATTGCCGGAACATGCGGACCGCAAGCACAACCTGCGCTGGGATGCCGCCATTGCCTATCTTTTAATCGCAGCCAGCGCGGTGATGCTGATCGTCGAACGGTTCAACAACCGCGAGGCGGTGGCCTGGGCGCTGATCGCCGTGGCCTATGCCTGGCCGCTGCTGGATAATCTGCGGCTGGCCCGTCATCACCGCCGCGTGAGCAATAGATAGGCGCGTGAGCGATAAACAAGCGCGTGTGCGGCGGATCGGCGCGCGCCGTAACTAGCTACGGCATAAAGCGATTGCCCCGGGCGGCGCAAGCCGGTAAAACCGTTGCAGCAGCGCCGGGTGCAATCCGGTGCAGTCAATAAACGGGCCGCGCAGCCTTGTCTGCCGGTGCTAGCCGCAAACAAAGTCGATACAAGGAGGAACAGGCATGCTTGCTGTCCGCAAGTCCGCTTTCCGTAAGAGCATTGTCGCCGCCGCTTTCGCCGCCGGCCTGGTTTTCACCGGCTCGCAGGCCAAGGCGCAGGATTTCGTCAACATCCTCACCGGCGGCACGTCCGGCGCCTATTATCCGATCGGCGTCGCGCTCTCCAATGCCATCGGCAAGGGCGTGCCCAATGCCAAGGTGCAGGTGCAGCCCACCAAGGCCTCGGTGGAGAATCTCAACCTGCTGAATAGCGGCAAGGGCGAGATCGCCTTCACGCTCGGCGATTCCCTGTCCGATGCCTGGAACGGCAAGGCCGATGCCGGCTTCGCTGCCAAGCTCGGCAATCTGCGCGCCATGGCCGGCATCTATTCCAACTATATCCAGATCGTCGCCTCGGCCAATTCCGGCATCAAGACCTTGGCCGATCTGAAGGGCAAGCGCATTTCGGTGGGTGCGCCGAAATCCGGCACCGAGCTGAATGCCCGCGCCGTGCTGGCCGCCGCCGGCCTGAAATATGCCGACTTCTCGAAGGTGGAATATCTCGGCTTCGGCGAGTCGGTTGATCTGATGAAGAACCGCCAGATCGACGTGACCCTGCAATCGGCGGCTTTGGGCGTGGCCTCGATCCGCGATCTGGCCAATTCGCTGGATATCGTGATCGTGTCGGTGCCGGCCGATATGGTGCCGAAGATCGGCGATCCGGCCTACATGGCCACCAGCATTCCGGCGGGCACCTACAAGGGCCAGGATGCTGCGGTGCCGGCCGTGGCGGTGGGCAATTTCCTGGTCACCAGCGCCAAGCTGTCGGATGATCTGGTCTATAAGATGACCAAGGCCACCTTCGACAATATTGACATCCTGCATGCCGCGCATGCCGCCGCCAAGGTGATTACGGTGGAGAATGCCGCCAAGGGCGCGCCGGTTCCGTATCATCCGGGCGCGATCAAGTTCTACAAGGAAAAAGGCCTGATGAAGTAAGCCCGAAGCGGGCTTGCATCACACCAACAGCGCCGGCGCCGCTTTGTGAAAATCGGCGCCGGCGTTTCGCTTTCGGGCCATCGGCCCAAGTCAAAGTGCGGGGACCTGCAGCATGAGCGCGACAGAGCGGACGGCCGTCATCGTCGATAAGGAAAACCCCACCCATGGCGCGGCCCAATTGGATGGCTGGCAGGGCAAGGCGGTGTTCTTCATCGCCGTCGCCTTCACTTTCTTCCAGGTGATCAACGCCGCCTTCAGCCCGCTGCCCTCCATCGTGCTGCGCAGCATGCATGTGGGCTTCCTTCTGCTGCTCACCTTCCTGCTGTTCCGCTTCCGGCGCGGCGCCGCCGCCAAGGGCATTCCCTGGTACGATTGGGTGCTCGCCGGCGGCGGCTTCGCCATCGGCTTCTATCACTGGATATTCGAGGCCGACCTGATTCTGCGTGCCGGCGACCCGACCGTCGCCGATTTGGTGATGGGCGTGCTGGTCACGGCGCTGGTGATCGAGGGCGCGCGGCGCATCATGGGCTGGGAATTGCCGCTGATCTGCGGCCTGTTCATTCCCTATGCGATCTGGGGGCGGCAATTGCCCGGCTTCATGCAGCATCGCGGCTTCGATTTCGAGCAGGTGATCGACACGCTCTATCTCGGCACCGAGGGCCTGTACGGCACGCCCACTTTCGTTTCGGCTACCTTCATTTTCCTGTTCATTCTGTTCGGCGCTTTGCTCGAACGCGCCGGCATGATCCAGTTGTTCAACGATATCGCGCTCGGCACCGTGGGCCATCACAAGGGCGGCCCGGCCAAGGTGGCGGTGATTTCGTCGGGCCTGATGGGCACCATCAACGGCTCGGGCGTGGCCAATGTGCTCACCACCGGGCAGTTCACCATTCCGCTGATGAAGCGCTTCGGTTATCGCGGCGTGTTCGCCGGCGCGGTGGAGGCCACGGCCTCGATGGGCGGCCAGATCATGCCGCCGGTGATGGGCGCGGTCGCCTTCATCATGGCGGAAACCATCGGCAAGCCCTATTCGGAGATCGCCATCGCCGCGATCTTTCCGGCGCTGCTGTATTTCGGCTCGGCTTTCTGGATGGTGCATCTGGAGGCCGGCCGCCGCAATCTGGTCGGCATCCCCAAAGCGGAATGCCCCAATGCCTGGGCGGCGATCAAGCGGCAATGGTATCTGATCATTCCGCTGGCGGCCCTGGTCTATCTGCTGTTCACCGGCTTCACGCCGCTTTTCGCCGGCACTGTCGGCATGGCGCTCACCGCCATTCTCATCCTGGGCCAGCATGCCACCGGCACTACCAAGGTGATGTTGCTGCGCGTGCTGTTCTGGGTGGTGCTGGGCTTGCTGGCCTTCGCGCTGGTGGAATTCGTCGGCATGCGCGTGGAGCAAACCTCCATCGCCTTGATCGCGCTGTTGGTGGTCGTCACTTGGTTCGTCAAGGGCGGTCGGGAATTGCAGCGCCTGATCCTGGAGAGTTTCGCCGATGCGGCCAAGGGCGCGCTGGGCGTGGGCATGGCATGCGCGCTGGTCGGCATCCTGATCGGCATCTCGCAGATGACCGGCCTGGCCAACGATATCGCGCGCGGCATCCTGGCGGTGGCCGGCGACAATCTGCTGCTGGCCTTGATCATGACCATGATCGCCTGCCTGATTCTCGGCACCGGCCTGCCCACCATTCCCAACTACATCATCACCTCGTCGATGGCCGCGCCGGTGCTGCTGGAAATGGGCGTGCCGCTGATCGTCAGCCATATGTTCGTGTTCTACTTCGGCATCATGGCCGATCTTACGCCGCCGGTGGCGCTGGCGGCGCTGGCGGCTTCCTCGGTCGCCAAGGAATCGCATATGAAGATCGCGGTCACGGCCACCAAGATCGGCATTGCCGGCTATGTCGTGCCGTTCATGGCGGTTTATACGCCGGCGCTGATGCTGCAAGGCGGCACTTGGTTCGACGTGGTTTATGTGGTGCTGAAGGCGACCATTTCGGTGGGCCTGTGGGGCGCGGCGGCTTCGGCCTGGCTGTTCGGCCCGCTGAACTGGCCGGAGCGCATCTTCGCCACGGCCTCGGCCTTCCTGCTGGTGGTGGCGCTGCCGATCACCGATGAAGCCGGCTTCGCCATGTCGGCGGCTTTCGTCGCCTGGCATTGGTGGCGCACCCGCAAGCCGGCGGCGTGAAAGCGAAGGCCATGCTCGGCCTTTGCCTGTCGTTGGGCGCTGCGCTGGTGTCGCTTAATGCCGCGCAGGCGGAATTGCGCTGGACCCACAGCGTGCAGAAAACCGCCTGGCATGAAACATGGCGCGCCACGCCGGAGGGCCTGCTGATCGCCCGCGCCGCCGTGCAGGGCAGCGGCGCCGGCATGGAGCCCGGCGAGGATGCGGTGCTGCGGGACGGCTTTTGGGTCTGGTCGCCGAAGCGGCCGCCGCTCGCCGCCTTGCCGCTCACGCGATCCACTTATACCGGCGCCGATTGGTCGCTTTGCGTCGATGGCGCTTGCCAGCCGCTTGGGCGCTATTTCCCCGCTGCGCCGCCGGATGCCACGATCACCTTGAAAACCTGCGGCTGAACCGTGGTTGCCTCGGCCGGAGGGCGGCGCTAGCATCTTCGCGGAAGAATGCCGAGCCGGGAGGGCCGGGTGCAGGAAATCCGTTTTTCGACTGATGCATTGCCGGACGCCGAGCGCCTCGATGCCTGGCGCGACGCGTTGTCCGCGATCTGGGGCGCCATCGAGATCGAACCCAACCATCGCACGCCGTTCGGCGGCAGCATCCTCAGCCGGCGCAAGGGCGGGCTGGTATTCAACACGGTTTCCTATCGCGGCCACAGCCTGATCCGCACCCGCCGCAATCTCGCCGCCATGGCGGATCAGTTTTTCGTGCTCAGCCGCCCGCTGCGCGGCCCCTGGCGCATCAGCACCGACCGCGACGATCTGCAATTGCAAAGCGGCAATCTCTATCTGCTGTCCAACGGCATTCCCTATCGCAGCCACGATCAGGATGGCTACGACACGGCTAATGTGATGATCCCCGCCGCGCGCCTGCTGCGCCGGCTGCCGCGCCTGCGGCAGACCTATCAATTCTCCCTGGCCGCCGGCGGCAAGGCAGCGCTGGTGGCGGCTTTCTCCGATCAGATGGCGGCATCCCTGGCCGATTGCAGCGAGGCGGAGGCGGAGTATCTCGGCGACCAACTGCTCGATCTGCTGGCTATCCTGTTGCTGCGGCCCGAGGCCGGCAGCGAGGCCGAGGATGGTTCGGTGCGTGCTGCCCACAGCGCGCGCATCCTGGCGCATATCCGCCGCCATCCGCAGGCCGATCTGTCGCCGGCCATGGTGGCGGCGGCCATGGGCATTTCGGTGCGCTATCTGCATCAGGTGTTGAAGCCCACCGGCCGCAGTCTGGGCGATCATGTGCTGGAAGCGCGGCTGGAATGCTGCCGCCGCGACCTGCGCGACCCCATGCAAGCCGGCCGCAGCGTCACCGATATCGCTTTCGCCGCCGGCTTCAACCATGCCGGCCATTTCAGCCGCGCCTTTCGCCGCCGCTACGGACTGGCCCCCACCGATTTCCGCCGGCGCGAAGACTGAGCCTGCGCATCCTGGTGCAAGAGATCGCGCGCTGCGGGTTCAGCGGCCTGGGCGGCGCTTTGCCATATTGGGCATAGAGGCAATCCGGGAGGAACCATCATGCCCAGCAAGCGCGCCATCGGCGCCCGCATTCCGCTTTATGCCGCCGCCGGCCTGGCGGCCCTGGCCGCGCCGCAGGCCGTGCAGGCGCAGATTTCCGACAATGCCATCGTGGTGGGCGTGCTCACCGATCTCGGCAGCGTCTATGCCGATGCCGGCGGCTCCGGCTCGATCCTGGCGGCGCGCATCGCCATCGAGGAATTCGGCGGCAAGATCAACAATGTGCCGATCGAGCTGATCAGCGCCGATCACCAGAACAAGGCCGATCTCGGCGCCGCCATGGCGCGCGAATGGTACGATCAGCAGCGCGTGGATGTGATCGCCGACCTGCCCACCTCGTCGGTGGCGTTGGCGGTGCAGGAAGTGGCGCGCCAGAAGGGCAAGGTCAGCCTGGTCTCGGGCGCGGCCACCACCGCGCTCACCGGCCAGGCCTGTTCGCCCACCCGCTTCATGTGGCCCTACGAAACTTATGCTTTCTCGGTGGGCACCGCCAAGGCGGTGTATATGGAAGGCGGCAAGGATTGGTATTTCATCACCGCCGATTACGCTTTCGGCCATGCCATGCGCGCCGATGCCGGCCGCATGCTGGAAAGCCTGGGCGGCAAGGTGCTGGGCGAGGCGCGGCATCCGCTCAACACGGCGGATTTCTCTTCCTTCCTGCTGCAGGCGCAAAGCTCCAAGGCGCAGGTGATCGGCCTGGCCAATGCCGGCGGCGACACCATCAACGCGCTCAAGCAGGCCGCCGAATTCGATATCGGCGGCAAGCAACGGCTGGTGCCGATGGTGGTGTTCATCAACGATGTGCACAGCCTCGGCCTCAAAGTGGCCCAGGGCCTCACTTTCACTACGTCTTTCTATTGGGACCGCACGCCGGAAACCCGCGCCTTCGCCGAAATCTTCGAGAAGCGCGCCGGCAAAAAGCCCAGCGGCCCGCAGGCCGGCACATATTCGGCCGTGCGGCATTATCTGAAAGCGGTGGAAAAAGCCGGCACCGACGATGGCGCGAAAGTGGCCGCCGCCATGCGCGCCATGCCGGTGAACGACATGTTCGCCCAGGGCGGCAAGATCCTGCGCAATGGCCGCATGGTGCACGACATGTATCTGGCGCAGGTGAAAAGCCCGGCGGACTCCAAGGGGCCGTGGGATTACTATAAAATCCTACGCACCCTGCCGGGCGATCAAGCCTTCCAGAGCGAAGCCGAAAGCGGTTGCCCGCTGGTCAATCCGTAAGCGGCAGCCATGGCGATAGACGCTTCGCTGCGGCCTTTCATCGCGGCGCTGGATGCGGCCTTCGGGCCGCAGCCGGAGCGGCTTTCGGTTGTCGAATATCGCAGCCGCATCGCCGCCATGGCCGGCGAACCGGTGCCGCTGCCCGCCGGCGTGATCGCCATGGATGCCGAGGATGCGCCGGTGCCGGTGCGCCTCTATCGCCTCGCCGGGCTGGCTGGGCCTTTGCCCTGCCTGCTGTATTTCCATGGCGGCGGCTGGGTGATGGGCAGCATCCTGAGCCATCAGCCGATCACTGCCGCTTTGGCCCTGCGCGCCGGCATAGCGGTGGCCAGTGTGGAATACCGGCTAGCGCCGGAATATCCGTTTCCCGCGCCTTTCGAGGATGCGATGGCAAGCCTGCGCTGGCTGTTCGGCCGCGCGGCCAGCCTGGGCGTCGATCCGTCGCGCATCGCCATCGGCGGCGACAGCGCGGGCGCCAATCTTGCCGCCGCCGCCGCGCAGCAAATCCGCGCTGAATCCTGGCCCGCTTTAGCGGCGCAATTGCTGTTCTATCCGGCGCTGGACGATTATTTCGATACTGCTTCCTATCACCAGAATGCGGCGGGGCCGTTTCTCAGCCGAGCGCTGGCGCGGGCCTTCTGGGGGCATTACACGGCTGGGCAAAATTCAGGCGCCCAGGACTCGGGGAGGCGCACGCAGATCGCGCCGCTGCGGCAGGAAAATCTGCAAGGCCTGCCGCCGGCGGTGATCCTGGCGGCCGAGCATGATCCGCTGCGCGATGAAGGCATCGCCTATGCCGCCAAGCTGACGGCATCCGGCATCTCGGCGCGGTTGCTGCTGGCCGAGGGCATGATCCACGGCTTTTTGCGCATGATCGGCGCTTCGCCGGCGGCGACGCGGCATTTCAACGCCGCCGCGGATGCGCTGGCCGGCCTGTTGAAAGGTTAGCTTTTTAGTTTCCCAACTGCATGGTGCCGGGCAGCCACAGCGCCAGGCCGGGCACCAGCATGATGATGGCGATGGCCAGGCCCATCATCGCCATATAGGGAATGGCGGCCTTGTCCACCTCCACCAGCGGCGCGCCGGTGATGGAGCGGATCACGATCAGGTTCATGCCCACCGGCGGCGAAATCAGCGCCAGTTCCAGGTTGATGGTCAGCATCACGCCGTACCACACCTTGTCGATGCCCAGTTGCGCCATCACCGGCAGGATCACCGGCGTGGTGATCAGGATGATCGAGAAGCTTTCCAGAATCAGGCCGAGCACGAACAGCAGCAGCATCATCAGGATCAGGAAATGCGTGCGCGAAACGTCGTTCTCCACTACCCAGGCCACCAGCTGGTCGGGGATATGCAGCTTGGTCAGCATATGGCCGAACAGACCGGCGGATACGATGATCATGAACAGCACGGCGGAAACCCGCGCGGCTTCCTGCCCGCCTTCCCAGATCTGCTTCGGCCCCACCTGGCGATAGATCAGGGCGGCGATCAGCAAGGCCCAGAGCGCGCCGGTGGCCGCCGCCTCGGTGGCGGTGAAGATGCCGAAATACATGCCGCCCAGCACGAAGGGCGGCAGGGTCAGCGCCCAGAAGGAACGCTTCAGCGCGCGGCCCATCTCGCCCAGGCTGGCGCGCGCCGGCCGCGTGAAGCCGCCCTGCGCAATCAATTTGGCCTCGCGGCGGCCTTCGGTGAAGAAGCAATAGGCGGCGAAAAGCGCGGCCAGCAGAATGCCGGGAATCACGCCGGCCATGAACAGTGCGCCCACCGACGTATCGGAAGCCACGCCATACAGCACCATCGGCGCGGAAGGCGGGATCAGGATGCCCAGCGTGCCGCCGCCGGCCACCACGCCATAAGCGCCGCGCGGGCTGTAGCCGTATTTCAGCATCTGCGGAATCGCCACCGCGCCGATGGTCAGCGCGGTCGCCACGGAAGAGCCGGAAATCGCGGCGAACACCGCGCAGGCGAACACCGTGGCGATGCCGAGGCCGCCGGGGATATGGCGCAGGAAGGTATGGGCGGCGGCGTAGAGGTCATCCACCACCTTGCCGCGCACCATGAAATGCGACATCAGCATGAACAGCGGAATCGCCACCAGCAGATAGCCGTCCAGATGGCCCAGGATGGTTTCGCCCAAGGTGGGCACGCCGCCTTCCACCCAGAACAGGATGCCCACCGAAAACAGGAACATGCCGGCGAACATCGGCAGGCCGGTATAGAGCAGGGCGATCAACACGCCCAAGATCAACAGAAAGGTCATGGCGGCTTCACTTATTCATGGCTGCGCGTGCCATGCACCGGATCGTCGCTTTTCGGCGGCGTCCAGCCCGGCTGCAGGATGGTCAGCAATTGCGCCAACGCAGCCAGCAGCAGCAGGCCGCCGCCGATCGGCAGCAGGCTTTGCACGATCCACATCGGCATCCAGGCCACGGTTTGCGCCATGATGCCGATCATGCGCGAAAAGCTCACGGTTTCGATGCCGGCCCACAGCATCAGCGCGCCCACGGCGGCGACAGAGATGGCGGAAAACACCGCCAGCAGCCGGCGACCGCGCGGGCCGAAGCGCAGCACCAGGGCATCCACGCCGATATGTTCGTCGCGCGATTGCGCCATCGGCGCGGCCAGCAGCACCATGGCGATCACGGCCCAGGTTGCGGTCTCGTCGATCCAGGCCTGCGGCGCATTGACGAAATAGCGCATCGCCACGCCGGCTCCCACCAGCGCCAGGCAGATCAGCGCCGCCAGCCCGGCCAGTTTCCCGGCCAGGCTGGCAAGCGCCTCGATGATGCGTGCGACGATGCTCACAGCTTGTTGAGCGCCTCGATCAGCTTCGGGCCATCCTGCGGCACGGCCTTGTTGAAGGCTTCGATCACCGGCGGCTGCAGGGCCTTCTTCCAGGTCGCGGCTTCAGCGGCGGTCTGCATATGGATGGCCATGCCGCGCTGAGGCAGGGTCTTGATGGCGTCCGCGGCGGTGGCTTCGGTCAGGCCCACCATGTCGGCCTCGGCCTTTTTGGCGGCGGCGGCCAGCGCGTCCTTCTCGCCGTTGCTCAGCTTGTTGTACCAGGCCGGATTCACGAACATGTGGAAATACACCGAGAAATACGGCGCCACGGTGCCGAATTTCTGCACCTCGTAGAAGCGGCGGCTGACGGCGGCGGACACGTCGGTCAGGCCGGCATCCAGCACGCCGGATTGCAGCGCCTGATACACTTCCGGCGCCGGCGTGGGCGTGGGCGCGGCGCCGATGGCCTTCAGGCCGGTATCCGACAGCGCGCTGAGGCCGCGCACCTTCAGGCCCTTGAAGTCGTCCAGCGCCACCAGCGGCTTCTTGGCCGAGGTGAAGATGGATTGCCGGGTGATGTAGAACCAGGCGATGTTCTTCACGCCCTTGGCTTCCAGCTTCTGCTCCAGAATCTTGGCAGCCGGCGAGCCGGGGAATTTCTTGATCTTCTCAAGATCGGTCAGCAGATAGGGAATGGTCAGCACATTCATCTCGGGCACGGTGTTGCCCCAGGTGAAGTTGGTCAGCACGCCGGCCTCGAAAGCGCCGCGCGCCACCGAGGGATGGTTCTCCGACTGCTTGGCCAATTGCTCGGCCGGGAAGATTTCCACCTTGAAGCCGCCCTTGGTGCGGCTTTCCAGATCGGCTTTGAAGGCTTCGATGGCCTTATGCAGATGATGCGCGGTGGGCACCGGATGGCTGATGCGCATCACGGTCTGCGCCTGGGCGGAGGTGAAAGCGGTGGAAGCCAGCAGAGCGGCGGCGGCAACAGCGGATAGCAGCTTGACCATGATTTAAGTTCCTCCCGGAAATATGGGCTGGATGATCCAGCCATCTATTGTAGATGCATATATTAGTGCCTGGGGCGGCCCAGGTAAATTCTTCCGGGCGGATTCTTGGGCCAGCAGATTCTTGCAGGCCGGCGATTGCGCCGGCAGCCTTCGCGGATTACCCCTGACTGACGTTCACCCGCCGGGAAATGCATGTCTTCGCCCCAATCCCTACGCCGCTTGCAGAATTGGGCCCTGGCCGCCCTGGTGGCCGGCGCGGTGGCGATTGCCTTTTCGCCGATCTTCGTGCGGCTGTCGGAAGTGGGGCCGACGGCCACCGGCTTCTATCGCGCCATTCTGGCGGTGCCGCCGCTCTGGCTGCTCTGGCGCCTGAAGCCCGCGCCCGCCGCCGCGCGGCCATCGCTGGCGCTGGCGCTGCTGCCCGGCTTGTTCTTCGCCGGCGACTTGTTCTTCTGGCATCTGTCGATTCAATACACATCGGTGGCCAACGCCACGTTGCTGGCGAATTTTTCGCCGGTGATCGTGGCGCTCGGCGCCTGGCTGCTGTTGAAGGAAAAGCTCAACCGGCTGTTCCTGTTCGCCATGGCGCTGGCGATCTGCGGCGCGCTGATGCTGGTGGGCTCCAGCCTGCAGCTCGGCGGCGGCAATGTGCTGGGCGATGCTTTCGGCATCGTCACCGCCTGCTTCTACGGCCTGTATATGATCGCGGTGGCCAAGCTGCGCGGCAGTCTGAGCACCCAGGCGCTGATGCTGTGGTCCAGCCTGATCACCGGCCTGGCTTTGCTGCCGGCGGCCTGGCTGATGGGCGAGGGATTGCTGCCGGCCAGCGGCCAGGGCTGGATCACGCTGTTGGCGCTTTCCTGGATCAGCCATGCGCTTGGGCAAAGCCTGATCGCCTTCGCGCTCGGCCATCTGCCGGCCTCGTTTTCCTCGCTGGTTATCCTGGTGCAGCCGGTGATGGCGGCTTTGTTCGGCTGGCTCTGGCTGGGCGAGGGGCTTACCTTGCTGCAAATGGCCGGCGGCCTGGTGGTGCTGGCCGGCATCTATCTGGCGCGCCGCGCGCAGCGGCTTTAAGCCTATCGGCTCTAAGCCGCCGCGTGCTTCTTCGCGAAAGCGACGTACCAGTCCAGGCTATGCGGATTGGCCATCGAACCCGGATTGGCCACTTTCTCCAGCGGCTGGCCGAGCAGCAGCTTCTTCACCGGCACTTCCAGCTTCTTGCCGGACAGCGTGCGCGGCACTTCAGGCACCTGGAAAATGTCGTTGGGCACGAAACGCGCCGAAACCGAATTGCGGATCGCCTGCACGATCTTGTCCTGCAACGCTTTGTCGAGCGTGAGGCCGGGGCGCAGCACCACGAAAAGCGGCATGTAGCTTTCGCGGCCGAGATATTCCAGATCCACCACCAGGCTATCCAGCACTTCCGGCAATTCCTCCACAGCGCGGTAGATTTCGGAGGTGCCGAGCCGCAAGCCATGGCGGTTGATGGTGGCATCCGAACGGCCATAGATCACCGCGCCGCCGCGCGGCGTGATGCGGATCCAGTCGCCATGGCGCCAGATGCCGGGATAGGTGTCGAAATAGCTTTCGCGATAGCGTTTGCCGTCTTTGTCGTTCCACAGGAACAGCGGCATCGAGGGGATCGGCGCCACGCAGACCAACTCGCCCACTTCATCCGTCAGCGGTTTGCCGGCATCGTCGAAGGCCTGGATATCGGCGCCCAGGCAGCGGCATTGCATCTCGCCGGCATAGACCGGCAGCAATACGCAGCCGCCCACGAAGGCGCCGGCGAAATCGGTGCCGCCGGAAATCGGCGAAAGCCAGATATCCTTGCCGAGCTGCTGATAGATCCAGGCATAAGACTCTTCCGATAGCGGCGAGCCGGTGGAGCCGACGCTGCGCAGCCGGGACAGATCGGCCACATCGCGCGGCACCACGCCGGCCTTCTGGCAATTGGCATAGAAAGCCGCGCCGGCGCCGAAGAAAGTCAGCTTCGCCTCGCTGGCGAAGCGCCACAGCCGCGTCCAGTCGGGATAGCTCGGCGCGCCGTCATACAGCGCGATGGTGGCGCCCACCAGCAGGCCGGTCATTTGCGCGTTCCACATGATCCAGCCGGTGGAGGAATACCAGTGGAAGACATCGTTTGAGGCGACATCGTTTTGCAGATTCATCATCGTCATCATCACCATGACGATGCCGCCATGGCCATGCACGATCGGCTTGGGCAGGCCGGTGGTGCCCGAGGAATACACCACCCAGAGCGGATGATCGAACGGCACCGGCTCCACTTGCAGCGGCGCGTCGCCGTCGGTGGCGCGTTCCCAGGGGATGCAGTCCAGCGCGCGGTCCAGCTTCGGCGCGCCCACACCCGGCATCAGCACCAGATGCTGCAAGGTCGGCAAGGCGGCCACCATCTCGGCCAACGTGCCGGTCTTGTCGTGATGCTTGCCGTTATAATCGCAAGAGGGGACGGCGATCAGCGCGGCCGGCTCGATCTGGCGGAAGCGGTCGAGCACCGATTGCAGGCCCATATCCGGCGAGCAGATCGACCAGATCGCGCCCAACGACACCACGGCCAGGAAGGCGACGATGGTTTCCGGCGTGTTGGGCGCATAGCAGACCACGCGGTCGCCGCGCTTGATGCCATGGGCGCGCAGATGCGCCGCCAGCGCGCCGA
>JAYSEE010000049.1:0-16607 GCA_041914045.1 Ferrovibrio sp. | reverse complement strand
CGAAATCGGCGCGGTCGAAATACGGCACCAGGGATTTCAGCCAGTCGGGCTCGACGAGGTAATCGGCGTCGATCACGCCGACGATCTCGACATCCTTGGCGGTATGGCGCAGCGCGAAGTTCAGCGCGCCCGCCTTGAAGCCCTTCAGGGGCGAGACGTGGAAGAAACGGAAGCGTTCGCCCAACTGCCGGCAGTATTCCTCGACCGGCCGCCAGACTTTCTCGTCCTTGGTGTTGTTGTCGATCACCAGCACTTCGAAATTCTGGTAATCCAGCCGCGCCAACGCATCCAGCGTCTGCTTCAGCATCTCGGGCGGCTCGTTATAGGCCGGGATATGGATCGAACCCTTTGGCCAGCTACGCTCGACATCGGTCTTGAAGGGCAGGAAATGGCGCTGGCGCCGGCTGGCCCAGATCACTTCGGAAAGCTCCAGCCCCTCGGCCAGCACCACCATGAACAGCAGCAACAGCAATGGCAGCAGCATCGCCCACATCAGCGCGATACCGGGGCTCATGTAACTGCGCAGGCCGGAATCCACCACCATCACCAGCGCGCTGGTGACGATCTGGATCAGCGCGATGAAGAAAAAGCGGCCGGAGAAGCGCAGGTCGGCCCAGCGCGCCAGGAACCACGCCATCAGCGGCAGGGCCAGCAGGATCGAGGCGGCCGCCAGTTGCGGCCAGTGCGGCCGGTCGCTGACCGGACCAACCATGGGGAATTTCGGCGTGCGATCGGCGTTGTAGACGCCCCAATAGGCGCCCACCGAGCCTTCGATGTTGCGCTTCCACGGCTGGTCGAAGGCTTCCTGGATGAAATAATCGAGGCCGCGCTGGTTGGCGATGTTGAGGAAGGCGCGCAGGAAGGCGGCCTGGCTGGTCGGGCTCGGCACGGCATCGCGGCGGATGCGGCCTTCCGACGGCCAGCCGATTTCGGTGATCACCACCTTCTTGGTGGGATGCGCGTCCTTCACCTGCTGGTAGCGCGCGAGCGCGTAATCCACCGCCTTTTCCGGCGACTGGCCTTCCCAATAAGGCAGCAGATGGATGGCGATGAAATCCACCTCGCGGCCCAATTGCGGATAGCGCAGCCAGATATCCCAGGTTTCGGCGGTGGAGATTTCAACGCCCGTGCCGGACAAAGCGGTGCGCACGCGGCGGATATACTGGATCAGGTCGTCGATCGGCATGTCGAGCCGCAGCATGGTCTCGTTGCCGACCAGCACGCGGCGAACATTCTTGTTTTCCTTGACGATGCGGATGAGATTGCCGATCTCCTCCTCGTTGCGCTCCAGGCGGCCATCGAGCCAGATGCCCTGCATCACATCCATGCCGTAATAGGCGGCGATGGGCGCGATATCGCCCTGGCCGTCCAGCGTGGAATAGGTGCGCAGATGCTTCACCTTGCTGGAAAGCTGCTGCAGGTCGCGGTCGATATCGGCGGCGGACGGGAATTTCTTCTGCTGCGGGCCCTGGTCGGCCTGGAAGGGGGAGTAATCCACGCCGTTGATCAACTCGCCCCAGGGGCGCGGCTCCACCGGCGGGTTCATCACGACCCATCCGGCGACGTTGACGGCGATGACGAGAAGAAGGACGAGAAGTCCCGAATAACGCATGGCGGCTCGCGATTGCTAGACGATACTTGCCGGCGACTGTGCCGGCTGGTGACTGTTGCTCGAATGTGGAAACCAACGCCGAAAACGAACCGAAGCACGAACTTGCACTGAAGCGCGAAGCTGCCGCCAACGGCCACCCTGCCGGCCCATTCCGATCCGGCCCTTTCCCAAACGGGCAGTTGCGGAAATAGCGGAAGAATATGGCGCCTTTACGGCGGCAGCGGACTCTAACGCCAAGCCCGCCGGAGAGTCGAGAGCAGGCACGGCCGCCGGCTCGCCGGAAGCGAGCCTCGGCAGCCCCCTCGGCAGCGGGCGGCCGAAGGGTGACGATCCGGGTGAAACCCGTCATACATAGCGGCAATGATCGCCAGCCCCTCCCCTCTCCTGACCGGCGCGCTTGCCGCCATCGCCACCGTGGTGCTCTGGGCCTCCGGGCTGGCCCTGGTGCGCTATGGCGTGGTGGGATCGCTGACGCCCTGGGACGTGATGTTCCTGCGCATGGTGGTACCGGCGCTGATGCTGTGGCCGATCCTGCTGCGCCTGGGCAGCGGCTTCGGCCGAGGCCGGAACGGCAGCGTCATACTGATGATGATCTGCGCCGGCCTGCCCTTCATGTCGATCAGCACCCTGGGCTTCACCATGGCGCCGGTGGCCCATGCCGGCGCCTTCATGCCGGGCACCATGCCGCTTTTCGCCGCCCTGCTGTCCTGGCTGGTGCTGGGCGAAAAGCTGAGCCGCGACCGCCTGATCGGCTTCGGCTGCATTCTGCTGGGGGCCGGGGCGATTGCCGGTTACCATGTGCTGCATAGCAGCGGCGGCATCTGGCGCGGCCATCTGCTGTTCGTCTGCTCCGGCTTCATGTGGGCCACCTTCACGGTTTCGCTGCGCCGCTCCGGCCTTACGCCCTGGCACGCCACGGCCATCGTCTATTGCAGCGCCGCCGTGCTGTTCGCGCCGGGCTATCTGCTGTTCGCCCCGTCCAATCTGACACAGGCGCCGCTTTTCGAGATCGTGGTGCAGTTGGTGCAATCGGTGCTGACCGGAGTGCTCAGCCTGTATCTGTTCGGCATCGCGGTGGGACGGCTGGGCGCCGGCCGCGCCGCCGCTTTCGGCGCGTTGACCCCGGTGCTGGCGGCGCTGCTGGGCATTCCGCTGCTGCATGAATGGCCCGAACCGATCACCTGGGCCGGCATCGCGCTGGTTGCCGCCGGCGTGTCGCTGGCAAGCGGCGCCGCCGCCATGCTCTGGCGCCGCCGCAACGCTGGCATGCCATGACCGACAGCCTGCCCCAAGCTTCGCCGCGCAGCCCGCGGCCTTCACCGCGCAGCCCACAACCTTCGCCGCGCAGCAGCGTGGAAATCTACCGCATGTGGCAGATCTACAAGGCGGTGAACCAGCGGCTGCGCGATGGCGGCGAAGTGGTGAATCTGCTGGTGGGCGAGCCGACGTTTCCCGCGCCCGCCAAGGCGGTGGACGCCGTGGCCGCCGCCATGCGCGCCGGCCCGGTGGGCTATACCGAAACCCTTGGCATCCGGCCGCTGCGCCAGGGCATCGCCGATCTTTATCGCCGCCGCCATGGCCTGACGATTCCGCCCGAGCGCATCGCGGTGACCATCGGCACCTCGTCGGGCTTCATGCTGGCTTTTCTGGCCGCCTTCGAAGCCGGCCAGAGAGTGGCCGTGGTGGAGCCCTGCTATCCGGCCTATCGCGGCACCTTGAAGGCGCTGAACCTGACGCCGCACCGCATCGGCACCGACGCGGCCAACGGCTTCCGGCCGCGCGCCGCCGATATCGCGGCGCTGCCGGCGGACGTGGCCGGCGTGGTGCTGGCCAGCCCGGCCAATCCCACCGGCACCCTGTTGCGCGAAACCGATCTGGCGGAAATCTATGCCGTCTGCCAACGGCGCGGCCTGTGGCTGGTGGTGGACGAACTCTACCATGGCATCGTTTATGGCCCGACCGCTCCCAGCATCCTGAGCCAGGGACCCGAGGCCATCGTGGTGAACGGCTTCTCGAAATACTGGGGCATGACCGGCTGGCGCATCGGCTGGCTGGTGCTGCCCGAACGGCTGGCGCCACGGGTGGAAGCCCTGGCCGGCAGCTTGCAGATATCGGCCCCCTACCTTTCCCAGGTGGCGGCCCTGGCCGCGCTGGATTGCGAACCGGAGATGGATGAACGGGTGGCGCTCTATGCCGCCAATCGGGAAAAATTGCTCCGAGTGCTGACGAATATCGGGCTGAATAAATTCGCGCCCCCGGATGGGGCATTCTATCTCTATTGCGATGTCGGCCATCTGACCGACGATTCCGCCGCCTTCTGCCAGCGCATGCTGGATGAAACCGGCGTGGTGGCGGCGCCCGGCGCGGATTTCGACAGCGAACAGGGCCACCGCTTCATCCGCTTCTCATTCTCCGTGGCGCCGGAAACCATCGACCGGGCCCTGCAACGGCTGGCCGATTGGCTGCCCAGGCAGCACGCGGAAGCAGAGGAAAAGCCGCGTTAACGCACCGTTTGCCATAAACAGATCGGTAATCTATTCTGCCCTATAAGCGAGCATGCGAAACGCCTTACGCGCATATGGGATTCGACAGCGCGGGATAGCCGCCAGATGAAGAAGCCCCAATTCATCAATCCGCCGCAGGACCTGCGCAACAAGGCGGTCAACTTCAAGACCGGCGTTGCGGTACAACTTACGGACGATATAGCCAGCAAGCTCGAGGCCGCCATTGCCGCCAATGGCGATACGTTCGCCATGGAGGTTCTCGACAAGCTGAAAAGCATGCGCACGACCATCGCCGGCGTGAGCCCCGACAGCATCGCGCGCATGTTCATGCTGCCGGAAATCTCCGGGCTGGCTTTCGAGATCAAGGGCATGGGCGGCACCTTCGGCTATCCGCTGCTGACCCGGCTGGCGAAATCGCTGCATGATTTCATCCGTGGCCTAGGCATGCCCAGCGATGCGCAATTCGAAGTGATCCGCATCCATGTGGACGCCATGTATATCCTGCTGGCCCAGCATGTGACCGGCCAAGGCAGCACCAGCGAGCAGGAAATGCTGGCCATGCTGAACCGCGCCATTGATGTGGTGGCAGAAGGCGGCTGAACCGCCAAGAGAACGCTGTGCGGCTGAGCCGCCAAGAGATATGGCGCGCGGCTGAGCCGCCGAGCGAAGAACGATCATCGAAGCGCCACGCTTATTCGTCGCCACCGGACTTGTTCCGGTGGCCCATGGTTCAGCGGCTTTGCTGTGTCAGGCATGGACCCTCGCAACAAGTGCGAGGGTGACGGCTCGGGTGAAAGCGAGGCTCAGTTGAGCTGCTGTTCGGGGTTGGCGTTCGCCTCGATGGTCGAATTCAGCTTGTTCAGGAAAATCTCGAATTGATCAGAGCGCAGGCGCATGCCCGGCTTGTCCATCACGTCGATCTCGAACAGATAATTGCAGTGATCCAGCGCGTTCACGCAGAAGCCCAGCACCCAGAAACGCTCGTTGGCCTTACTCAGAAAATCGCGGAACGGGCCGGGATCGTTATGCTCCATGAAGCGGCTGTGGCATTCACGATAGCTCTTGAAAATGTTGATGGTGTTGCGCGTCAGGCCCTTCATCTGCTCGATGGTGGTGCGCTTGTGCATCGCATAGAGATCCTTCAGATGGCCCACCATGGCCAGATCGTAAGGATCGGAATCGGGCGATGCGAGCCATTTGATGATCTCGGTGCTGCGCCGGATATTTTCCGAATATTTGTATTCGTAATAGGCCACGCCCTTCCAGGCGGTGAGGATCCGGTTGGTCAGCGACTTGTCGATCTTGAAGCTTTCGATGAACAGCTCGGCTTCCTGCGAGGTGGTCTTCCACAGGCCGTTGATGAAATCGGTCAGCGAACGGGCGCGTTTCTCGATATAGCCCGGCGGGAAGGCCTTGGTGATGATCGGATAGACATCGCGGGTGACGATGCTTTTGATGTTGAGTTCCTCGACCTTGTCGAGCCCGAGAAATTCGGCGTCGATATTCACCCGCGCTTCGTCGAACTTCACCCGCATCAGGAACGGATCGAGCGAGGGGATGTCGTCCAGCAGCGAGAGCAGCTCCAGGTCCCGGGCATTTTCCGGGGTCAGGGCGCTCAGGTCGATGCCGATGAAGTAGCGCAGCTTGTCGGCGAAATCCTGCTCGCGCAGATAGACGCCGTGGCCGCCATCTTGCGGCATATTGGAATCATAGGGGAAGTAGAGACAGGTCTCGACCGGACGCTCTTTCTTCTGCCCGGCGCCCTCGATGAAATCGTCGATATCCGTCTCGAAATTCGGATATTTGAAGATAATGGCCTTGTTCAACCTAGGGTTATCAAAGAAATCGCGCCCGATTTTCTTAACCTTTTTCGGGACATTGAAAACCACGTTCGAACGGTCAGCCAGAATCTTCTCCAACAACGGGGAGACATTCTTGCGCGACGACTTCTTAGTCTTCTTCATCATCGGGTTGCCTTAACGCGTACAACGACAGGGCGGGATATAGGGCTATACCCGCCTTCATTGTGCGCCGTCACAGTATTGTGAGTGCTTCCATTTTGCAAATCCCCAAAGCCCTTCCCGGCCAAATTTCTGCCACCTGTGGCGGCATTGCCGCTGACCGCCTTTCTTTTCGGCAGCCGCCAAAACGCCCCTACCGGACCGGCCGGAGCGCATGTAATATCTGACGAATCTTGACCCCAAGCGACGGGAAATATGCGGAAAAAAGTCATCGTGCCGGAATTCATCGCCGCCCCGCAGAATCTCCGGCGCAAGGCAGTCAGCCTTACCGTCGGCATTCCGGTGGTGCTGACGCCAGAAACCGCCGCCAAGCTGGAAAAGGTGATCGCATCGCATGGCGACAAGTTTGCCGTGGAGATTTTGGATAAGCTGCGGGAAATGCGCAAAATGATCCTGGAAGCCGGTGCTGAGCCGCAGGACCGTTATTTGCTGCTGCCGAAGGTGGGCAATTCGGCCCTTGAAATCAAGGGCATGGGTACGATGTTCGGCTATCCGCTGCTGACCGTGCTGGCCAAATCGGCGCATGATTTCGTGAAAAAGCTGGGCGCCGTGACGGAAGACCAGTTCGAGGTGATCCGCCTGCATGTGGATGCCATGTATGTGGTGCTGGCCCAGCATGTGACCGGCGAAGGCGGCGCCACCGAAAAAGAGGTGGTGAAGATGCTGCGCGCCGCCATCGACAAGGTGTTGAAGCTCTGAAGCTTTAGCGCTCGGACCCTAGTCCAGCTGGAAGAGCTGCCATTTCAGATAAGCGCTTTCCGGCACCTGCGGATGCACCGGGTGATCCGGCCCCGCCCCGCCCTGGGCCAGGATGCGCCCGGCCCGGCCCGCCGCCGACAGGCCGATGGCGACTTCCTTGGCGAAGGTTTCCTGCGGCAGCAGATGGGCGCAGCAGGCCACGAACCATAGCCCGCCCGGCGCCACCAGCGGCGCGGCCAGCTTGGCCAGCTTGCGGAAGGCGCGCGCGCCGGGCCCGAGATCCTTGCGGCTTTTGACGAAGTTGGGCGGATCGGTGATCACCACGTCGAAGCGTTCGCCGGCCTGGCCCAGTTGTTCCAGTTTCTCGAAGGCATCGGCTTTCTCGAACGCGCAGCGCGCCTCCAGGCCATTGGCGCGGGCGCTGCTGGCGGCAAGCTGCAAGGCCAGTTCGGAGCGATCCACCGCCAGCACGCTCTGCGCACCGGCCTTGGCGGCGCGCAAGGCGAAGGCGCCGGTATGGCTGTAGCAATCCAGCACGCGCGCGCCGGCGCATTGCGCGGATACCATGTCGCGGGCGAAACGCAGATCGTAATACCAGCCGGTCTTCTGCCCGGCGAGCGGATCGAGCGCGAAGCGCACGCCGCCCTCTTCCACCGCAAGATCCGGCGGCAGGCTGCCATCGGCCAACGCGATGGTTTCGCCCAGGCCTTCCAGCCGGCGCACCGCGGAATCGTTGCGCAGCACGATGGCCCGCGGCGACAGCGCAGCGCGCAGCGCCTCGATCATCATCGGCGTGAGGCGTTCTGCGCCGGCGGTGTTGGCCTGCAGAATCAGCGAATCGGCGACGCGGTCGATGATGAAACCCGGCAATCCATCGCCCTCGGCATGGATCAGGCGATAAAAAGGTGCACCGAAAAAGCGAGTGCGCAAATTTAATGCGGCATCTAATTTTTTCCGCAGGAACGCGGCGTCGATCCGGCTTTCGGCGTCGCGGCTGAATAAGCGCACCGCAATTAAGGAATGAAGGTTGAAACCGCCTATGCCCAACCCACCGCCATGCGCGTCGAATACACGCACCACCTCGCCTGGCGGCAGTTTTTTCGCCTCTGCGTCGAGTACCAGTTCATTCGCATAAATCCAGGGATGGCCGTTACGGATACGGCGTTCTTCATGCGGCTTCACCCGTATGACGGGCAGGCTGGAAACGGGCATGGACAGGCTCATGACAATGGGTTATCCACCCCGAGCGATACTCCATAAATGGCCCAGAAGCGAGAAGTATCCATGTTCCAATTGCACGAGCAATTACGGCGCGACACCCTGCCGATTTGCCGGATGAAACTCTGCCTCGTGCAGCTGATGAACGACAGCCAGTATCCTTGGCTGGTGCTTGTTCCTGCCGCGGAAAACATGACCGAGATCTGCGATCTCAGCGAAAAGCAGCGCAAGCTGCTGATCAACGAAATCGCCCAGGCCGAGCGGGTGCTCAAGCATGTGTTCGAGCCGCATAAGATGAATGCGGCGGCGCTGGGCAATGTGGTGCCGCAGCTGCATGTGCATGTGATCGCCCGCTTCAAGGAGGATCCGGCCTGGCCGGGCCCGATCTGGGGCAAGACGGAACCTAAGCCCTATGAGGCCGGCGAGTTGCGCGCTATCATCACCAAGCTGCAAAACGCATTCATCGCCCGGCTTTGAGCCGACTCATTCCGCAAGGCAATCATGGCGCTTTTCGAGGCTGCCGTTTTTTATGAAATCGTCGGCCTGATTGCCGGCGCGCTCACCACGCTGGCCTATCTGCCGCAGGTGATCCAGGTCTGGCGCACCCGCTCCGCCCGCGACATATCGCTGGGCATGTTTCTGCTGATGGTGAGCGGCATTTTCCTGTGGCTGCTCTATGGCCTGGCGATCGGCTCGGTGGCGCTGATCGCGGCCAACAGCGTGACCCTGGTGCTGACCCTGCTGGTGCTGATCGGCAAGCTGAAATACGGCCGCTAGCGCGGCATTCCAGCGCAAGCGTCATGCTTTCCGGCTTGCCCTGACCGGCCCGGGGTATAGACTGCCGCGATGCGCCGCCGCGATTTCCTTTCCTCCGCCCTGCTGGCCGGCCTGACCGCGCCGGGTCTGGCCGCGCCGGGCCAGGCCCTGGCCACCATGGCGCAGCCGCGCGCGGCCGCCGAGGATTTGAAATTCTTCCGCATCCTCACCGGCTCGGCGGCCACCACGGCATTTCCGGTCGGCACCCTGGTGGCTTCGGCGATTTCCAATCCCGCCGGCAGCCGCCCGTGCGTTCGCGGCGGCTCCTGCGGCGTGCCGGGGCTGATCGCCGTGGCGCTGACCAGCGCTGGATCGGTGGCCAATATCGCCGCAGTCTCCAATGAAAGCATCGAAAGCGGCTTCGCCCAGGCCGATCTGGTCTATTCCGCCTATAACGGCGAGGGCTTCTATTTCCGCCGCGCCAAGCAGCCCAAGCTGCGGGTGATCGCCAACCTCTATTCCGAAACCGTGCATCTGGTGGCGCGCAAGGGCAGCGGCATCGAGGATATCCGCGACCTGGTGGGCAAGCGGGTTTCCATCGACCGGGCCGGCTCGGGCACCCGCTTCAACGTGGAAATCATCCTGAACGCCTATGGCGTGCGGCTGGCGCAGATCAAGGCGCTGGCGGAAGTGGAGCCCGGCGAGGCGGCCGACCGGCTGCTGCGCGGCGAGCTGGATGCCTTCTTCCTGGTCGCCGGCCATCCGGCCCCGCTGGTGGAAGACCTGATCTCGGCCCAGGCCGCCGATATCGTGCCGCTTTCCACCAAGGCGATCGAAACCGCGCTGAAGCGCCATCGCTTCTTCAACCGCGAAGTCATCCCGGCCGGCGCCTATGGCAGCAAGAGCGAGATCGAAACTCTGGGCATCGGCATGCAATGGGTGGTTTCGGAAAGCGCCGATCCCGACATGATCTACGCCATCACCGCCGCGCTCTGGCATCCGGCCAACCGCCGGCTGCTGGATGGCGGCCATATCAAGGCGCAGCAGATCCGCCCGGATACCGCGTTGACCGGCGTTTCCACGCCGCTGCATTTCGGCGCCGAGCGCTATTACCGCGAAGCCGGGCTGCTGAGCTGACCCGAGCTGGGCTGAGCTGGGCTAAAGCGGCAGCGGGGTTTCGGCTTCCGCCGCCTTGCACCATTCCGCCATCGCCGGATGGGCGAAAACCGCATCGGAATAGGCCTGACAGACCGCATCCAGCCCGTAGCCATAAGTGCGGAAGCGCGTGACCACCGGGGCATACATGCAATCGGCGATGCTGAAACCGCCGAACAGGTAAGGGCCGGCCTTGCCGTATTCGGCGCGGCATTCATTCCACACCGCCAGCACGCGAGCGATATCGCCGCAAGCATCATCGGCCAAGGCGGGCAGCGGCAGCCGGCGCTGGATATCCATCGACAGGTCGCGGCGCAGGCCCATGAAGCCGGAATGCATTTCCGCCGCCACGCTGCGCGCCACCGCGCGCGCCTCGGCATCCGCCGGCCATAGTCCGGCCTGCGGATAGGTCTCGGCCACGTATTCGCAGATCGAGAGCGAATCCCACAGCAGCAGCCCGCCGATTTTCAGCGCCGGCACCTTGCCCGCCGGCGAGAAAGCGAGGATGCGCGCCTTGCTGTCGGGCTGGCGCAGCGGAATAAGCTGTTCGTCGAAAACTACGCCGGCGGCCTTCAAGGCCAGCCAGGGCCGCAGGCTCCAGGAGGAATGGTTCTTGTTGCCAATCGCCAGGATGGGACGCGTCATGGATATCGCTCCGGCTTTCGTTGTGCTGCCGGGACGCTTATAAATCCTCACCGTCTCGCTTGCAAAGTATGGAGCCCGCCATGCCCCTGCCGCTTCTGGACAAGGCCGCCAAGCCGCTGCCGATCTGGCTGTTCGCCCCCGGTGACTCGGGCCTGGGCGACTGGACCAAAGAGCGCCGCCGCGAAGCGCCCGCCGTGCTGGCCTGGGCCGAGGCGCAGGGCTTCGAGGGCAAGCCGGGCCAGGTTTTGACCATTCCCGATGGCCAGGGCCGCATCACCCGCGTGCTGGCCGGATTGCCGGCGCAGCCAGATCCGTTTTCCTATGCCGCCATCGCGCAGGCTTTGCATGGCGGCGATTACCGCTTCGCCAGCGCGCTGAAGGCCGAACAAGCGGAGATGGCGGCGCTGGGCTGGGCGTTGCAGGATTACCGTTTCACCCGCTATCGCAAGCCGCCGGCCCAAGGGATGACCCGAGGAATGACCAGGGCCGCGCCGCGTCTGCTCTGGCCGGAAGCCGCCGACAAGGCGCGGGTGAAGGCTTTGCACGACGCCATCGTGCTGGCGCGCGACCTGATCAACACCCCGGCCGGCGATCTCGGCCCGGCGGAACTGGCCGCAACTGTTGCAAGCGTGGCGAAGGCGCATAAGGCCAAGCTGCGCATCGTGAGCGGCGAGGCTTTGCGCAAGGGCTATCCGCTGGTGCATATGGTGGGCCGGGCGGCGGCGGCGCATCGCCAGCCGCGCCTGATCGACCTGACCTGGGGCCCGGCCAAGGCGCCGAAGCTGACCCTAGTGGGCAAGGGCGTCTGCTTCGACAGCGGCGGCCTGGATATCAAGCCCTCGTCCGGCATGCTGCTGATGAAGAAGGATATGGGCGGCGCGGCGATCATGCTGGGCCTGGCGCAAGCCATCATGGCGCGCAAGCTGAATCTGCGGCTGCGGCTGCTGATTCCGGCGGTGGAGAATGCGATTTCCGGCGATGCCTTCCGGCCCGGCGACGTGACGCGCAGCCGCAAGGGGCTGACCGTCGAGATCGGCAACACCGATGCCGAAGGCCGCTTGATCCTGGCCGATGCGCTGGCCGATGCCGATGCCGAAAAGCCCGATCTGCTGCTCGATGCGGCCACGCTGACCGGCGCCGCCCGCGTGGCGGTGGGGCCCGACCTGCCGGCTTTATTCTCGCCCGACGATGCGCTGGCCGAGGCGATGCTGAAAGCCGGCCTGAATGCCGCCGATCCGCTCTGGCGCCTGCCGTTGCATGCGCCTTATCGCGATTATCTCGACAGCAAGGTGGCCGATATCAACAATGCCGGCGACACGCCGTTTGCCGGCGCGATCACGGCGGCTTTGTTTTTGAAGGAATTCGTCACCGAGACGCGGGCCTACGCCCATCTCGATACCTTCGGCTGGTCGCCGCGCCCGCGCCCCGGCCGCCCGGTGGGCGGCGAAGCCACCGGCCTGCGCGCGCTGTTCCGCTTCGTGGAGGAGCGTTTCGAAAAACGCTAAAGCCTGAGCGCGGCGCGCGCCTTCGCCAGCACGGCGGATGCCTCGCCGCCGGCATCGAGATGCGGCCAATCCTGCGGCGGCAGCAGGAAATTCTGCTGCTTGCGCACCACATCGGCATCGGCATCGGATGCATCGCCGCGCCGCGCCGTAACGCGGGCGATCTGCACATCCTGCGATGCTTCGAGCCAGAGCGTATCGCAGGCGACGCCCAGGTCAGCCGCCAGCATTCGCGCCGCCGTGCGCTCCTGCGGCTTGCCATGCACGGCATCCAGCACCGCCGATTGCCCGGCCAGCAAAATCGCGCGCGCCCGATCCAGCATCGCCGCGTAGGTGCGCTGGGTGAGATCGCCGGTTTCGTAGGCGGCTTTCGGCAAGGGCTGCGCGGCATCCACGCCATACAGCGCCTTGCGAGTGACATCGCTGCGCACCACCACGCCGCCGGCGATGCCCGGCAGATGCGGCGCCAGGCCGCGCGCCAGCAGGGTTTTGCCGGTGCCGGAGCCGCCGCCCAGCACGACGAGGCGCGGCTGCGCCGGCTGCAAGGCCTGCCGCGCGAGAGCGAGGTATTCCACGCCGCGCTGCCATTCCCGCGGATTCAGCCCGGCGATATGGGCGCGAATGCCGGCGCGCAGGCTGACATAGAGCGGCAGCAAGGCCAGGCCGGCATCGTCGGACTGCAATTCGAGATAACGGCAAAGCACCCGGTTGGCGAGATCGCGGCGGCCGACCGACAGCAGGTCCATCGCCAGGAAGGCGATGTCGTAGAACATGTCGATCTCGGCCAGGGCATCGTCGAATTCCAGGCAATCGAACAATAGCGGCCGGCCCTCGATCCAGGCGATGTTGCGCAGATGCAGATCGCCATGACAGCGCCGCACGAAGCCATCCGGGCCGCGCTGCCTGAGCCGGTCGGCATGGCGCGCAATCTCGGCCATCAGCATCTCATGCATAGCCGTCACCTCGGCCACCGGCATGGCGGCCGGATCGAGTCGCTGGAAGCAGATCAGATTCTTGCGCGCGGTATCGTCGGCGGCGACAAAGGCCGAACGCTGCGAGATGTCCGCCTTGGCATGCAGATCGGCTACGGCAGCCGCCACCGCATCCATGTCGTCCGCCGTCAGCAGGCCATGGGCCAGGCGGCGATCCAGGGTGGCTTCGATATCGAAGCGGCGCATCTCCACCAGCCATTCGATAATCGCCGCGCCCGGCGGCGGATCGAAACGCGGATGGCCGGCGGCATCGCGCCAAACCCCGCGCAGGCCGAGGTACAGATCCGGCGCCGAGCGGCGGTTGAAGCGCAATTCGCGCTCGGCGGCATCCTTGCGCAAAGCCAGGGTGGAGAAATCTATGAAAGGCAGCTTCACGGCCTTCTTCAATTTGAAAGCACGGTCACCGCATAGGAAGATTTTCGAGATATGGGTTTCGATCCGCGTATCCGGCGCCGGATCGAACAGGCTTTCGAGATCGGCCGGGTTTGCGTCGGTCACTTTACCGCCGCAGCAGGCCGATCACCCACCAGGCGACGACGCTGAGCGCCAAAGCCGGCAGGCCGATATTCAGCGCCACGTAATCCCAATGCAGGCCGCAGGTGAATACGCCCTCGGCGGGGCTCATGCGGATCGGCAGAGTGCCGCCAGTGCCGGGCACGCGATAGCACAGGCCCAAGGGCTCGTTGCCCCAGCTGCGATAGGCCAGGATGCCGATCAGCAGCAAAGGCGGCAGAAAGCCGGCGATCAGGCTGGCGGCGATACGGCCCAGGAATGGGCGGGAGGAAACGGCGGCGGACAAGGCGGACCTCGCTGGATGACGCCCAAGGATAGCGCCAGGCTATGAATTCGCAAGGCGTCAAGCACCCTCACAACAGCCCCCTATCGTCATGCCCGTACTTGTTGCGGGCATCCATCGTTGAGCAGCCTTGCTGCGTCAGGCATGGACCAGCGGGACAAGCCCGGTGGCGATGATCGAGGGGAGTTACGCCGCCAGCATTCTCTTGGCGGCCTACGCCGCCAGCATTCTCTTGGCGGCCTACGCCGCCTTGGAATAAGTGCGGTCCACCAGCCGGGCGATTTCGCGCATGATCTGGGTGAGGTTGAAATCCTTCGGCGTGAATACGCCGGCGATGCCGGCCGCCTTCAGCTTGCGCTCATCCTCGGGCGGGATGATGCCGCCCACCACCACCGGCACATCGCCGATGCCTTCGGCGCGCATGCGGGCCAGCACATCGGTGGCAAGCTCGACATGGCTGCCGGACAGGATCGACAGGCCGACCAGATGCACGCCTTCCTCCAGCGCCGCCGAGACGATCTGCTCGGGCGTGAGGCGGATACCCTCGTAAACCACTTCCATGCCGCAATCGCGCGCCTTCACGGCGATCTGCTCGGCGCCGTTGGAATGGCCGTCCAGGCCCGGCTTGCCGACCAGCAGCTTGATCGGCCGGCCCAGCCGCTTGGCGACAGCGGCGACTTCGCTGCGCAATTCATCCATGCCGTCATCGGCCATGGCGTTGCTGGAAGCGGCCACGCCGGTGGGCGCGCGGTATTCGCCGAACACGCCGCGCAGGCAGCCGGCCCATTCGCCGGTGGTGACGCCGGCCTTGGCGGCCTTGATGCTGGGTTCCATGATGTTGCGGCCCTCGCGTGCGGCGGCTTCCAGGTCTTTCAGCGCGGCTTCCACAGCGGCTGCGTCGCGTTGTGCGCGCCAGGCTTTGAGGCGTTCGATCTGCTCGGCTTCGGCGGCCGCATCCACGGTCATGATGGCATCAGTATCGCCCGAGACCAGCGGCGACGGCGCGCTCTCGGTGAACTTGTTCACGCCCACCACGGTGATCGCACCGGTCTCGATGCCGCGCA
This sequence comes from Ferrovibrio sp., assembly GCA_041914045.1. Taxonomy (GTDB): domain Bacteria; phylum Pseudomonadota; class Alphaproteobacteria; order Ferrovibrionales; family Ferrovibrionaceae; genus Ferrovibrio. Next base: position 1,643 of record JAYSEE010000049.1, on the reverse strand, counting down.
CCCGGCCGGTATTGCTTTCCACCAGAGCCTGCTTGAGATAGCCGCTTTCCACCGCCTGGATGGCGCCGCCCATATCCTCGATACGCTTCAATTCGGCACGCGCCGCGGTCTTGAGTTCTTCCACCTTGGCGTTGATCGCGGGATTGCCGTCGAACAGGTCTTCGTATTCCAGCAGGTCGGTCTCATAGGCCACGATCTGCTGCAAACGCAGCGACCATTGCTGATCCCAGGGGCGCGGCAGGCCGAGCGCCTCGTTCCAGGCCGGCAATTGCACGGCGCGGGCGCGGGCTTTCTTGGACAGCACGACGGCCAGCATTTCGAGCAGAATGCGGTAGACGTTATTCTCCGGCTGCGGCTCGGTGAGGCCCAGGCTGTTGACCTGCACGCCATAGCGGAACAGCAGGGCGCGCGGATCGGTGACGCCGTAACGCTCGCGGCCGATCTCCTCCCACAGATCGACGAAAGCCCGCATCTTGCAGATTTCGGTGACGAAGCGGATGCCGGCATTGACGAAAAAGCTGATGCGGCTCATCGCCTGGGCGAAATCCGCCTCCGGCACCTGGCCCGAGGCCTTCACAGCATCCAGCACCGCCACGGCGGTGGCCAGCGCATAGGCCAGCTCCTGCACCGGCGTGGCGCCGGCCTCTTGCAGGTGATAGCTGCACACATTGGTGGGATTCCATTTCGGCAGCTCGCGGTAGGTGAAGGCGATCACATCGGTGATCAGCCGCATCGAGGCCGCCGGCGGGAAGATATAGGTGCCGCGCGAAAGATATTCCTTGATGATGTCGTTCTGCACCGTGCCGTTCAGCTCGGCGCGGCTGGCGCCCTGCTCCTCGGCGACGGCGATATACAGCGCCAGCAGCCAGGCGGCGGGCGCATTGATGGTCATCGACGTGTTCATCTGGCCGAGCGGAATGCCGTCGAACAGCACGCGCATATCGCCGATATGGGCCACCGGCACGCCGACCTTGCCCACCTCGCCGCGCGCCAGCACATGGTCGCTGTCATAGCCGGTCTGAGTCGGCAGGTCGAAAGCCACGCTTAAGCCCGTCTGGCCGCGCCCCAGATTGGTGCGATACAGCTCATTGGACGCCTTGGCCGAGCTATGGCCCGAATAGGTACGGAAAAGCCAAGCTTTGTCGGCCTTTACGGGAGCCGCTTTGCTGCTAGTGCGAAGAGACGGACCACCGGACATGCTGGACTCGCGGCTGTTGGTCATAATTTTATTCCACCCAATTTATTTTTTGAGACATTAAATTGCCCTCTTGCGGTATGCAATAGAAATATCATAACTTCTGTTGCATCGCAAAAACGATTCAAGCATCTTTTCGGCATTGCGGGAAGAGTTTTGTCGGTTCTGCGACAGGCGGCCTGAAGGGGCCGGCCAGCAAAAGGCGCAAGGCAAGCGTCCAAGGTAATAGCCGGGTGATAAAGCCGGGCAGTCAGGGATTAGGGTTTTTTGACATCTGAGGAGATCGACATGTCGAACGCGGGTGGGTCCGTGGTGGCGTTGCAGACGGCGAATGGCGCGCCGGTGAAGGGTGGGGTGAAGGACCTCTACGAGGTCGGCGAGATTCCGCCCCTGGGCCATGTGCCGAAGCAGATGTATGGCTGGGCGATCCGCCGCGAGCGCCATGGCC
>JAYSEE010000048.1:13746-16670 GCA_041914045.1 Ferrovibrio sp. | reverse complement strand
GTGCCGTCGCAATGCGCGGCCAGCGAGACGCGGATCGACCATTCGCCCACCGGCGGGGCTTTCGGCGCCTATATGTTCGGCGTCGGCGCCACCGAGATGTGCGGCGTGCTGGTAACGGGCGAAATATGGCTGCGCGTGCCGGAAACCATCCTGCTGCAATGGAGCGGCAAACTGGGTTCGGGCGTGGCGGCCAAGGATATGATCCTCGCTATGTGCGCCAAGCTGGGCATGGATGGCGGGCGCTATCAGGCCATTCAATATGCCGGCGAGACCATTGCCGGGCTTTCCATGCAGGAACGGATGACGCTATCCAACATGGCGGCCGAACTCGGCGCCCAAGCGGGCTTGATCGCGCCTGATGCCGTTACCCGGGATTATCTGCTCAGCGTCGGAGTGCCGGAAAGCGAAATAGATCTTGTCGCCTGGCAGACCGATGCCAATGCCGCTTGTGAACGCCATGATTTCGATGCGGCGCATTTGCCGCCCATGGTGGCGGCGCCGCATAGCCCGGCCAATAGCGCCCCGGTGGGCGAACATGGCGCGGTAAGCATCGACCAAGCCTATATCGGCGCCTGCACCGGGGCGAAGATCAACGATCTGCGCATGGCGGCCAGCGTGTTGAAGGGCCGCAAGGTGGCTGGCGGAACGCGGCTGCTGATCGCGCCGGCTTCCACGCGCACCACGGCCGAGGCCGCCGCCGATGGAACTTTAGCCATCCTCACCGAGGCTGGCGCCATTCTGATGCCTTCGGGCTGCGGCGCCTGTGCCGGCTATGGCGCCGGCGTGCTGGCCGAGGATGAGGTTTGCATCGCTTCCACCGCGCGCAATTTCAAAGGTCGCATGGGCGCGGGCAGCTCCAAGGTTTATCTCGGCTCGCCTTATACGGTGGCAGCCTCCGCCATCGCCGGCCGCATCGCCGATCCCCGCGACTTTCTTGGGGAGGATTCGTGATGACGCAGACCGGACGAGTTTGGAAATTCGGCGACGATATAGATACCGATGTGCTCGCGCCCGGCCTTTACATGAAAGGTCCGCTGGCGGAACTGGTCAAACATTGCCTGGAGGCTGTGGAGCCGCGTTTCGCCAAGGATGTGAAGCCCGGCGATATCGTGGTGGGCGGCCGCAATTTCGGCATGGGATCGTCGCGCGAACAGGCCGTGATGGTGTTGCGCGAACTCGGTGTTGCGGCCGTGGTGGCGCAATCCTTCGCGGGCATTTTTTATCGCAATGCCCTCAATCTCGGCCTGTTGGCACTGGTTTGCGCGAAGGCTGGCGATATTCGTCCCGATGCCGTTCTGGCTGTGAATGCCGAGGCGGCGGAATTGCGGGATATCGAAACCGGAAGCGTTTATGCCTGCGAAGTCATCCCGGGGCATTTGCTGCAAATGATCGCCGATGGCGGCCTGCTGCCGCATCTGGAGAAGAAATTACATGTGCAACGATCCAAGGAGGCGCAGGCATGAGTAAGCTGCGCGAGCGTTTACAAAGCGGCGGCATCATCGTGGCGCCGGGAATCTACGATGGCCTGAGCGCACTGGTGGCCAACCAGGCCGGCTTCGATACATTGTATCTCTCCGGGGCCAGCATTGCGTATACGCGCTTCGGCCGCTCGGATATCGGCCTGGTGTCGATGACCGAAGTGGCCGATACATTGGGCGTCATCAGCGAACGGCTGGATGCGGATATCATCGTGGATGCCGATACCGGCTTCGGCAATGCCTTGAATGTGCAGCGCACGGTGCGGCTGTTCGAGCGCAACGGCGCCGCCGGCATTCAGCTTGAGGATCAGGCGGCGCCGAAACGCTGCGGCCATCTGGATGGCAAGACGCTGGTTCCGCCTGCCGAGATGGTGGGCAAGATCAAGGCGGCATTGGATGCGCGCCGCAGCGACGATACCTTGATCGTGGCGCGCACTGATGCGATTGCCGTGGAAGGCTTCGATGCCGCCATGGAGCGCGCCGCCCGCTATATGGAAGCCGGCTGCGATATCCTGTTCGTGGAGGCGCCGCAGAATATCGACCAGATGCGCAGCATCACCAGCCGCTTCGGCAACCGCGTGCCGCTGCTGGCCAATATCGTGGAAGGCGGCAAGACGCCTGCGCTTGCGGCAGCCGAATTGGCCGAGATCGGCTATCGGCTGGCGATCTTCCCGGGCGGCCTTACCCGGGCGCTGGCGCATTGCATGACGGCATATTTCGCGTCGTTGAAGCAGCATGGCGGCACCAATCCGTTCCGCGACCGGATGCTGGATTTTTCTACCCTGAATGCCCTGATCGGCACGCCGGAATTGCTGGCCCAGGGGCGCGCCTATGATCCCTCCCGTTACGAGGACCAAGCATGATTGATCCGATCACCCTTGCGGTTCTGAAAGGCCGCCTGGAGCAGGTGGCCGACGAAATGGACGCTACGCTGTTCCGTTCGGCCTTCAATCCGATCATCGCCGAGGCGCATGATGCCAGCCACGGCCTCTATCACGCCGTTACCGGCGAAACCTTGGTGCAGGGCAAGTCCGGCCTGCCGATTTTCGTCGGCGCGATGGCCTTTGCCGTCAAAGCCGTGATCGACAAGGCCGCGAAAGATGGCGATCTGGCCGAAGGCGATGTCTATATCTTCAACGACCCCTATGACGGCGGTACGCATCTCAGCGATTTCAAGCTGGTGCGGCCGTTCTTCCGCGATGGCAAGGTATTCTGCTATCTCGCATCGGTGGGCCATTGGCACGATGTGGGCGGCAATGTGCCGGGCAATTACAATCCGGTGGCCACCGAAGCGTTCCAGGAAGGCATGGTGATTCCGCCGGTGAAACTCTATGCCGCAGGCGCGCTGCGCCAGGATGTGGTGGATATCCTGCGCGCCAATACGCGCCTGCCCGATAGCCTTTATGGCGACATGAATGGCCAGGTGAATGCGCTGGATCTCGGCGC
>JAYSEE010000048.1:13178-13736 GCA_041914045.1 Ferrovibrio sp. | reverse complement strand
GATGAATATAGCGATGCTGTCGTGGCGGAGGCGCTGGCGGAGTTGAAAAAGCGCGCCGCCATCCAGTTCCGCAGCCTGTTGCGCGAATTGCCCGATGGCCGCTATGCGGCCGAGGATTTCCTCGATAACGACGGCATCCGCGACGAGGCGTTGCGCATCGGCCTGGAAGTTGTGATCGAAGGCGAGACGCTGACGCTGGATTTCACCAGCACCTCGCCGGCTTGCGCTGGGCCGCTGAATATCGCGCGCTCCACCGCGATTGCCGCCTGCTATGTGGCAATCAAGCACATCTTCCCCGATGTGCCGGCCAATTCCGGCGTGCTCGAGCCGGTGCAATTTGTCATTCCGGAAACCAGCCTGATCAGCGTGAAGGCGCCGAAGCCGGTGGGCGGCTATACCGAAACCATTCTGCGGTTGATCGACGTGGTGTTTCAGGCTTTCGCGCAGATCACCCCGGATCGCGTGAATGGCTGCGCCTATGGCACCAAAAACGCCTGGTCGCTGGCGGGCCAACGCAAGGATGGCCGGCGCGGGGTGATGTTCAGCTTTTTCGGCGGC
>JAYSEE010000048.1:0-13168 GCA_041914045.1 Ferrovibrio sp. | reverse complement strand
CCATCCGCAGGGCGACGGACTGAACCACGGCAACGCGCCAATCTCCATGGCCACCATTCCGCCGCTGGAAATTCTGGAAGCCGCGTATCCAGTGATGTTCACCGAATGGAGCTTGCGCGCCGATAGCGGCGGCCCCGGCCGTAATCGCGGAGGGTTGGGCGCGGTGTATGAAATCGAATTGCTGGAAGAAGAGGCGGATCTCTTCCTGTTCGGCGAACGCGGAAAATATGCGCCGGCTGGCGTGCTGGGCGGCCATGCGGCGCAGCGCAACCGCTTTCTTTACCCCAAGGATGGCAAGCCCTCCGAGCCTGCCATGGTGTCGAAGCTGCATAATGCCAAGCTGAAAAAGGGCGAGCGCATCCGGCTGGAAACCCCTGGCGGCGGCGGCTATGGCCCGCCGGAAGAGCGCAAACCCGAGCGGATCACGGAAGATCTGCGCCTGGGCTATGTCACCGAAGCCGGGGCAGCCCGCGATTACGGCCGTAACAAGGAGGCGGCGGAATGACTGAGCAAACTTCCATCCCTCGTTTCGCGGTCGGCGTCGATGTCGGCGGCACCTTCACCGATGTGTTCTTCCTGGATGAAGCGCAAGGCCGTATCGACATCGCCAAGGTGCCATCCACGCGCGGCGACCAGGCTACCGGCTTCATTGAGGGTTTGCGTTCCAAGACCGAGCCGAAGCAAATCGCCACTGTGGTGCATGGCACAACCGTAGGCACCAATGCGTTGCTTGAGCGCAAGGGGGCGCGTACCGGCATCATCACCACGCGTGGCTTCCGCGATGTGCTGGAAATGCGCCGGCGCGACCGGCCCAGCACCTGGGGCCTCTGGGGCCAGTTCATGCCGGTGGTGCCGCGCGATTTGCGGCTGGAAGTGGCCGAACGCGTGTTGGCCGATGGCAGCATTCGCGAAGCCGTGGATCCCGCGGAAGTGAAGCGCGTGGCGCAGGAATTGCTCGCGCGTGGCGCAGAAGCGGTTGCGGTGGTTTTCGTCAACGCTTATGCCAATACGGAAAACGAGCGTGTCGCGCTCGCGGCGGTGAAAGAGGTTTGGCCGAATGCCTATATCACGGCATCCAGCGACATCCTGCCCGAGATCCGCGAATTCGAACGTACCTCCACGGCGGCGCTGAACGCCTATTTGCAGCCGCCGGTGGGCAGCTATCTGCGCAAACTCGAAAACCGCCTGCAAGGCGATGGCTTCGGCGGTCAGCTTCTGATCGTGCAATCCAATGGCGGCGTGATGAGCGTGGAAAGCGCCGCATCCCGCCCGGTGCGCACGGCCTTGTCCGGCCCGGCCGCCGGTGTGATTGCCTGCCAGCATATCGCCGCGGCGGCCGGTTTCCCCAATGTCGTAACCTGCGACATGGGCGGCACCAGCTTCGATGTTTCGTTGATTGCCAAGGGCGAACCGGCAATGAGCGCGCAGACGGCCATAGATTTCGGCATGGTGGTGCGCGCGCCGATGATCGAGATCACGACGATCGGCGCCGGCGGCGGTTCGATCGCCTGGATCGACCGCGGCGGAATCCTGCAGATCGGTCCGGAAAGCGCGGGCTCCGATCCCGGCCCCGTTGCCTATGGCCTGGGCAACGACCGCCCAACGGTGACCGATGCCAACGTGGTGATGGGCCGTATTGATGCCGAGCGTCCGATCGGCGGCAAGCTTAAGCGTTTGGATGTGGAAGCTGCCAAGGCCGCAATCGCCAAGCATATCGCCGAGCCTTTGGGGCTGGGCGTGATGGAGGCGGCGGAAGCCATTATCAAGGTAGCGAATTCCCGTATGGCCGGCGCAATCCGGCTGGTTTCCATCGAACGCGGCCATAATCCGCGCGATTTCGCCGCCATGCCGTTCGGCGGCGGCGGTTCGCTGCATGTGGGCGCGCTGATCAAGGAGGTGGGCTTGGCCTCCGCTTTGGTGCCTCGCTTCCCTGGCGTTACTTCGGCGCTCGGCTGCGTGATCGCCGATATGCGCCACGATTTCGTGCGCACGGTGAACAAGACCCTGGATGAAACCGATCCCGCCATCCTGGATGCCGCCATCAACGAGGCGGCGGCGGAAGGCATCCGTCTACTGGATCAGGCCGGCATCGCCTTCGAGGGCCGCAGCGTCACCGTCGAGCTGGATATGTCCTATCTCGGCCAAACGCATACGGTTGCCGTGCCGCTGCCGGGCGATTTCACCAAGCCGGCAAAGCTCAGTCGCGACGGCATCAAGGCGGCATTCGAAGCCGCCTATGCCGCGGCTTTCGGGCGGGTGTTGGAAAAGATCGGCATCCGCGTGCTGAATTTGCGCGTGGCGGCCATCGGCAAGCGCAAGAAATTCGATCTCAGCCTGCTGGCGCCGCCCAAGGAAGGCTCGGTCGAGGCTGCCAAACGCACTACGCGCCAGGTCTGGCTGGATGGCGCCTGGCATGCAGCGGGCATCTATCGCCGCATGGAATTGCCGCTCGGCGCGGTGATCCCCGGCCCAGCCATTCTCGAACAACCCGACACGACCATTCTGATCGAACCCGACTTGGTGGGCGTGGTGGATGATTTCGGCAATATCGTCGTGAAGCGGAAAGCGGCATGAGCGGGCATCGGCTTGATCTCAAACGTACGGCCTTGCTGATCGTCGATCTGCAAAACGATTTCCTGCATCCCGATGGTGCCTATGCGCGCGGCGCCGCCGATCTGCCGGGCGCTGCGGCGCTGGTGGCCAACATGAAATCCGTGGCGGATGCCATGCGCGAGGCGGGCGGCTGGATCGTATCCACGCAATTCACCTTGGTGCCTGGCCGGGGCGGCGAGCCGTTGATCAGCCCGCATCTCAAGCAATTGCGGCCCTTCCTGCGCAAAGGCGATTTCCAGCCCGGCGCTTGGGGGCATGCATTGCTGGATGAATTGGCGCCGGCGGATTTTTCGGTGGAGAAGGTGGCCTATTCCGCTTTCTACATGACGCGGCTTGAATTCATCCTGCGCAAGGCGGGCATTGATGCTTTGCTGGTGGGCGGAATCGTCACCAATGGCGGTGTGGCAAGCACATTGCGCGATGCCCATGTGCGCGATATCCATGCCAAGCTGCTTACCGATGGCTGCGGGGCCTTCACGGCGGCGGCGCATGAATCGAGCGTTGCTTCGCTAGGCACTATCGCCCCGAAGCTGACCTGCGCCGAAGCGGTGGCCCTGATCAAGGCCGCATGAGCGAAATCCTGCCTGCTGCGGGGATCGCATTCCCGCTTACCATACCCGTCCTGGTGATCGGCGCCGGCGCTTGCGGGCTTGTGGCGGCGCTGGCGGCCCATGATGCCGGCGCCGATGTGCTGGTGCTGGAGCGCGATCCATCGCCCAGCGGCTCCACGGCGATGTCGTCGGGCATGATCCCCGCCGCCGGCACGGCTTTGCAAAAGGCGCGCGGGGTAGAGGATACGCCGGCCATCATGGCTGCTGATATTCAGGCCAAGGCGCATGGCGAGAATGATCCTGCCATGGTGGAAGCAATCTGCGCGGCTTCGGGGCCGACCATAGATTGGCTGGTGCAGCAGCATCGCGTGCCGCTCGCGCTTGTGGAAGGCTTTCTCTATCCCGGCCATAGCAAGCCGCGCATGCATGCTCCCGCTTCGCGCAGCGGCGCCGATCTCATCGGCGGCTTGATGACGGCAGCCAAAGCCGCGGATATCGACATCGTTTGCGATGCCGTGGTCAGCGCTTTGTATGCCGATCCGGATGGCCGCGTGCGTGGCGTGGCCGTGCTGCGGCCCGATGGCAGCCATGAACATATCGGTTGCGAGGCGCTTGTACTGGCCTGTTCCGGCTTCGGCGGCAATGCCGAGATGGTGGCGCGCCATATCCCCGAATTGCGAGGCGCGCAATATTACGGCCATACCGGCAATCGCGGCGATGCCTTGCTTTGGGGCGAGGCGCTGCGGGCCGCCACCGGGCATCTCGGCGCCTATCAGGGGCATGGTTCGCTGGCCATGCCGCAAGCCATTCTGATCACCTGGGCTTTGATGATGGAAGGCGGTTTTCAGGTGAATGCGCACGGCGAGCGGTTTTCCTGCGAGCATGACGGCTATTCCGAGCAGGCCATGCGCGTGATCGCTCAGCCGGGCGGCGTGGCCTGGAATATCTATGATGAGCGCCTGCACAGACTTGGTTTGGATTTCGAAGATTATCGCGACGCCATAAACTGCGGCGCGATCAAGAGCGCCGGCGGCATAGAGCAACTGGCTGATCTTTGCGGGCTGCCGGCGCAAGGATTGGCGGCCACCTTGAACGAAACGCAATACCTGGCCGCCGGGCAAGGCCGTGATCGCTTTGGCCGGGATTTTACCGGCAAGCCTGGATTAGCGGCTCCTTTTTATGCCGTGAAGGTGACCGGCGCGCTCTTTCACACCCAAGGCGGTCTGCTAGTGGATATTGATGCACGCGTGTTGAGGAATGATGGCCGCCCCTTGCCGAATCTGCTGGCCGGCGGCGGCGCGGCCTGCGGCATATCCGGCCAGGGACGCGATGGATATTTGTCGGGCAATGGCCTGCTGGCCGCGACCGTGCTGGGCGCCAAGGCCGGCCGTATGGCGGCGAAACTCGTTGGCAAGGGAGATTGAACATGCCGGTCATCCGCGTAACCTTGATCGAAGGCTATGACGAAGCGGTGCGTGACCGCCTGCTGGAAGGCTATAGCGCCGTCACCCGTACCGTGCTGGAAGCCGTGCCGGACGGCATCACAGCGGTGATCGACGAGGTGAAGCCTAGCAATTACCGGCGTGGCAACCAGCGCAAATCGCCCAAGGCGCCGCCGCCCGCGCCGGAGCAGATCGTGCGCGATTATCTGGACGCCATGGAGCGTCGCGACCTGGCTGCCGCCAAGGCCATGCTGGCGTCGGATTTCAGCATGCTGTTTCCCGGCGCGGCGAAATTCAGCCAGTTGGAAGAGCTGATTGCCTGGGCGAAGCCGCGCTATCGCTTTGTCGGCAAAACCTATGAGCGTTACGACACCGTGCCGGGCATGGATGAGGCCGTGGTCTATTGCTATGGCGCGCTGCATGGCGAATGGCCGGACGGCACGCCGTTTTCCGGCATCCGCTTCATCGACCGCTTCACGGTGAAGGGCGGCCTGCTGCAGGATCAGAAAGTCTGGAACGATCTGGACGCCGTGCTGCGGGCGCAGCAGGCCTAGGCTGGCGGGCAATAGCAGAGTGGTCGGCGGAACGCGTTCGAGTTGCACAGCCGACCACGCTGCCCTGATAGCAGACCTGCTGGCGGCGAATACAGGCGACCCGAGCTTCAGGGATAGTGAGGCCGAAAATCTTATTTCAGCGCTGTTGCTCTATGCGGATCACGAATTCCCTGCGGATCATCGCAATCCGCACCAGGTATGAGCACGGCTCATCCCGTCAAAGACTGACTTTTGATGCGCCGCTGGTGCATGTGAAAGCCAGCCAGCACCGGCGATACGCAAAGCAGCCACCGCTTTTCTCAGAAAGAAGACAGGGAACGGTCTGCTGTTGTTTTTCTGCCGGAAAAGTCTGTGGTCAATGGTCCACGCCGATGCCCCATGGGACTAACGCTGTCGTTGCGCGCTGTGGCGCACGGCTAGGGTGAAAGCCTTTAAGGCTTCAGTCTGTTGCGGCGCATACCGCCTGACCAGGGATACCGGAGCGGAAATATCTACGACGGATGTTTTCAGTATGGTGATCAGCCCGTAAGACATCGCTTCCTTGGCCGCTTCTACCGGCGCCACCGACAATATGCCTAATTGTCGGGCCAGTGCGATGTTGGTCAGGAAGGATGAGGATTCATATACCGCGTGCGGCGGATTCTGCCCCGCCCGGATAAAGGCTGCGGCCAGCATCTGGCGCGTATTCAACTCCACAGGCGGCAAGGCCCAATCAGCCTTGGCAAGATCAACCCAGCTTATCTTGCGCTTGCGCGTCAGTGGATGTTTTGGTCCGGCTATGATCGCCAGGCTTTCATCATACAGCCGCTCATGGCGCAGATGTCGGAAACCCTCCACATCATGTAGTTCTCCAGAAAAACGCCCGATCACGCAATCGACCTCGCCATCGATCAACGACAGGATGAGATCGTGGATCGAGGCTTCATGAATTCGCACCAGGGTTTTTGGCTTGCTGCGGCGAAAGCGCGCTAATGCCTTGGGCAGAAACCCCAGCGTGGTCATTGGCGTGGCGCCCAGGCGCAGGATTTCGGTTTCGCCATGGCTGGCCGATGCCAATTCATCTTGCAGGATTTTCCATTCATTTAAGATCACTCTGGCGCGATTGATGAAGGCGCGGCCGCTGGCCGTTGGGTGCGTGCCCAATCGGCCACGTTCAAACAGGCGCGTTTGCAGCGAGGCTTCCATCTCCTGCAGCATCTTGGTCAATGCCGGTTGCGTGCGGTTGATCTGCTCTGCGGCGGCACGTACGGTGCCATGGGCATCCAGCAATTCCGCAAGATATAGATGCTGCAAACGAAGATTGCCTGCGGGCAGGGTGGTTTTCGCCATGCTGCGGTCTCTTTCCATAATTAATAAAATAAAGTTATCAAATAATACATTTAATTCAATTTTATTGATTTATGGCTGGCTCTAATCTTTTCAAGATGAATGAGATCAAGCCAACGGCTCCCCTTGCGACCGGCCTGCGCTGCAGCAAACAGGGCGATATCCTGTTTGTCTGCCTGGATAATCCGCCGGTGAATGCCATTACGCTTGGGGTGCGCGCGGCGTTTGGCCTGGCCCTGGATGCCGCCGAATCCGATGCTGAAATTACTGGGCTGGTGATTTGCGCGGCAGGGAAATTGTTTTCCGGCGGCGGCGATATGCGCGAGATCGGCAAACAGCCTTTGCCCGGAGCGCCTACGCTTGGCGAATTGGCGGTGCGCATTGAACGATTTGCTAAACCCGTGGTGGTGGCCATGCAGGGCCGGGCCATTGGCGGCGGCGTATTGTTATCGCTGGCCTGCCATGGCCGTATAGCCACGCCAGCAGCCTCCATAGCCCTGCCAGAAGTTAATCTCGGTTTCGTACCCGGCGCTGGCGGCACCCAGCGTTTGCCGCGTCTGGTGGGGCTGAAAGCTGCCTTGCAGATGATTGCCTTGGCGGAAAGCCTGGATGCGGAAAAGGCTTGGGCAGCGGGATTTTTCGATGCCGTTGTTACAGCCGAAGCCTTGCAGGAAACCGCCGCCGCGCTGGCGCGGGATATCGCGGCGGGGCGGCAGGCTTGGCGCCGTACGGCGGATTTATCCGTGCCAGGGCATGCTGATGGCGAGGCGGTGCGCAGACATTTCATGGCGCAGGCGGCAATACATCTGCCCGGTCGCGCGGCGCCGCGTGAAGCCATCGATCTGGTGCTGGCCGCAGCAGAAACCGATTTTGATGCCGGGTTTCTACGTGAAAAGGCAGCTTATGATCGCTTGGCGCCGCATCGCGAAACCCAGGCTTTGTTGCATCTGTTTTTTGCCAGTCGTGCCGCCACGGCCAGTGAAACCGCGGTTGGTATAACCGAAGCAGGCGAAGGCAGTATCACATTGCAGCGTCCGGTGGACCGCCCGCGAAGCCGGCTGGTGGAATTGGTAATGCATGGCGAAGTTTCTCTTGCAAGTCTACGGGCGGCGCTGGTCGAGGCGAGGCAGCAACGATTGATGCCGGTGTTGGTGCGCGGCCAATCCATCGCCGAACGCTTGCAGACGGCCTATCAAACGGCAATCGCGCAAATGCAGATGCAGGGGCATACAGCACAGGCCATTGCAGCCGCCGCATTGGCGGAAGGCTTTGCCATCACTCAGGTTGATCTGTCGCCGCAGGAAAACCTGGCCATTGCATCGGAGTTGCTGCGAACGGTGGTGACAGAAGCGCAAGCATGCCTGGCCGATGGGTTGGCCGAACGTCCGGGTGATATTGATGTGATTGCCGTAGAGGCTTGCGGCTTTCCCGAACGATATGGCGGGCCGTTGTTTTACGATTCGACATGGGGAAGCCGGGCGTGACATCACCTGATTTATTATCTTTGCATGCCTTGTTCACGCCGCGGTCCATCGCGGTGCTGGGGGCGTCGTCGGATGCCACCAAGATCGGCGGTCGGCCGGTGAAGTTTCTAAAGGCGCATGGTTATACCGGCGATATCTATCCGGTGAATCCCAAAGCAGCGGAAATCCAGGGCCTGCCGGCTTATGCCCAGCTGCATGATATTCCGACTGTGGTGGATCATGCAATTTTGGCATTGCCGGCTGCGGCAGTGTTGCCGGCGGTGGAAGCTTGCGCGGCACGTGGCGTGCGCTCGCTTACCATCTTCAGTTCCGGTTTTGCTGAAGTGGATGCACAAGGCCGCGTTGCCCAGCAACGTATCGCCGATATCGCCCGTGAGGCCGGCATGCGTGTACTCGGCCCGAATTGCATGGGCTTCATAAACCTGCATGCAGGTGTGATCGCCAGTTTTGCCTTCATGGTCGATTTGGGATTGCCGCCGCTAGGGCGCATCGCTTTGGTCAGCCAGAGTGGCGCTTTCGGCGGCCAGGCTTTGGTGATGGCGCGCGAAAAGCGGGTGCCGCTGGGGGCTTGGATCACCACCGGCAATGAATGCGATATCGAACTGGCCGATTGCATCGCGCATTTTGCCCGCGATTCCGATACCGATGTGATCATGGGCTATATGGAAGGCTGCAAATCCGCCGACAAGCTGGTGGCTGCGTTGCAACTGGCCCAGGATGCCGGCAAGGCGGTGATCATGGTGAAGGCCGGCGGCTCCGAGGTTGGCCGGGACGCCGTGCAATCCCATACCGGCGCGCTAGCCGGCAATGATCGCGTTTACAATGCGATTTTCGAGCGCTATGGCGTGCACCGCGCCGAATCCATCGAGAGCTTTTTCGATGTTGCCTATGCCGCCAGCGCAGGCAAGCGGCCGAAAGACGGCAAGATTGGCGTATTCACAGTGTCGGGCGGCGTGGGCGTGCTCTGTGCCGACGCGGCCGAAAAGGTCGGGCTGGAGATGCCGGCCCTGCCGCTGTCGGTGCAAAAGGAATTGCAGGCTTTGCTGCCGCATGCTTCTCTGCGCAATCCGGTGGATGGCACTGCGCAAATCTGGAGCGATATGAAGGTGTTCGACACCTTCCTGCAAAAAATGGCGCGGGAGGGCGATTTCGATACCTTGCTGCTGTTTCTCACCGCCATGCCGTATTCATCGCCATTGCAGGCGCCTTTGCGCGACTGCCTGCTGCGTTTGCGCCGCGAATTCCCCGACAAGCTGTTGATCCTCTCCATGCTGGCGCCGCCGGAATTGTGCCGCGAAATGACGGAGGCAGGCTATCTATTGTTCGAGGATACCACACGCGCCATCAAGGCGGTGGCGGCATTGCGGCAACTGGGCCAGACGCCAAGTTATGGTGATGGCTCCGATGCGGATATTGCGGCGGATGTTTCACCGGCCGCGGTGCAGGCGCTTACGGTCGCACGCGATGAATTCAGCGCCAAACAAGCCCTGCAAGCGGCCGGAATTTGCATCCTGGAGGAATACCTGGCACGCGATGCGGCCGAAGGCCTGTTGACGGCGCGGCGGATGGGCTTTCCGGTGGCAATGAAAATCGCCTCGCCGGATATTTTGCATAAATCCGATATCGGTGGCGTGGCGCTGAATATCGCCGATGCAGCAGCTTTCGAAGCGGCCTGGGCCGATATTATGGCCAAGGTTGCCGCCGCCGCGCCTACGGCGAAGGTCGACGGCATCTTGGTGGCGCCCATGTTGTCGAGTGGTCAGGAGATGATTATCGGCAGCCAGCGCGATCCGGTTTTCGGTCCGATGCTGATGGTTGGGCTGGGCGGCATCTATGCCGAATTGTTCAACGATGTGGAAATACGCCTGGCGCCACTGGGCCATGCGGAAGCCGAGGCGATGATTCGGCGGCTGAAATGTTTTCCGCTGTTGGATGGCGCACGCGGCCGGCCGAAGGCGGATATCGCCGCCCTGGTCGATGCCATGGTTACGCTGAGCCGCATTGCCGCCACCGCAGATGACGTCCAATCGATCGAGATCAATCCGCTGCGCGTGTTGCCGGCGGGGCAGGGAGCCCTCGCGCTGGATGCGGCCGTCGTGTCGCAGCCGCCGGTGGAATAGGGGGCAGCATGAGCAAAGCGATCACCTTCTATTTTTCACTGCTGTCGCCTTGGGTGTATTTCAGTGGCCCGCGTTTTCAGGCGATCCGCCAGCGGACAAAGGCACAAGTGCGCTATTGCCCGATTGATCTGTTCCGGGTTTTCCGTGAAACCGGCGGCACGCCGTTGAAGGATCTGCATCCTTCGCGCAAGGCCTATCGCGGGCAGGAGCGTCAGCGTTGGTCGAAATTGCTGGCTATGCCGATCAGCGAAGCGCCGAAATTTCATCCCGCCGATGAGGCTCCTGCCGCCAGCATGATCCTGGCCTGGCAGGCGCAGCAGCCCGATGCCGAAATCTGGCCGTTGGCGCAAGCCATTCTCACCGCGATCTGGGTGGAAGATCGCAACATCGCCGATCTACAAACATTGATTGCCATTGCAACAAAGCTTGGCCTGGATGGCGCGGCGCTTTTGGCGCTCGGCCAACAGCAGGATGTCGCCCAGCGTTTTCAGGCAAATACAGACAATGCGTTGGCAGATGGTGTGTTTGGCGTTCCCAGCTTTGTGATCGATGGCGAGGTTTTCTTCGGCCAGGATCGTCTCGATTTCGTGGAGCGTGCCCTGGCCGAATAGTTCTCAACCAGTAGAACCAGAAACAGGGGGTATCCGATATGAATAGACGCTTTGCAATGATGGCTGCTGCTGCACTGGCCATAGTGATGGCAGGGCCAGTGGTTCAGGCGCAAACTTTTCCTACCAAGCCGATCACCTGGATTTCGCCCTGGTCGCCCGGCGGCGGCAACGACATCTTGTCGCGTGCCATTGGCGCTGAAATCAGCAAGCTGCTGGGCCAGCCAGTCATTGTGGATAACAAGCCCGGTGCCAGCGGCACCATCGGGACCGATTTCGTGGCTAAGGCGGCGCCGGATGGCTACACGCTCACGCTTGGCGCCGGCGCGACCCATGCCACTGCCGCCAGCATGTTTCCCAGCCTGCCTTATGATCAGTTGAAGGATTTCACGCCGATCACTTTAGTTGGCACGGTTTCCAACGTACTGGTGGTGTATCCCGACCTGCCGGTGAAGACCGTGCCGGAATTGATTGCCTATTTGAAGAGGAATCCCGACAAGGCGAATTATTCCTCGGTGGGCAATGGCTCGATGCAGCATTTAGCCGGCGAGTTGTTCAAGCAGGAGACCAAAGTGGAAATGGAGCATGTGCCTTATAAAGGCACCGCGCCAGCCCTGCTGGACCTTGCTGCCGGCCGTATCCAGCTGGCTTTCGAAAGCATGCCTACTGTGCTGCCGCTGGTGCGTTCGGGTCAGTTGCGGGCTTTGGCGGTTACTACGCCGAAGCGTTCCAAGTTGATGCCTGATCTGCCCTCGCTGGATGAGCTGGGCGTGAAGGGCTTCGATGTTACCGTGTGGTATGGTGTGTTTGGCCCTGCCGGCATGCCCAGGCCGGTGGTGGACAAACTGAACAAGGCGATCAACAACGCGTTGAAACAGCCTGAATTGGGCAAGCGACTGAACGATCTCGGCGCCGATGTGGTGGGCAGCACGCCGGAAGAGATGGCTGCTTATCATAAGGGCCAGATCGCCCGTTGGTCGAAATTCATCAAGGAAAAGAATATCGCGCATAACTGAATCATGCGGCTGGGGAATGAATTTTCCCCGGCCGTTTGTTTGTGCGTTTGTCTCGCGCAGGATTGCAGTTTGTGTGGGATAGGCCAAGGGCATAGATGGGCTTTATGCCTTGATGCGCCGCTGCACGGTTTTGGCGGCTTGCGACAGGCAATCGGCGAAACGGGCGACCGCCGGCGTCAGGTCGTGCAGTTTCGAATAATAAGTGCATGTGCGCAGCATCACGCGCGGCCGGAAGGGGCGCGTGACAACGCCTGGGAAAATATCCTGCGACAGCATCAGCGGATTCATCATGCCGATGCCGATGCCCTCCTGCACCATGGCGCAAACGCCGATGGCATTGGCGGCCACGATTGGCGGCGCATAATGCAGGCCGGCCTGCTGAAACATGGCGCTGATCAGATGCGTGGTCGCTGAATCCTGCGACAGGCCAATGATGGTTTCCTCGGCCAGATCCTGCGGCCTGATCGTTGCGTTGCGTGCGAGCGGATGCCGCTTGGGTAGCACCGCCACCATCCAGGTTTCGCATAGGTCTCGCACATGGCAGAGCTGCAGGATGCGGGCATCCATGTCGCGCACCAGCGGCGTGCCGACGCCGAGATCGACTTCATTGCCGGCAACCTTGTCGAGCAGGCTATGGGTATTGTCGATTTGCACTTCGATGCGGATATCGGGCCATTGCGCGTGGAATTGCTGAACCGCTAGCGGTATCAGCGAGACCAGGGCCGGCCCCGCCGTGCCGATCACGATCTGGCCGATATCGCCGCCGCGCAATTCCCGCGCCACCTGCCGGGCGCGGTCCAGATGGTCCACCGCGCGCTGGGCAAAAGGCAGCAGGCGCTCGGCTTCCGGCGTGGCGACCAGCCGGCCATTGGCGTTGCGGAACAGCTTGAGGCCGGTTTCGCGTTCCAGGCTTTTCAGGCTTTTGCTGATCGCGGCCATGGAAATGCCGAGCTTGTCGGCGGCATCGGCCATGTTGCGGCTCAGCACCATGGTCAGGAAAATCTCGAAATGCCGGGTGGTTACACTGGCTGGCAGCATGGCGGAGGGGCATCGCGGGTTGGGATCGGACTTAACTTTAAGTTAAGTCTATTTTTCTTGTGGTTGCAACATAATTGCCATTTGATAACGTCCGTATCGTCTCGATACAGCGGCATTCATTTTGAATCGCATGAGGGGAATCGATATGTCGGCCAGCAACCTCGCGGAAAAGAGCGCCCCCGATCTGGCGCAGGAAATGCGCGCCTATATCGGCCGCCATACCGAAAAGACCTTCGATTGGGACGCATTTCCGGGCAGCCGGGGCTTTCCCGATCTGACCCGCGCGCAGATGCGTTATGTGGGCGGCGGCGGATCACCCAAGACGAATGATCCGGCCACGCTGAAAGCCGAACATTTCACCTTCAGCCTAGTGAACAAGCCGGCCGGCAATTTCGCCGCCTCGCATTCCCATGAAG
>JAYSEE010000047.1:3996-16700 GCA_041914045.1 Ferrovibrio sp. | reverse complement strand
ATCACGGCGGCCTCATCCTCGGCCAATGCCGATGGCGCGGCGATGCTGGTGCTGACGCGGCAATCGGTGGCGGAAAAGCGCGGCCTGCCGGTGCGGGCGCGCATCCTGGGCCATAGCGTGCATGCGCAGGAGCCGAACTGGTTCACCACCGCGCCGATCCCGGCCATCCGCAAATTGCTGGCCAAGCTAGATTGGACGCCGGACGATGTCGATCTCTACGAAATCAACGAAGCCTTCGCCGTGGTGCCGATGGCGGCGATGCGGGACCTCAATATCGGGCATGACCGGGTGAATATGCTGGGCGGCGCTTGCGCGCTGGGCCATCCGATCGGCGCCACCGGCGCGCGCTTGATCGTCACCTTGCTGAATGCGCTGGACCGCGCCGACGCCAAACGCGGCATCGCGTCGCTCTGCATCGGCGGCGGCGAGGCCACCGCGATTGCCGTCGAGCGCGTGAATTAGGATTTCACCACGCGTTTGGCAGCGCGGCCGCCGGTATCCACCAGCGGCTGCGGCTTGCCCAGCGGCGAAAGCGGGCGTTCGGCGAATTTGCCGAGCGTGATCAGCCGGTCGTACATCACGATGGCGCCGGCCACGCCCACATTCACGCAGAAGCTGGTGGGTATCTTGATCACATGGTCGCAGCGCGCCACCAGTTCCGGGCTGAGCGAGCCTTGCTCGGGCCCCAGCACATAGGCGGCATGCTGCGGATGGCGGAAGCTGGGCAATTCCACCGCCGTGTCGATCAATTCCACGCCCACCAGCTTGCAGCCTTGCGGCAAGGTTAGGCTGGCGGCGGAATCGAACACATACCAGGGCAGCGCCTCGGGCGTGCGGCTGGTATCGGACCGCGCCGCCGTCACCGAATACATCGCGTCGATGGTGAAAACGAAGCTGGCCCCGAAGGCATGGGCGGTGCGGAACAGGGTGCCGGCATTCATCGGCTTGCTCATCCGTTCGGTTCCGATTCCGAAAAAGCCGCGCATCGCCAGTCTGCCTCGTTTTCGTGTATAAGGCTCCCAAACCATTGGGAGCGAAGATATGTCTGGCCTATTCGGTCCGTTGCCGACACCCGGTTCGGCCCCCTTTATCGTCGAGGTTCGGCGCGGCGCGCAAGTGGAAAGCCGCCATGGCGTGGTCGCCGTGGTGGTGGATGACGATGGCAAGCGGGTGGCCGCTTGGGGCGACCCGGAAGCCGATTATTTTCCGCGTTCCTCCAACAAGGCCTTGCAGGCTTTGCCATTGCTGGAAAGCGGGGCCGCCGATGCGGCCGGTTTGAGCCAGGCGGAAATCGCCTTGGCCGGCGCATCCCATGGCGGCGAGGCCGGCCATACCGAAGCGGTGGCGGCCTGGCTGAAGCGCATCGGCGTGATGCCCGAGCAACTCGAATGCGGCGCGCATTGGCCCTATAACGAAGAGACCGCCCGCGCCTTGGCTCGCGCCGGCCAGACGCCGAGCAACCTGCACAACAATTGCTCCGGCAAGCATGCCGGCATGGCGACGCTGGCTTGGCATCTGGGCGTCGATCTGCAAGGCTATGTGAAGCCGGATCATCCGGTGCAGCGCGCCGTTACCGCAGCCATCGAGGATGTCTGCGGCCATCGCTTCGCGCCCAATGAAATCGGCGTGGATGGCTGTTCGATGCCCACCATGGCCTTGCCGCTGCATAAGCTGGCGCATGGCTTCGCCAAATTCATCACCGGCAATGGATTGGCGCCGGAACGCGCCAAGGCGGCGCGGCGCTTTGCGCAAGCCGTGATCGCCGAACCGTTTTTCATTGCCGGCAATGGCCGCTTCTGCACCCTGGCGATGCAGGCCGGCAAGGGGCGCTTCATCATCAAGACCGGCGCGGAAGGCGTTTATACCGCCGCCAGCGCCGAGCTCGGCCTGGGCATCGCGTTGAAGGCGCTGGACGGCACTGCGCGCGCGGCGCAAACGGCGATCGGTGCGGTGCTGGATCATCTCGGGCTGCTGGACGATGCGGCACGCGAGATGCTGCGGCCGATGGTGCAGCCGGTAATGAACAACTGGCGCGGCATCCGCGTGGGCGATATCGGCTTGGCGCCGGCGTTTTAACGCAGGGCGGACTCCAGCACGGCTTCGGCGGCCAGCGCCTGGCGGATATCGCGCCCGGCCTTGGCGGCGAAAGGCTTGGCCAGCCGGATCACCCAGCCGATGCGGCGATGCAGCCGCGCCAGCTCGGCGCGCGTCTCGGCGCTGGCCGCCTGCACCAGTTTTTGCGCCAGCGGCGTCAGCAGCGGCACGGCGGGATCGCGGTCGTAGCGCGTGAGGGAATAGAGCAGCAGCAGCAGATCGCGGGCCTGGCGCTGGGCGAGCGTCATGCCGCGTAGATCATGGTCTTCCAGATCCAGCAAACCCGGCTTGCCATCGGCCCAGCTGAAATTGCGGATCTGCGCGCCGCCATGCCAATGACCGCCGGCATGCAGGCGGCTCAGCAGATCGGCACAGGCCTCGATCAAGACGCGGCGTTCGGCGGCATCGGTTTGGCGGCCCAGCAGGCTTTCCACCGATTGCCCGGCATCGCCCAGCAGCAGCCATTCATCGTTCAACGCTAAAACCGGCGGCACCGGCCAGCCATCGGCCGATAGTTTGCGTAAGGCTTCGGCCTCGGCATGCAAACCGGCGCGCCCGGCGCTTTGCCGTGCGGGCTTCAGCATGGCAAGGCCGGTGAGCAGCGCCAGGCCGCGCTGCATCAGCACCGAGGAGCGCAGGCGCGGCAGGCCGGGCCGCTTCACCCAGAGCTTGCGGCCTTCGAATTCCAGCGAGAAGACCCGCTCGCGCGCCGTGGCGCCCAGCTTGCGGATGGCCGCCTGCAAGGCGGCGGGGATTTCGTTCATACGCGATCAGGAGGCCGGCTGTTGTTCAGCCGGCTTGGACTCGCGCAGAGCGGTCAGGGTGTTTTCGATCATCGTGCGATCGAGGTCGCGGGTGATGAATACGATGCGGCTGCGGCGGTCGGCATCGGGCCAGGCCGGGATGGTGGCCGGCGGATGGAACAGGTGCTGCACGCCATGGATCACCACTGGGCGGTCCACGCCCTGCACATTCACCAGGCCCTTCACACGCAGCAGGTTGTCGCCGCGATAGGCCGCCAGCATGTCGAGCCAGGTTGCCAGCAGATTCCATTCGAAGGGTTCGTCGAAGGTGATGCAGAAGGAGCCGATGGCATTGTCATGCCGGTTCACATCCAGCTTGCCATCCGGCGTGCGCGGATGGTCATGCTCATCGTGATGATGGTGGTGGCCATGGTCGTGCCCATGGTGGTCATGATCGTGCTCGTGCTCGTGCTCGTGCTCGTGGTCATGGTCATGGTCATGGTGATGATGGTCGTGGCCGCCATAGGCCTCGGCGCGCAGCCAGTTCTGCGCGTTGAAGCTTTTGGTGCTGGGATCGTACAGCCCGGCATTGAACAGCGGGCCCGGCTCGATCTCGCCCATCACGGCGGGCAGGATCGGGGCGGCGGGATTGAGATGATGCAGACGATGCTTCAATTCCGCCGCGATGGCGGGCGCGGCCAGATCGGTTTTGCTCAGCACAATGCGGTCGGCCATGGCGGCCTGCTTCACGGCTTCGGCATGGTTGTCCAGCGTGGCGCTGCCATTCACCGCATCCACCAGCGAGATCACGCTTTCCAGCCGGAAGCGTTCGGCAACCACCGGATCGGTCATCAAGGTGTGCAGCACCGGGGCCGGATCGGCCAGGCCGGTGGTTTCGATCACCACGCGCTTGAACGGCTTAACTTCGCCGCGTTCGCGCTTGGCCATCAGATCGCGCAGGGTGTTCACCAGATCGCCGCGCACGGTGCAGCACAGGCAGCCCGAGGAAAGCAGCACGGTATCCTCGCTGCTGGAAGCGATCAGCGCATGGTCCAGGCCGATCTCGCCGAATTCATTCACGATCACGGCAGTCTCGCCCATATCGGGATGGCGCAGCAGGCGATTGAGCAGTGTGCTCTTGCCGGCCCCGAGAAAGCCGGTGATGACCGAAACCGGAATGCGCAGGTCGACGACTTGGTTGCTCATGGCGAAAAAACCTCTTTGATCGAGGTCTTATTTCGGCAATGTGGGGCGGAAAGTCCAGCCCTCCCGGCGATTGCCTGCCGATGATTGATGGTTGTTCAGGGACACCAGGGCTGCTTGGCGCCGCCGTCGTAGCGCCGCGCCAAGCCACGGGCGAGCAGGCTTTCGCCCAGATCGGACGAACCATCGGCGCTTTGCACGCGGCCCACCACGCGGCGGCCGTATTTATCGTGGCTGAGATCGCGCAGCACCACCGGCTTATGGCGCTCCAGCCAGTCATTGGCCAGCTTCACCGCCGCCTCGGCGGCTTCGCGCTCGGCCGCGCATTTGCTGCGTTTTTCTGGCGTGTCGATGCCTTCCAGCCGCACGCGGGTGGTCACCCGCTGGTCCAGCCAGATCAGCGCGACGACCTCCATCGTGTCGCCGTCGATCACCCGCGCCTGCTCCACCGGTACCGGGCCAGGCAAAGGCGGCTCGGCGGATTGCAGCGGCGTGGACAGCAGTAAATACCCGCAAAATGCAGATAATATGGACGCTATATTTTTCATTAATATACTTATACGGGATTTATACGAACAAATAAACTAATTTTGTTCCTATAATATCCTATTTTTGTAATATCGGGCAATTTTCATTTATTCGGGGATAAATCCCCGGTTACTGACAAGGGAGGTCAAATCCATACAAGACGGAGCCTTTGCCGCATCGTAGCCTGCGGCATCGGCGGAGCGGGGGCTTATGGCGGATTTGATGCAGGCGATGGCGGGGCTGCTGCTGGCGGCGCTGGCGGTGATGGGCAGTCCGGGGCCTTCCACCATCAGCCTTACAGCGGTGGCGGCCAGCCATGGCGCGCGGGCGGCGCTGGGCTATGGCGCGGGGCTGGTGGCCGGCACGGTTGCGGTATTGCTGCTGGTGGCGGCTGGTTTGTCCACACTGTTACTGGCCTGGCCGCAGGCTGTGCTGCCGGTGCGGATCGCTGCTTTGGCGTATTGCGTTTTCCTGGCCTGGCGGATCGCCACCGCGCCGCCATTGCAAACAGACGATGCGTCCGCCGCCGCTCCGGGCTTTGTCAGCGGGCTTTTTCTTGGGCTGGCCAATCCGAAAGCCTATCTGGCGATAGCCGCGGTGTATTCCAGTACCCGCTTGCTGCCGATGCCGCTGGGCGACGCGGCGCTGAAACTGGCATTGCTAAGCGTTGCGATCGTATTGATTCATGCCGCATGGCTGTTGTTCGGCGCTGGATTAGCGCAGGCCTTGCGCAAGCCTGGTTTGTCGCGCGGCCTGAATATCCTGCTGGCCGCGGCGTTGGTGCTCAGCCTCGCACTGACATTTTAATGAAAAAGCATCAACGGGCAGCCTAGCCGTAAGGCGATTAACGGGCAGCCGCCAGCCGGCGATAGCTCAACGCCTCGGCGATATGGGCGCGTTTCACGGCCTCGGCGGCTTCCAGATCGGCCAAGGTGCGGGCCACGCGCAGCACGCGGTGATAGCCGCGCGCGGTGAGGCGCAGCTTGTCGGCGGCTTCCGTCAGCAATGCGCGGCCGGCGGCATCGGGCGAGGCCACGCTTTCCAGCAATTCGCCATCGGCCTCGGCATTGCTGCGGATCGGCGCGCCGCCCTGGCTCTTGCCGGCGAAGCGCCGGCGCTGAATCTCGCGGGCGGCGGCCACGCGCAAGGCCACGGCGGCGCTGCCTTCGCGCGGCGGCGGAAGGGCCAGATCGGCGGCTTCCACCGCCGGCACGTCGATATGCAGATCCATGCGGTCCAGCAGCGGGCCGGAGAGCTTGGCCTGATAATCGGCGCCGCATTTCGGCGCGCGGCTGCAAGCCTGGGCGGGATCGGCCAGATAGCCGCAGCGGCAGGGATTCATCGCCGCCACCAATTGCACCCGCGCCGGATAGCTGACATGGGCATTGGCGCGCGCCACCACGGCGCGGCCGGTTTCCAGCGGTTGGCGCAGGGAATCCAGCACTTGGCGCGAGAATTCCGGCAATTCATCCAGGAACAGCACGCCGAGATGCGCCAAGCTCACTTCGCCGGGCTTGGCGCGCAGCCCGCCGCCGATCAGCGCCGCCATCGAGGCCGAATGATGCGGATTGCGGAAGGGCCGCCGCCGCGTGAGTTTGCCGTCCGGCAATTGCCCGGCCAGCGAGGCGATCATGCTGACTTCCAGAATCTCGGCCGGATCGAGCGGCGGCAGCAATCCCGGCAGGCGCTGCGCCAGCATGGATTTGCCCGCGCCGGGCGGCCCCACCATCAAGAGGTTATGGCCGCCGGCGGCCGCCACTTCCAAAGCGCGCTTGGCGCTTTCCTGACCCTTGATGTCTCGCAGGTCGGGCGCGGCATCGGGCATGTCGTCCGCTGCCAGCGGTTGCGGCATGGGCAGAACCTGGCTGCCCTTGAAGTGATTGATCAGCGCCAGCAGATCGGGCGCGGCCAGGATATTGCCGCCGCCGGCCCAGGCCGCTTCGCCGCCGGCAGCGGCCGGGCAGATCAGGCCTTTATTCATCGCATTGGCGGCGATCGCCGCCGGCAGCACGCCGGCCACCATGCCGACGGCACCATCCAGCGCCAATTCGCCTAACGCCATATATTCGTCCAGCGCATCGCCGGGCAGCACGCCCATGGCGGCCAGCAGGCCGAGTGCGATGGGTAGATCGTAATGGCTGCCTTCCTTGGGCAGATCGGCCGGCGCCAGGTTGATCACGATGCGCTTGGGCGGCAAGGCCAGGCCGATGGCGCCCAGGGCGGCGCGCACCCGCTCGCGGCTCTCGCCCACCGCCTTGTCGGGCAGGCCCACCAGGGTGAAAGCCGGCATGCCGGCGGCGATTTGCACCTGCACGTCCACCGGCAGCACATCTATGCCTTGAAAGGCGACGGTTTGAATCCGAGCGACCATTTAGCGGTTCAGGTGAGAAAATGCATTGCGATACATGCATAGGATGGTATGCGGGGGCGGTTGGCCGCCGCAAGCATCATGGGTTGATTCCAGGTCGGTTGATTCCGGGCTGGCTTTTCCGCGCCATGCGGTGTATCAACCGCCATCCCATTGGGGAGTAGCCGCCCGCGGCAAGCGGGGGAGGCGTCAACAGACTAGGTCGGGCCAGCCAGCACTGGCGCACCTTGGCGCTTCCGGTTCGGAGCTTTTTGGCTTCGGAGATTGGCGAGACCTTTGGCGAGCTGCCGTCATCCGGGGTCGGATCGCGGCGGAACGCCAATGCGTCCGTCCGGTCCGGCCCCCAAGCGTTGCCCCATGTTCGATAGCATCATCACCGGCGATAGCCTCATTACAGGCGATATCGCCAATTTCGCCACCGTCACCGCCTTGGTGGCGATTGCCGAGATCGGCGACAAGACGCAATTGCTCAGCCTGTTGCTGGTGGCGAAATTCCGCCGGCCCTGGACCATCATGGCCGGCATTCTCGCCGCCACTTTGCTCAACCACGCCCTGGCGGCCTGGGCCGGCCTGTGGCTGGAGCATTTCGTGCAGCCGGATTATCTGCGCTGGGCGCTGGGCGCGTCCTTCATCGCCATGGCGATCTGGACCTTGAAGCCCGATACGCTGGATGAATCCGACGCTCCGGTGAAGGCCAGCCGCTTCGGCGCTTTCGCCGGCACCCTGGTGGCGTTCTTCCTGGCCGAGATCGGCGACAAGACCCAGGTGGCGACCACGGCGCTGGCCGCCAAATACGGCTCGCTCTGGCTGGTGGCCTCGGCGTCCACGCTCGGGCTGATGCTGGCCAATATCCCGGTGCTGATGATGGGCGAGGCGATCATGCGCCGCGTGCCGCTGGATCTGGTGCGCAAGATCGCCGCCTTGGCTTTTGCGGTGGTTGGTGTAATCACGTTGATAGGCTGGTAATCAGGCGATGGCCGCCGCCGGACGCAGGCGGCGGCCGCGCAGCAGCAGCCAGGTCACGATGCTCACATTCATCAGATTCCAGGCGATGCCGTTGAGCAGGGCCACGCGATACGAGCCGGTGAAATCGAAGATCGCGCCCGACAGCCAGCCGCCCAGCGCCATGCCGATCAGGGTGGCCGAGATCACCAGGCTGACGCGGAAGCCGGCCTGGTGCGCGGGAAACAATTCGCGGATGATGAAGGCATAGCTGGGCACGATGCCGCCCTGCACCAGGCCGAAAATCGCCGAGATCACATAGAGCGACATCAGCCCGTCGAAGGGCAGATACAGCGCCAGCGCCAGACCCTGCATCACCGCGCCGAGCAGCAAGGTGGCTAGCCCGCCGATGCGGTCGAGAATCCAGCCGGAAGTCATCCGGCTGACGATGCCGCAGCCCAGCATCAGCGCCAGCATTTCGGCGCCGCGCGCCGGGCCATAGCCGAGATCGACGCAATAGGCGACGATATGCACCTGCGGCATCGACATCGCCACACAGCAGCCCAGTCCGGCCAGGATCAGCAGGGTTTGCAGCAGGCGGGGCGGCAGATGCAGGCCCCGCGCGCCGGCGGCAGCCGCGCCGTGCAAGGCCGGCTGCGCCGGCGGCTTGCGGCGCAGCAGCAAGGCCAGCGGCAGGATGATGCACAGGCAGATCGCACCGATGCCGATATGGGTGGCGCGCCAGCCATACAGCGCGATGAAATGCTCGATGGCCGGCGGCCAGATCGCGCCGGCGAAATAATTGCCCGAGGCGCATAGGCCGATGGCGAAGCCGCGCCGGCGCTGGAACCAGAAGGAGATGTCGGTCATCAGCGGCGCGAAGAAGGCCGAGGTGCCGAGCATGCCGATGAACAGGCCGAAGATCAGGGTGAGCAAGGTCATGTCGGGCGCGAAGGCCGACAGCATGTAGCCGGTCGCCAGCATCACGCTGCCCAGCATCACCGGCGCCACCACGCCGAAACGGTCGGCCAGCTTGCCCATCAGCACAGTGCCCGGCGCCAGGCCGACCATCAGCAGGGTGAAGGGCAGCGAAGCGCTGCCGCGGTCGCTGCCGAATTCGGCCTGGATCGCCGGCATCGCCACCACGATGGACCACATGCCGACGCCGCCCACCGTGCCGATCGCCACATTGATCGCCAGTCGCAGCCAGGCATAGGACGAATCGATATAATCTCTACCCTGTGCGGCGCTGGGCGACACGGCTTATTCCTTCGGGCGTTTCCTCGGAAAACACACTAGGCGTGTCGCGCCGCACTGGCAATCGCCCGATTGTAGCGATGCAATCAGGATTGCAGATCCAAGGGTTCCAGGCCGAGGGATTCCAGGAAGAAGCGCTCGAATTCGCGCACCACGCGCGGGTCTTCGTAAAGCAGATGGTTGGCGGCCAGGATGCGCCGGCGCAGATCGGCGCGGTAATCGGCATCCCGCGCCACGCGCAGCGCGATATCGGCGTAATCGGCGGCATCCTTCGCCACCGGCTCCGGGATGCCCATCTTGCGATACATGCCCTGGGTATGGCGGCCGCGCTGCTGGTCGCTGGGCAGCGTCACCACCACGGCGCCTTGCGACAAGGCCTCCAGCGAGGTGTTCATGCCGTTGAAATGCACGGTGTCGAGCACCACGTCGGCGGCGGCCAGCAGGCTGAGGAAATCCGGCCCTTCCTGCGGCGGAATCACCGATACGCGCGCCATCACGTCCGGCCCCGCTTTCGCCATGCGGCGCAAGGTGAGGTCGGCCCAGGTCTGCGGCCCCTGGCCGATCAGCACCAGATGGCCTTCCGCGTCGCGGCGCAGGATGTCGATGGCGATATCGTCGAAATCCGGATGGATCTTGAACAGATGCTGCGGGCAGAGATAGATGCGGCCCTGCTGCGGCAGCGGCAATTCGGCGCGGCTCCTGCGCGGATTGGGATCGGTGGGCCGATAATAATAGGCCAGCGTGCCGAGATCGCGCAGCAGAAACAGCTTCTCGCTGTAATGTTCTGCCGCTTCCGGCAATTCGAACAGATCGTTGGAGATGAACCAATCCATGTTCGGAATGCCGGTGGTGTCGGGATGGCCGAACGAGACGCATTGCACCGGAGCCAACCGCGAGAAAGCCAGGAAATAGGTATAGGGTTCCATGCCGATATCCTGGAAGAACAGGATATCCAGCTCTTGCGCCGCCACCGCCTCGCGCGCCGCCTGCAATTTCTTCGGCAGCAGCAGATGATGATCGGCTGATTCGCGGATGAAACGGGCGATGTCGTCGTCGATGGCCGGCTGCACGAAGATGGCGGTGCTTTCAAAGCGGCTCTTGTCGAGCTGCGCCAGGATGCCGCGCGTGGTCTTGCCGATGGAATGCCGGCGCAGGAATTGCGACAGGAAGCCGACGCGGATGCGCCGCGCCGGCGTGCCCAGGGCCGCATCGCGCGGCCGGCCGATATGCGGCGCCTGCCAGGCCAGGGCCGAGCAGGCTTTTTGATACAGCCGGCCGATCCGGGCATGCACATCGCGATTGTTGCGGCCGTGATAGGCCATGAAGAAATTGGCGGTGAAGACTTCGTCTTCCGGCGCGCGCAAAGGCGGCGTGTCGGCTTCCAGTGCCGCGATGGCGGCGATTTGGCGCTGGCGTTCGGCCTCGATTTCGGCGCGGCCGGCAACGATGGGATTGACGGTAAGGGCGCGCATGAAGCGCAGGCCGGGCTGCGGATCGAGGGCGATGGCGCGGTCCCAGACCACGCGGGCATCCTCGATGCGGCCTTGCAGGCGCAGCAGATTGGCCAGGCTGCTCATCGCCTTCACATGCTTGGGATCAAGCGCCGCGGCCTGGCGGAAGGCGGCGATGGCGCCGCCGGGATCGACATTCTGCAAGGCCAGGCCCAGATTGAACCAGCCATCGGCATCCGGCGCTATGCGCAAAGCCTGGCGATAGGCCGCTTCGGCTTCCTCGCGCATGTTCTTTTCGCGATAAGCATTGCCGAGATTTTTGTGGGCAGCGACGAAATTGGGGTCGATCTTGATGGCGCGCTGCTGGGCGGCGATGGCTTCGTCGACGCGGCCCAGCCGCAGCATGGCGATGCCGTAATTCGCCCAAGGCGCAGCCATGCCGGGGGTGACCGCGTTGGGTGCGCTGCGCAGCACCTTGCCAATCAATTCGGCAGCAGTGGCGTAATCGTTGCGCTGCAAGGCCAGAATGCCGAGATGATGCCATGCCTGCCCGTGATTGGGCCAGCGTTGCAGCAGCGCGCGATAGGCGGCCTCCGCCTCGGCCTGTTTGCCCTGGCCATGCAATTGCAAAGCGGCGAGGAAGGCCCGGTTGCTTTCATCCTCCGCCATCGCGTCAATCCGCGTTGATGCGATAGAGGATGTCGAGCAGATCGGAAAGCGGCGCGGCGGGCAGGCGGCGCAACGTGTAGCGCTCGGTGGCGCGATCCCACACCGCGTGGGAATGGTTCAGCCGCGAGAGCGAATCGCCAAGATCCCAGAATAGCTGCTTGGCGCTGCGCAGGAAGTCCATGAAGGGCTTGGCTTCCTTCTTGCGCAGGAAGAGTTCGTCGAAGCAATGACGGTAGTTTTCCAGTTTCTCGTTCACCTGGCGCCAATGGGCGGCCATGCCGTCATGCGCCAGCTTGCGCAATTCGGCCATGTCTTTCAGCATGGCGGGATCGGCGCCGTCGCGCGGCCGCGCTTCGTTGGCCAGCCAATCCAGCAGCTTCTGCCATTCGGCGCGCTGCTGGCTGAATTCGCGGTCATAGAAGATCACGCCCTTCCAGGAGTAAACGATCTCCGGCGCGCGGGCGATGTCGATGCCGAAGGTCTGAGCGATCGGCTTCATCGCCGCCGCGTCCTTGGCCTCCCACAGGATCTGCGTCAGTTTTTCCACCGCGCTGGCTTCCACCGCATCGCCTTCCGATGCCGCGAAACGCGCCACCTTGGCCATCTTGTCGCGCACGAAAACCTTGATCGCTTCCAGCTCGTTGGGCGGGATGGCGAAATAGCCGTCATCCACGCCGATCGCCTCGATCTCCATCTTGTCGCGCATCAGGAAGGGGTCCAGCGAAGGCAGGCTGTCCAATATATCCAGCACCGCGCGGTCGCGCTGGAAGGCGGCGGCGTCGCGCTTGGGCGACATAGCAAGCTGTTCGTCCAGCGCGTATTCCAGCTTGGGGTCGGACAGCAGGATGGTCTTGCCGCCTTCCTCGATATTGGCGTCGTTGAACGGCAGATACAGCTTGGTCTGCACGGCGCGGGTATTGATCAGGCCGTTCCGCTCATGGGCGGGCGGCGCGTATTTCAGGATCACCAGCCGGTTGGCATTGTGATTGGTGAAGAAGGGTTGGAAGGGCTTCAGCGGTTTGCCGGGCATGCGCTGCTGCTTGGCCAGCAATTCGCGATGCTTGCGCTGCAAATCGAACATCCGCGACGAACTGGCCCGCAGAAGGATGCGCAGCGATTGATCGTAGATAGCCATTACTTGATCAGCAGGCCCTGCCCGGTGGGCAGTTCCAGCACTTGATAACCGCGCGCGGCGAACCAAGCATCCTCGGCGCGCTGCTGCTGGTAATAGAAATTCCAGCCGTAATCGTCCAGCACCAGGATGGCGCCCGGCACCATGCGGTCGAACAGGATTTCCAGCGCGCCGATCTCGGCCTCGGCGCTGTTCAGGTCGATATGCAGGAAGGCGATTTTCTCGGGCGACACATCGCGCAGCACGCCGGGCACCGCGCCGCGCGTGACGGTCACATTGCTGAAATCCTTGAAGCGGTTCAGCACCTTCTCGTAGAG
>JAYSEE010000047.1:858-3986 GCA_041914045.1 Ferrovibrio sp. | reverse complement strand
CCGTGCTCCTCCATGGCGTGATGCGGCATGCTCTCGTCATGTTCGAACAGGTCGTAGAGGTAATAGCGCTTGTCGGATTTATCGAAATCCAGATATTCGCACAGGATGCGCGCGGTGGTGCCCTTGTAGCAGGCGCATTCCACGAAATCGCCTTCGCGCTTCATGCCCTGCTGCGCCGCCCAGGCCAGCACCACCTGGCGCCAGAGAATGGCGCGCTCGGTGGCGGTGTTGGCATGCTTGCGCACGGCATCCATCAGTTTCTGGTTTTGCAGAAAACCGAGGTTGCGGTTGAAGGTGAAGATGTTGTCGCCGGCGTAGATGCCGCCATTGCGCACCTGCCGGATGGATTTGCGCATGCCGTCGGCGAAGGCTTCCTCGTCCTTCAACCCGAAAAACACGCCGACCATATGACTGGGCGATTCCATGCCGCCACTTTCCGCTGCCTTGGGCCCAGTTGCAAGAGTCTGGCTGGGGGGGCAAGAGTCTGGCTAGGCGCGAGCGTCAGGATTGCGGTTCCGTGCCGTCCATCCAGGCGCGATGCAGCGAACCGCGCCAGGCGCCGAAAGCCAGGGCCGGCTTGCGCCAGCCCGGCGGGCGCTCGGCAACCGGCAGCGCCACCGACAATATCCGCGAATTGCCCAGCCAGCCGGGCTGGAATGGGCCCAGCGCCGGGCGGTCGGCAGCCAGCAGCAGATAGGCGATATCCAGCCCATCCAGCAGCGGCAGCAGCCGCTCGGTAGCGGCCGCTTCGTCGCCCGGCGGCAGCGTGATGCAGGCCAGATCGAAAGCCCGGCCGCGCAAGGCGTTCAGCATGTCGGGCCGCCAGGCGGCAACCTTCACATCTTCGCGACCGGCAAAGGCGGCCAGTCGTTCGGCGGTCGCGGCCGCGGCCGGATCGGAGTAGAGCAGCAAGGCTTGATCGAGCAATTGCGGCGGCAATGCCAGCGGCAGGCAGGCGTCGCGCGCTTCGGCAATCAGGATGCGGCGGATCGGTTTCACCACCGTCTGCACCGCCAGCAGGTCCAGCGCCAGTTTTTCCATCGCGGCCGCCGGGCGCGGCTGCACCTGCGCATCGGCGGAGCGGAGCGAAACCCGGCTATTCGCCGTGCCGTCATCATCCTGGCGCGCGGCGGTATAGGCCACCACGCGGGCGCGGCCTTCCGGCATCCGCGTTTCCATTGCGGCGGTGAGCAAGCCGATGCGGCGCAGGCTGTCCAGCAAAGCGGGGTCCAGCGGGGCTACGGCGTTGATGTCTACATTGTCGATCAGCGAGGCGGCTGCCGGGACGAAATCAATGCCGCAGCTTTCGCACAAGGCCCGCAGGCCGGCATTGAACGCCACCACCAATTGCTGCCGGTTCGGCTCCTGCGCCGGCGCGGCGCCCAGGCAGGCCAGCCGGCCGCGCTGCAAGGGCAGAATGTCGCTGAACAGGATTTCATAGCGGCCGAGCCAGCGGCGCAGCAATTCATCGCGCGCCTCGCGGCCCTGGGAGATGCGGCCAGTCATCTGATGCGGTTCGGCGCCGAGCGCCAGCAGCAGCGGCCGGGTGGTGTCCAGCCGGAGCAGGGCGCGCTGCATGTTGCGGCGGGTTTCGCGGTAGGCGCGGTCGAGATGCAGCCAGGCCGGCGCGGCTTCGCCGATGAAGATCGGAAAGAAATACGGCTTTTCGGCAAAAGCGAAAACCCGCCGGTTGCCGATTACGTTGATCCAGCCCGGCGCGTTTTCCGCATCGGCGTCATGGTGCAGCAGAATGGGGCGCGGCAGCGGCGGCAATGCGCCGGGCAGGGTGACGCGCAGGAAATCGCCCAGTCCGAAGGCGGATTCAGGCGGTATGGTCTGCGTCGCAATCGGCTCGGCCAGCGCCGCCAAAGCGGTTTCCGCCGGCCAGGCGCCGAACAGTCGGGTCAGCACGATGGCGGCCTCGGCATTTTCGCGCGCCGCCAGATGGGTTACGGCGCGGCGCGCCAGTTCCGCCGGTTGTTCGGCCGGCTGTTCTGTTCGCGGCGCGGATTTGCGTTTCATCGCGGCGCTCATAACAGGCCTGCTATGAAGCCGCGGATCGCTTCCGCGCTGGCCTGCGGCTGTTCCACCAGCAAAGTATGGCCGCAATCCTCGATGCGGCGGATGCTGACGCGATCCGGATAAAGCCGGCGCAGCAAATAGAGATCGAATTCATCCAGGCAGCAGGGCACGCGATATTCGGCTTTGCGGGCGGGAAACAGCGGTTCGGTGCCGGTCAGCACCAGGCAGGGCAACTGCAATTCATCCAGCAGGCGGTAGTAATGCCGCTCGCCGATCACTTCGCCGGCTTCGCTCATGCCGAAAAAGGGCTCCGAAAGTTCCGCCATTACCCGATGGCTGCGGCCTTGCTGCGCCATCTGCCGCATGGTGGCGCGCAAGGCCCATTGCTTGGAGCAGGTGAGCGGCGGATCGGCCAGCACCAGGCCCAGAATGTTCAATCGCGGGTCCAGCGCGGCGCGCAATGCGATCAGGCCGCCCATGGATTCGCCCACCAGCACGATGTCGCGTCCGCCGAAGCGGCGGCGCAGCAGGCTGGCGATTTCGCCGGCGTAATCGGCCAGCGAATAATCCAGCGGCCGTTCCGAGCCGCCATGGCCGGGCAGGTCGCAGAAAGCGCGGTCGAATTCGGCATAGGCCGGCGCGATCGGCAGCAACGAGCCCTTGTTGCGCAGCGCGCCATGCAGAAACAGCAGCAAGGGCCGTTCGGATGCATCGCCGCCGAAATACTGCAGGGTGATGGTGGTCTGCCTGCAGATGACGCGCTCGTCCTGCGCGTCGGGAGTCATGAAGTCGTCTGCCGCCGTGTCGCTGCCGCGTGTTGCCGTCACCGGCCCGTTCCTCCGTTTTCTCGATCCTGGCCGATCAACCCGATGCGGGCCGATCAAAATGGCTGCCGATACGGCTGCTGGGATCGCTACGCCGGAACATCCGGCGATATTGCAAGGCGCGCCGAAAACCGGCGAATGGATAATAATCTCTTCAAGCCGCAAGACGCGGCAACATCATCCGAAAACCATAGTAACCATGGCATCCCAGCGGCGCAACCACGAATGCTGCGCGCTATGCTTGCGTTTATTTGATCAGCAGACCCTGGCCCGTCGGCAATT
>JAYSEE010000047.1:0-848 GCA_041914045.1 Ferrovibrio sp. | reverse complement strand
CATGATAGCCGCGTTGCGCGAACCATGCGTCTTCCGCTTGCTTTTGCGCGCGATAATTGAGCCAGCCGTAATCGTCCAGCACCAGCACGGCGCCGGGCAGCATGCGGTCGAACAGCAATTCCAGCGCGCCGATTTCGGCATCGGCATTGTTGAGGTCGAGATGCATGAAGGCGATCTTCTCCGGCGCTGCATCATGCAGCACGGCCGGCACCGCGCCGCGCGTGATGCGCACATTCGCCAGATCGGCGAAGCGCGCCTGCACTTGTTCGTATAAGCCATTGCCGTGTTCGGGCATGGCATGATGGGCCATGCCTTCGTCATGCTCGAACAGATCGTAGAGCCAGTAGGTCTTGCCGCTTTTGCCGAAATCCAGCGTGTCGCACAGAATGCGCGCCGAGGTGCCCTTGTAGCAGGCGCATTCCACGAAATCGCCATTCAGCCGCATGCCTTGGCGCGCCGCCCAGGCCAGCACGGCATGACGCCAGATCAGCGATTTCTCCACCCGGGTTTCGGCATGCTTGCGCACGGCGTCGAAAAACGGCGTATCGCCCAGGAAGCTTAGGTTGCGGCCGAAGGTGAAGAGATTGTCGCCATAGAATACGCCGCCCATGCGGGCGGCCTCGGCGGCCTGATGCAGGCCGGCGCCGAAACTGTCCTTATCGGCTTGGTCGATGCCGAAGAAGATGCCGATGGTGTAATTGGGGGCCGCCATGACGGCAGTTTTCCCCGGCCAAGCGATTCGGCGCAAGCCGAACCCGCGATTCGGTACAAGGTTGCATCGAGGGAAAACAGCGCGTGGTGGGCGGTACAAGGATCGAACTTGTGACCCCTACCATGTCAAGGTAGTG
>JAYSEE010000046.1:0-17130 GCA_041914045.1 Ferrovibrio sp. | reverse complement strand
TGCAGGCCTATCGCTGGATCGCCGACAGCCGCGACGAGATGACCGGCGAGCGGCTGGATAATCTGGAAGATCCGTTCCGGCTCTATCGCTGCCACACCATCATGAACTGCACCAATACCTGCCCCAAGGGCCTCAATCCGGCCCAGGCGATCAGCGAGATCAAGCAGCTTATGGTCGAGCGCCGAGGCTGAGGGCGGCCTAAATACATTCAGAGATAGCCATGTTTGCCGGATTGCAACCATTAATCGTGCGATCCGGCTGGTATTTTTTTTCGAAAGCTGATTATTTACTATTATACAATACGGCTGTGCATAAGATTAACCTGATCTGTCGCAGGTAGTTATGCCGCATACTTCGAAGACCGTACCGCGCCAACTGACCAAGCTGAACCAGGAACGGTTGCGCGAAATCGTCCGCGAGCATGAAGCGTATCTGTCCGGTACGCTCGGCGCGCGTCCGGCGGAGCTTGCCTATACCGATCTATCCGATACCGATCTGTCCGGCGTGAATCTGGCGCAGGCCAATCTTACCGGCGCGCGGCTGCATCGCACCCGCCTGGATGGCGCTCGGCTCTCGCTGTCGAAATGCGTGGGCAGCGATTTCCGCAATGCCACGCTGGATGGAGCCGACATGCGCTGGTCCGACATGCGCGGCGCCTGCCTGCGTGCGGCCGGTCTGAACGATGCGAATTTCGCCGAGATAGATGGCGGCCAGGCGGCCACCCCGATCTACGATGCCGACGGCATGCTGACCGAGATGGATATCGGCGAACGGCCGCTGGATCTCTCGGGCGCTTCGGCGCAACGCGCGGACCTCACCGGCGCCAATCTCGGCAAGGCTTTCGCGCTGCATGCCGATTTCGCCGACGCCAATCTCGGTCAGGTGGATTTGAACGGCGCCGACATGCGCAAGGCGCAGTTGGTTTCGGCGCGGCTGGACGACAGCAACCTGGCCGGTTCCGATTTCAGCGGCGCGAACCTTGCCGGCGCGAATCTGGCCGGCGCGACGATATCGGGCGCCAGCTTCAACGGCGCCGATCTGCGCGGCGCGATCCTCGATCCGGCGATGCGCGAATTGCCGGAATTCGCCGAGGCTTTGTTCGCCGCCGTATCGCGCGTCGACCGCAACGAATTGCAGGCGGTGCTGCAGCGCCATGAAGCCTGGGTGCTCAGCGAAGGCCGCGAGGGCGAGCGCGCCGATCTGTCGGATTTCGATTTTCGCGGCATGAATCTGGTCGGCACCAATCTGATGGGCGCATTGCTGGAACGCGCCTGCTTCGCCGAGGCGGTGCTGACCAATGCCAATCTTGCGCTGGCGCGGCTGAATTTCGCCGATCTGCGCCAGGCCGATCTGCGCCGCAGCAATCTGCGCGGCGCGAATCTCAGCCGCGCCATGCTGGATGGCGCCGATCTGTCCTATGCCAACATGGCGGCGATCCGCGATGAAACCCGCGCCGGCCGCGTGGCGCGCACCAATCTCGCCGCAGCAAAGCTGCAAAAGGCCAAGTTGATCGGCGCCAATCTGATCGGCGTCAGCCTGGTGGCCGCCGATCTGCGCCAGGCCGATCTCAGCCAAGCCAATCTCACCGGCGCGGATTTGAGCGACGGCCGTTTTCTCGGCGCGCTGCTGACCGCCGCCGTGCTGGATGAAGCGCGGCTGGATGGCGCGAAGGATTTTCTGCTGACCAGTTGACGGCGATTATTTCGGCCGCTTGGCGATGAGCTGATTGCCCTTGAAGCTCATGATGGTTTCGCCCTTCTGGTTCTCCACCCAATAGTGAATCACCACGATGCCGCGATCCAGTTTGCTTTGCGATTCGCGCACGGATTCTATCCGCGCCTTGGCATAGAGCGTGTCGCCCGGCCGCGATGGTTTGAGAAAGCGCAATTCATCCAGGCCCGGCGAACCCATGCTGCCCTTGCCGATCAGCCCGGCCTGGATCAGCATGCGCAATGCCAGCGCGCCGGTCTGCCAGCCCGAGCCGATCAGGCCGCCGAAGATCGAACGCTGCGCCGCCTCGCGGTCGAGATGGAAAGGCTGCGGATCGTAGCGCAAGGCGAAATCCAGGATATCGGATTCGCTTAAGCTGACGCCATTGGCCTCCACCACTTCGCCGGCGGTGTAATCCTCGAGATAGCGGTCGGATTTCGGCATCGCCTGCAAACTCCTCTACAAATTCCGTTGATGGAAAAAATCGGTCATGTCGGCCAGCAGGATATCCGGCTGCTCCATGGCCACGAAATGCCCGCCGCGCGGCAGATCGCGCTGCCGCACCACATTATAGCCGCGCGCCAGCCAGCTCGGCGGCGATGGCGGCACCAGATCCCAGGGCGGCAGCAGAAAGCCGGTGGGCGGATGGCAGAACTCATCCTTGCCCATCGCCAATTCGCGCCGCGCCGCGGCGGCGTGATACAGCCAGGCGGCGGTGGCCGCCGTATCGGTGAACCAGTAAAGCGAGATGATCGCCAGCATGGCGTCGATATCCAGCGGCGGCGGCTTGTCGGCGGGCGCGTTGGGGCGGCCATGGAATTTCTCCACGATCCAACCGGCCAAGCCGGCCGGGCTGTCGCTCAGGCCATAGCCCAAGGTGGTGGGCTTGGTGCTCTGGATGGCGAAATAGCCGCCTTCCAGCGCATGGCGTTTCTTGGTTTCCGCCGCCCAGGCTTTTTCCGCATCGCTCAACGCCGTCGCCACCGGCGGGCGCAGCGGCACCATGTTGAGATGCAGCGCGGCCACATGCGCGGCATGGTCGATGCCCAGCCAGGAAGCGACGATGGAGCCCCAATCGCCGGCCTGCACGAAGAAGCGCTGAAAGCCCAGCACATCCGCCATCAGGCTGCGATACAAAGCGGCGATGCCGCGCGGACCGATGGGCGCATGTAGCGGCGTGGAATAGCCATAGCCCGGCAGGCTGGGGCAGATCACCGTGAAGGCATCCGCCGCATCGCCGCCGAAGCGCGCCGGATCGGTCAGGCGCTCCAGCATCTCGATGAATTCGTAAACCGCGCCGGGCCAGCCATGCAGCAGCAGCAGCGGACGCGGCGCGGGGCCGCCTGGCGCTGCTTTGCCCTGGGCGACCAGATAATGCAGCACCTGTTCGCCGCTCTCATCGCCGCCATCATTGGGGCGCGGCAGGCTCACGCGGAATTGCGGCCAGGCATTCAGCCGCGCTTCCCAATGCCGCCAGTCGAAATCATGCCGCCAATGCCGCAGCAGGCCGCGCATGTAATCCACGTTGCTGCCATAGCGCCAGCCGGCCTCGCGCGGCTGCCGCGGCAGGCGGGTGCGGTCCAGCCGGGCATGCAGATCGGCGATGGCGCTGTCCGGCACGTCGATGCGGAAAGGCTGCGGCTGCATGGCGCTCAACTGCAATAACCGCTGCCGCTTTGCAGGCAGTCGAGTTTGCGTTCGGCGCGGTCGCGATCCTGGCGGGCGCGGGCGGCTTCGTCTTGCAGGCAATCGCTGTAGCGCGTCATCTGGCTGATATAGCTGCGGCTTTCCGAACGGCATTGCGCCAGGCTGGATGGATCGGCGCCGGGTTGCAGGCGATCCAGGCAAAACGGCGCACGCGGCGGCGTATTGCAGCGCATCGGCTGGGCCAGCGCGGCGGCTGGCAGCAGCAACAGCAAGGCAAGCAGCGGCATGCGCATGGTCAGCTCCGTTTCAGGCCGGCGGTCAGCAGGCCGGCGCCGATCAACATGGCGCCGCCGGCGCGATTGAGGTTTTTCAGCACCCGGCTGCCGACGATGCGGCGCTTGGCGCGGCCGATCAGCACAATCCAGCAGGATTGAATGCTCACCGCAAGGAAAACCATGGTCAAAGTCAGAATAGCGGCCTGCGGCAGCAGGGCTTTGTCGGGATCGAGGAATTGCGGCAGGAAAGCCGCGAAGAATAGCAGCCCCTTCGGATTCAGCATGGTGACGATGAAAGCCTGGGCGATGGCGCGCAAGGCTGTGGCGCGCAAAGCAGTGGAGTACGGGGCAGTGGCGTGCCGGGTGTTGCCGATGCCGGCATCGAGCCGTGCCGGCGGCGCACGCCAGAGCTTGATGCCCAGCCAGATCAGATAGGCCACGCCCAGCCATTTCAGCGCCATGAAGGCTTGCGCCGAAGCCGCCAGCAGCAGGCCCAGGCCGAGCATGGATAAGGCAATCGCCGCCACATCGCCCAATGCCACGCCGATCAGGCTGAGAAAGCCGATCCGCATGCCGCTGGCCAAAGCATGGCCCATCACCAGCATGGTGGTGGGGCCGGGTATCAGGATCAGCAAGGTGGCGGCGGCCACGAAGGCCAGCCAGAGTTCGATATTCACGGGCATTCGTTATCCGCCGGCATGATGCATCCTCCTCTTTGCTGGCAAGCCAGCCACAGCGGAGCGGGCTTGGCAAGGGGGAGGCGCGCCGTCAGAATCCTTCTGCCGCAAGGGCAGCGAAGGTTGCCAGCCAATGTTCGCCGCCGTAATGGCCGCTTTCCAGGAAAGGCAGGCTGGCGGCGATATGGGCATCGGCCAGGGTCCGCAGCTGGGCATCGAGCACGGCGGATTGCGCGGGTAATGCTTCTGCTATTCCCCGCAGGCACCAGGCGCGCGAGAGATTCAAACCATCCAGATGCACGCCCTTGGCATCGGCGCGGTCCAGCACACTGGCCGGGCGATATACGCCGGCATCGGGCAGGAAAGCGGCGAACCAAGCGGCGAATTCCGCTTGCGGCTGGATGCGCGCCATCAGCAGGGCTTCCACCAGGCCGCCGGAGAGGAAGTCATCGCCATTCGGCTCGTAATGCGCGGGATAATCGCGATCCTTGAGAAAACAGCGGCGCGCGGCCTCGGCGATCCAGCCGCGCGCCGCCGCATCCTGGTTGGCATCGGCATGATACAGCGCCAGCAGCAGGCCGAAGGCGGTGTTGTAATGGGTGCCGACGCGGATCGGATAGCCGAGCTTTTGCAGATAAGCTGGAAACGCCTTGCCGAGCCAGGCTTCCAGCGGCGCCAGCGCGGCGCACCATTGCGGCGCGCGCGGATGCCGCCATTGCCGCAATTCGGCCGCCAGCGCCAGCAGCCAGCCCCAGCCATAGGGCCGCTCATAACCGGCCCGGCCCGGCGCCAGGAAATACGCGGCTTCGATGCGGCCGGCCTCAAGGGTGAAGTGGCTGTCGAACAACGCTTCGGCCTGGCTTGCGATTTCCAGATCGGGAAAGCGGCGCAGGCAGCGCGCCAGCAGCCACCAGCCATGCACGGCGGAATGCCAATCGTAGCTGCCGTAGAAAATCGGATGCAGCGCGCGCGGCGATGCCAGATCGTTTGCGCCGTTCAGCAGATGCGCCAGATGATTGGGATATTCGCTGGCCAGATTGCGCAAAGGCAGCGCGGCGAAACGCAGGGCTTGCGGGCGCGTCAGCATGCTCAGCCGCCTTGCGCGAAATGCTTGGGGAAACGCTCGCGGATGCGCTTGAGCAGGGTGTCGCGCACTTCGCGATAGGCTTGCAGGCGCTGCTCGCGGGTGCCTTCCACGATGGAGGGATCGAAGGTGTTCCAGAATTCCACGTCGCAGGCCATGGTGCGGGTCATTTCCAGCGCGCGGTGATGCGCCTCGGGCGACAAGGTGACGATCAGATCGAAGGAGGAATCCTCCAGGTCGTCGAAGGTTTTCGGGCGGTGCTTGCCGATATCAATGCCGATTTCGTCCAGCACTTCGGCGGCCAGCGGATCGCGCTCGCCCTTGCGCACGCCGACGGAATCGACGAAGACCTGGCGCGGAAACATCTGCTTCAGGATAGCCTCGGCCATCGGCGAGCGGATGCTGTTCATGGTGCAACTGAACAGCACGCTGCCGGGAAGGCTGCCGAGCATGGATCAGCCCCGGATGTGCAATACGCAGATCAGGGTGAACAGCCGTCGGGCGGAATCGAAATCGGTTTCGATCTTGCCCTTCAGCCGCTCCATCAGCAGCGTCGATCCTTCGTTGTGAACGCCGCGCCGGGCCATGTCGAGAGTTTCGATCTTGCTGGGCGTGGCATGTTTGATGGCCTCGAAATAGCTTTCGCAGATTTCGAAATAATCCTTCACGATGCGGCGGAAGGGCGACAGGGCCAGGATGATCTTGCCCAGCGGCATCTGGCCTTCGTCGCGGATATCGAAGACCAGCCGGTTTTCCTCGATGCCCAGCAGCAGCGCGAACGGCCCCTGTTCGGCATGGGCGCCGATCGGCGAGAATACGTTCTGCTCCAGCAGATCGAAAATCGCCACTTTGCGCTCATGCTCGATATCGGGCGAGCGCCGCACCAGGCTGCGCTCGTCGAGCTGCACATCCACCAGTTTATGGTTGCCTGGTTTTTCGGTCATCTTGCCTCGCCCTGGGCCCTGCTCAGGTCTGCTCCAGCCGGATGGTCACGGAAAGCCCGTGCGCATGCAAGCCTTCCGCTTCGGCCAGCTTGGCCGCCGCCGGGCCGATTTTGGCCAGCGAGGCCGCGTCGCAGCGCACCAGCGTGGTGCGCTTCATGAAATCCAGCAGATTCAGCCCGCTGGCGAAGCGCGCCGCGCCCGCCGTGGGCAGCACATGGTTCGGCCCGGCCACGTAATCGCCGATGGCTTCCGGCGTGTGGCGGCCCAGGAAGATCGCGCCGGCATGGCGCACATGGCCGGCCAAAGCCTCGGGGTCTTCCACCGCAAGCTCCAGATGTTCGGGCGCGATGCGGTCAATCAGCAGCGGCGCGGCGGCCAGGCTGGGCAGGGTGATCAGCGCGCCGAATTTCGCCCAGCTGGCGGCGGCGATATTGCCGCGCGGCATGATCGCCAGCCGCGCGGCGACGGCATGGCCGACGCGGGCGGCGAAATCGGCGTCGTCGGTGATCAGCACCGATTGCGCCACTTCGTCATGCTCGGCCTGGCTCAGCAGGTCGGCGGCGATCCAGTCGGGATCGTTCAGCTTGTCGGCCACCACCAGGATTTCCGACGGGCCGGCCGGGTTGTCGATGCCGACCTGGCCGAAAACCTGGCGCTTGGCGGCGGCCACATAG
The DNA here is from genome assembly GCA_041914045.1 of Ferrovibrio sp. Lineage (GTDB taxonomy): Bacteria > Pseudomonadota > Alphaproteobacteria > Ferrovibrionales > Ferrovibrionaceae > Ferrovibrio. The sequence goes on along the minus strand of JAYSEE010000046.1, from coordinate 10,119 downwards.
GCATTGCCGGGGCCGGTGATCTTGTCCACCGCCGCGATGCTCTGCGTGCCATAGGCCAGCGCCGCCACGGCCTGCGCGCCGCCAACGCGATACACCTCATGCACGCCGGCCAGCTTCAAGGCCGCCATCACCAGCGGATTGAGTTCCTCGCCCGGCGTCGGCACGCAAACCGCCACGCGGCGCACGCCCGCCACCATGGCCGGCAGCGCGTTCATCAGCACGGAAGACGGATAGGCCGCCTTGCCGCCCGGCACGTAAAGCCCGGCGGCATCCAGCGGCGTCCAGCGATGGCCCAGGCCCACGCCCTGCGCATCGGTGTAGAAATCGTCGCTCGGCTGCTGGCGCGCATGGAAGGCGCGGATGCGTTCGGCGGCGGTTTCCAGCGCCGCCATGGTGGCTTTATCTACCTGTGCGGCGGCGGCGTTCATTTCGGCATCCGAAATCCGCAGGCCCAGCTTGCGGCTGTCCACGCGGTCGAATTTCAAATTCATGTCGTGCAGGGCATCGTCGCCGCGCGCGCGCACATCGGCGATGATCTTCGCCACCGTGTCGCCCATATCGGCTTCGGCATCGCGCTTGGATTTCACCAGCGCATCGAAGCGGGCCTCGAAATCCGGCTGGCTGGCATTCAGTTCAATCGGCATTCAGCACTCCCCGGATCTTCTCGATCCAGCCGCCCACCTCGGTGGGGCGGGTTTTCAGCGCGGCGCGGTTCACCACCAGGCGCGAAGTCACCTGCGCGATCACTTCCACTTCCGCCAGGCCATTGGCCTTCAAGGTCGCGCCGGTGGAAACCAGATCGACGATGCGGCGGCACAGGCCCAGCAAGGGCGCAAGCTCCATGGCGCCGTTCAGCTTGATGCATTCCGCCTGCACGCCGCGGCTGGCGAAATGCGCTTGCGTGATATGCGGATATTTGGTGGCCACGCGCACATGGCTCCAACGCTGCGGATCGTCGCCTTCCTTCAGCGCGGCGGGCTCGGCCACCGAAAGCCGGCAATGGCCGATATTCAAATCCAGCGGCGCGTAGATTTCCGGATAGTCGAATTCCATCAGCACGTCGTTGCCGGCCACGCCGAGCTGCGCCGCGCCGAAGGCCACGAAGGTGGCGACATCGAAACTGCGCACGCGGATGAATTCCAGCCCCGGATGATTGGTGGCGAAGCGCAGCTTGCGCGAATTCTCGTCGTGGAATTCGGCCTCGGGTTCGATGCCGGCGCGCTTCAGCAGCGGCAGCACTTCCTTGAGGATGCGGCCCTTGGGCAGCGCCATGACCAGACTATCTTTGCTCATACTTTTTCCACATCACGATACGAAGTTTCCGCCGCGCGATGCCGGGGCGCGCGCCGCACCGGATAGGGCGCGCCGGTATCGCGTAATTCGGCCTCGATGCATTCCACGTCCAGCCGCAGCAGGCCGCCGCCGGCGAAAACCAGGGTCAGACTGGCCGCCGCATCCTCGCCGGGTTCGGCCAGGATGGAGAGCAGCTCCAGCACCTGCTGCGGGTCGCCCTGCTCGAAGCCCTGGCGGCGCACCCGCAGCACGCCGTCGAAATGCAGGCCGCTGCGGTTGCGGAAATGCGGCTTGGCCCCCAGCTTGCGGCCCTGCCTTTCATCTTCCCAGCGGAAGCGGTTGAGCAGCATGGCGAAACGCCGCTGGCCGGGCTGGTAGGCCACATCGCCCAGCTTCACCGTGGCGTCCTGCAGGCAGGCCGACAGGACGGTAACGTCCTCGGCATCCTGGGCGCGCAGCCTGAGCGGGGTGAACATGGGCAATCCTGGCGAAAGTTCGCGTTTTGTGCGAACCGGCCGATCCAGCCCGCGAAATACGCCGGTTATCTACCGCAGGAAACCCCGGTTGACCAGTCGCGGGCGATTCGAGGGGGCTATGGGCGGGTGTTAATTCCGCAGCCGTTCGATATCGGCGCCGCAGGCGGCCAGCTTTTCTTCCAGGCGTTCGTAGCCGCGATCCAGGTGGTAGACGCGGTTGACGGTGGTTTCGCCCTGGGCGGCCAGGCCGGCCAGCACCAGCGACACCGAGGCGCGCAGATCGGTGGCCATCACCGGCGCGCCGGTCAGGCCGGGTACGCCGCGCACCAGCGCCGAGGTGCCATGCACCACGATATTCGCGCCCATGCGCGTCAATTCGGGCACATGCATGAAGCGGTTTTCGAAGATCGTTTCGGTGATCATCGAAGCGCCGTCGGCGAGCGTCATGATCGACATCACCTGGGCCTGCATGTCGGTGGGAAAACCGGGGAAGGGCTGGGTGAGGAAATCCACGCCTTTCAGGCGGCTGCCGTTGCGCTTGATGCTCAGGCCGCGCGGCGTGGCTTCGATAGCGCAGCCGGCTTCCGCCAGCTTGTCGGTAACGGCCTCGATCAGATCGAGCTTTGCACCCACCAGCTCCACCGCGCCGCCGGCAATCGCCACGGCGGCTGCGTAAGTGCCGGTCTCGATGCGGTCGGGCAGGATGGAATGTTCCGCGCCATGCAGCGAGGTCTTGCCATGCACCACCAGGCGTTCGCTATCCACGCCTTCGATATCCGCGCCCATGCCGATCAGGCAGCGCGCCAGATCGCCGATCTCCGGCTCGCGCGCCACATTCTCCAGCACCGTGGTGCCTTCCGCTAGGCAGGCGGCCATCAGCAGATTTTCCGTCGCGCCCACCGAGATCATCGGAAAGCGCACATGCGCGCCCTTCAATCCCTTGGGCGCGCGCGCCTTGATATAGCCGTTCACGATCTCGATCTCGGCGCCCAGATCGCGCAAGGCGGCGATATGCAGATCCACCGGCCGCGTGCCGATGGCGCAGCCGCCCGGCAGGCTCACTTCCGCCTCGCCGCAGCGCGCCAGCAAAGGCCCCAGCACCAGCACGCTGGCGCGCATCTTGCGCACGATATCGTAGGGCGCCAGCGTGGAGGTGATTTCGCGCGCCGTCAGATGGATGCGGCGGCCTTCCGCCGTGCCGTTGCCGCCATCCATCATCACATCCACGCCATGCTGCTGCAGCAGATGCGCCATGGTGGCGATATCGGCCAGATGCGGCACGTTGGAAAGCGTGAGGGTATCGGTGCTGAGCAGGGCGGCGGCCATCAGCGGCAGAGCGGCATTCTTGGCGCCGCCGATCGGGATGCTGCCGTGCAGCGGCTTGCCGCCGCGAATACGAATACGATCCATGGATACTCACATCGGGTTTTTTGCGACCGGCGGCGGTTTAGCCGCCGATCATGGCAGGATCATGGCTTCAGCGCTTGCTGAGCGAAGGGCTTGAGCGAGGTGAGCGGCCGCGCGCCGACATGGCTGATGATCTCGGCGGCGCAGAGGCTGCCGAGCCGGCCGCAGGCATCCAGCGCGAAGCCGGCGCAATAGCCATGCAGGAAGCCGGCGGCGTAAAGGTCGCCGGCGCCGGTGGTGTCCAGCACGCTCACGCCCGGCACGGCGTCGATGATATGCACCTGGGCTTCGTTCAGGATCACCGAGCCCTTTTCCGAGCGGGTGAGGGCGGCCACTTCCACCTTGCCCTGCAGATGATGCAGCGCCTGGTCGAAATCCTTCGACTGATACAGCGCCACGATCTCGCTTTCATTGGCGAACAGGATGTCGATATGGTGTTCCACCAGATGCTGGAATTCAGCGCGGTGGCGCTCCACGCAAAAAGCGTCCGACAAGGTCATCGCCACTTTCCCGCCGGCCTCGTGGCAAAGCCGCATCGCCTTGCGCATGCTTTCCTTGGCGCGCGGCTGATCCCACAGATAGCCTTCCAGATACGTCACATGGGCGTCCGATACGGCGGTCTCGTCCACGTCGTCGGGCGTCATGTCCACGCAGGCGCCGAGATAGGTATGCATGGTGCGCTGGGCATCCGGCGTCACCATGATCAGGCAACGCGCCGTGGAGGGGCCGCTGCCGGCCGCCGGCGTGTCGAAGGCCACGCCCAGGCCGCGGATGTCGCGGGTGAAGGCATCGCCCAGGGCGTCGTTGCGCACCCGGCCGATGAAGCGCACCCGGCTGCCCAGATCGGCCAGGCCGGCGGCGGTGTTGGCGGCCGAGCCGCCCGACATCTGCTTGGTGTTGCCCATGGCGGAAAACAGGCTTTCGGCCTGGCCGGCATCAATCAGGGTCATATGGCCCTTGGACAGGCCGCGATCATGCAGGAAGCTGTCCGGCACCTGGGCCAGCACATCCACGATGGCATTGCCGATGGCCAGCACGTCTGTCTTATGTCGCGTCATGGAAATCTATCCGGGGCCGTGCGTTAACGATACATTCCCATACCCCGCCGGGGCGGCGAAGGCAATTCGGCGGCGGCGGTAAATCGGGTTTTGGCAACCGGCCTGGGGAGGCGACGATGCACGAATTGATCCGGCTTTCGGCGCGCGAGGCGGTGGCCAGGCTGAAATCGCGCGAGATTTCGCCGCTGGAGCTGATTGATGCCGCCGAGGCCCGGGTCCATGCGGTGGAACCCGCCGTGAACGCCTTGCCTACCCGCTGTTTCGAGCGGGCGCGGGCCTTCGCGGCGCGGCTGCCCTGGCCGGAAGACCCGCCGCCCGGCCATCTCTATGGCCTGCCGGTGGCGATCAAGGATCTGCATGAAGTGGCCGGGGTGCGCTGCACCTGGGCCAGCAAGGCTTTCGCCGACCATGTGTCGCAGCGTTCGGATTATTCCGTCGAGCGGCTGGAAGCCAATGGCGCGGCCATCGTCGCCAAATCCGCCACGCCGGAATTCGGCGCCGGCGCGCAGACTTTCTCGGATCTGTTTGGCACCACCACCAATCCGTGGAATACCGCGCTCACGCCGGGCGGCTCGTCGGGCGGCTCGGCGGTGGCGGTGGCCACCGGCGAGGTCTGGCTGGCCGATGGCTCCGATCTCGGCGGAAGTTTGCGCATTCCCGCCGCTTTCACCGGCGTGGTGGGGCTGCGGCCTTCGCCGGGCCGGGTGGCGTTCGGGCCGCGCGCCTTGCCTTTCGATACGCTGAGCGTGCAAGGCCCGATGGGCCGCGACGTGGCCGATGTGGCGCTGATGCTGGATGCGCAATCCGGGCTCGATCCGCGCGATCCGCTCAGTCTGCCCAGCCTTTGGGAAAGCAATGGGCCGGATGAAAGCTATCAAAGCGCGGTGGCGCGGCAGCTTGCGCTGGGTAGATTGCCCAGCCGCTTTGCTGGCGGCTGCCGCGTGGGCTATAGCCGCGATCTCGGCCTCTGCCCGGTGGATGACGAAGTGGCCGCGCTGTGCGACGCGGCGCTGCGGCAATTGGAAAAGCTGGGCGCGCAGGTTGAAACTTCCGCGCCGGATTTCAGCGGTGCGGAAGATTGCTTCCAGGTGCTGCGCGCGATCAATTTCGCCGCTTCGGTCTGGCCGCGCATCAAGGACAAGACCGATCTGGTGAAGCCGGAAGTGATCTGGAATGCCGAGAAGGGCTTCAAGCATACCGGGCCGGAAATCGCCGATGCGCGCCGCGCCCAGGGCCTGATCTACAATCGCGTGGCGGCTTTCTTCGAACGCCATGATTTTCTGGCTTTGCCCTGCACGCCGACGCCGCCCTTCGATCATCGCCTGCGCTATCTGGAGGAAATCCAGGGCCGCAAATTCGACACCTATATCAGCTGGCTGGTGCTTACCTTCGCCATCACCATCACCGGCACGCCGGCGATTTCGCTGCCTGTGGGATTCACCAAGGCCGGATTGCCGGTAGGGTTGCAGATCGTGGCGCGGCCGCGCGGCGAAGCCGAATTGCTGGGACTCTCCGCCCTGCTTGAAAGCGCGCTCGGGCTTTCCCATCTGTTGCCCATGGACCCCAAGCAGCCATCCTGAGCGCGCATGATCTTTTCCTCTCTCCGGCTGGCGATCCGGCAATTGCCGGACTCCGCCTTTCGCGGCGTGCTGCTGCGCAGCCTGGCCGTAACGCTCGCGGTGATCGTGGCGCTGGCTTTTCTGCTGGGCTTCGGCATCAGCGAGATTCCCTCCACCGGCTATGGCTGGCTGGACAGCCTGATCGGCGTGGTTTCCGGCATCGGCCTGTTCGTGATCAAGCTGCTGCTGTTTCCGCTGATCCTGTCGGCGGTGATCGGGCTGTTTCTGGACGACGTGGCCGAAGCGGTCGAACGCCGGCATTATCCCAACGATCCGCCGGGCAAGGCGCTGAATTTCATGCCCTCGCTGATGCTGTCGCTGCGCTTCCTGCTGGTGCTGCTGGGCATCAATCTGCTGCTGGCGCCGCTTTACCTGCTGCTGCTGTTCTTCCCGCCGCTGAAATTGGCGGTATTCTTCGCCGTGAACGGTTATCTGCTCAGCCGCGAATATTTCGAAACCGTGGCGGCCCGTTATGTGCCGCGTGCGGAAATCGACCGTTTACGGCGGCTGCATCGCGGCGATTTATGGTTCGGCGGCGCGGTTATTGTCCTTCTGTTAACCATTCCCCTGGTAAATCTGGTTGTGCCGATGGTGGCAACCGCGTTCATGGTGCATGTGTTCAAGCGCCTGCAAGGGCGTAATCCGGCATCGTGATATCCGGCCCGGCCGCCCTCGAAGAGCATGAGGGGAACGCGCATGTTTGGTCGTAAGAAGTCCAGCACCGATACCGCTGCCATTCTTCCGGCGGCACCCCAGGCGGCGACGCTCCAGTCGGCGGCGCTGGCGGAAGCAAAGCCGGTTTTGCCTGTTGCGCAAAACGCCGCCAAGACCGAGGATGAAGACATTCCGCCGATGCCCGGCCATCTGGCCCGCTTCGGCAAGCCGGGCATGCCCACGGCGCCGGCAGAAATTTCCCCGGCGCCGATTGCCGCCGGGCCGCAGCAAGCAAAGCAAAGTAACGACGACACCGCCATAAGCAGCCGAGGATCGACCATGAGCGATACGCCCGCCACTCCCGTTTACCGCCCCGAAATCGCCAAGCGCCCGGCGATGGATCTCGGTCCGAAGCCGATAGCCCCCGTCGCCGCCGCCGCTGCCGCGCCTGCCGCCGCCGCGCCCGCCGCGCCGCGCAGCAGCGATGCGCCGGAGCCGAAGGTGCTGATCATCGGCCGCGAAATCAGCCTGAACGGCCAGATCACCGCCTGCGACAAGGTCGTGGTGGAAGGCAAGGTGGAAGCCACGCTCACCGACAGCCGCTTCATCGAGATCGCCGAGACCGGCCAGTTCAAGGGCTCGGCCGAGATCGACGATGCCGAAATCCGCGGCCGCTTCGAAGGCAAGCTCAGCGTGCGCGGCCGCCTGCTGATCCGCGGCACCGGCAAGGTGATGGGCGAGATCGCCTATGGCCAGATCGAAGTGGAATGCGGCGGCGAGATCACCGGCACGGTGCAGACCACGGCCGCCACCCGGCTCGCCACCTCGCACGCCGCCGAATAAAATTCCCATGCTGCGTCTCACGGCGCGCCCCGGCTTCGGCTGGCGGGGCGCGCCGCTGCTTTTCTGCCTGTTGCTGGCGGCCTGCGGTGCGCCGCGCCAATCCGCGCCATCGGTGCAGGATGCCGCTGCGCCGGCTGTTGCGCCGGCCGGGCCGCAAGTCGCTTTGACGTTGCCGCCGCCGGTGCCCGGCCAGCCGCCGCGCCGCGCCGAAAGCCGCGACACGATCGGCAAATCCGCCGCCGAGATGCGTCTGCTGTTCGGCGAACCCGGCCTGTTGCGCCGCGAGCCGCCCAGCGAGGTCTGGCAATATACCGCGCAGGCCGTGGGCGATACGCCAGGCTGCGTGCTGATCTTCGTGCTCTATCCCGATGGCGGCTCCAGCAGTTCCGGAGCAGACGGCATGCGCGTGCAGCATGCGCAATCCCTGCCGCGCCGGCGCGGCAGCCCGGTGGGCGATGCCGATTGCATGGAAGCGCTGCTGAAGATTCCGGCGGTTTCCGTTACGGCAAAGCCCGGCTCCTGAAGCGGGCCGGTCGGCTGCTTTCAATCCTTTAGCAAAAATGGGATGCTCGCCGGATAAACGGCGGGAGGAAGCGGCCTATGGCCATCGACGATGTGGTGCTGAATATCGACGCCAATGGGCAGATGGCGCTCGGCATCGTGCTGGCCTTGATCATGTTCGGCGTGGCGCTGGATTTGCGGCTGGCGGATTTTCGCGCCGTGCTGCAAAAGCCGCTGGCGCCGGTGGCGGGCATGCTGGCGCAGGTGCTGCTGCTGCCTGCCGCGAGCTGGGCGCTTACCATGCTGCTCAAGCCGGCGCCCTCCGTCGCTTTGGGCATGATCATCGTGGCGGCCTGCCCGGGCGGCAATCTTTCCAACCTGATCACCCATCTCGGGCGCGGCAACACCGCTTTGTCGGTTTGCGTCACCGGCCTGTCCAGTCTGGTGGCGGTGATTTCCACGCCGCTCAATATTCTGTTCTGGGCCTCGCTCAATCCCGCCACCGCCAAATTGCTCAAGCAGGTGGAGATCGAGCCGGTTTCCTTCCTGGCCTCGACATTCATGCTGCTGGCGGTGCCGATGATGCTCGGCATGCTGCTGGCGCATTATCTGCCGCGCGCCGCCGAAAGGCTGCGGCGTTTCTTCCAGCCGGCTTCCTTCCTGTTCCTGCTCGCCTTCATCGCCGCCGCCGCCATCGCCAACGGCAAATATTTCGTGGGCTTCCTAAGCGACATCATGCCGCTGGTGATCCTGCATAACGCGCTGGCCTTGGGGCTGGGCTTCGGCATCGGCAAGCTGTTTCGCCTCGATGTGCCGGATACCCGCGCCATCACCATCGAAGTCGGCATGCAGAATTCCGGCCTCGGTCTGGCGCTGATCCTCAACCAGTTCGATGCGCTGGGCGGCGCGGCGTTGATCGCCGCCGGCTGGGGCATCTGGCATATCGTTTCGGGCTGGAGTCTGGCGACGATCTGGCGGCGGCGGAGCGCGCGACAATGAGCGGGATTGCGGTTGCGGGCGGCATTCTTGTCACGGGTGGGGGCGGCTTCATCGGCGCCGCCTTGCTGCGGCATCTGCAAGCCGCCGGCAAAGCGCCCCTTTACGCCATAGACTGGCGCGCGGCCGCTTTGCCCGAGGGCATAAGCTTCCGGCAACTCGATATCCGCGATGGCCAGGGCCTGCGCGATGCGCTGCTGCAATGGCGGCCCGAGGCGGTGGTGCATCTGGCCTCCGTGGTGGCGGCCGGCGGCGATGCCGATCTCGATCGCGCCATTGATGTGGGCGGCACGGAGAATGTTTTGCAAGCCTGTCTCGCCGCCGGGGTGAAGCGGCTGATCGTTACTTCCAGCGGCGCGGCTTATGGCTATCATGCCGATAATCCGCAGCCGCTGCGCGAGCAGGATGCCTTGCGCGGCAATGCGGAATTTCCCTATTCCGACAATAAGCGCCGGGTGGAAGAGATGCTGGCACGCTGGCGCGCCGAACATCCCGATTTGCAGCAGATCGTGTTCCGCCCCTGCACCGTGCTGGGCCCTGGCGTGGACAATCAAATCACCGCCATTTTCAAACGCCCGCTGATCACCGGCCTGGCCGGCAGCGCCACGCCGTTCAGCTTCGTGTCGGAAGCCGATGTGGTGGCGGCATTGGCGCGCGCCGCCGATGGCAGCGGACCAGCCGGCATCTATAATCTGGCCGGCGACGGCACGCTCTCGCTGCGCCAGATCGCCCGGCGCATCGGCAAACCCTATCTGCCGATTCCGCCCGCCGTGATGAAAGCGGCATTGTGGCTGGCTAACACACTCGGCCTCACCAGGCTGGGGCCGGATCAGGTGCGCTTCCTGCAATTCCGCCCGGTGCTGGATAACGCCAGGCTGAAAGCCGAATTCGGCTATCGGCCGCAGCATGATTCGGCCGCGGCTTTCGAACGCTATTGGCGGGGGGCGACGCGATGACCTGGCTGATCGTCGGCGCCGGCCCGGCGGGGCTTGCCGCCATGCGCGCCTTCAAGCAGGCCGGGATTCCTTGGGCGGCCGTGGAAAGCCATGCCGATGTGGGCGGGCAATGGCTGCATGGCGCGGCCAACAGCGCGGTGTACGATTCCACCCATCTGATTTCATCCAAGGGCACCACGGCCTTTATGGATTTTGCCATGCCGGAAAGCTGGCCGGCTTATCCGCATCATGCCCATATCGGGCAATATATGCGGGATTTCGCCAGGCATTTCGATCTCTATCCCGGCATCCGATTCAACACCACGCTGAGCAAACT
>JAYSEE010000045.1:0-17203 GCA_041914045.1 Ferrovibrio sp. | reverse complement strand
GGCTTTCTTGAAAATCACCACCGATGGCTTCCGCCGCATCGCCAAGGCCCTGGCCGAGGTGAAATTGCCTACGGTGCTGGTGCAGGAGGGCGGCTATATGTGCGACGATCTGGGCCGTAATCTGGCGGCCTTTTTGGCGTCGTTCCAAGCGGCCCGTGCATCTTAATTCGGTTGTTTGCTTATTCCGCTCCACGGAGAGAATCATGTCTCACACTCATTCGACCAATGCTTCCGCTGCCCTGGCCGCGCCGGCCGGTTATGAAGAAGCGTTCCGTGAGGTGACTCAGGCCAGCCATGTGCCGGGCCGTTTCTATCACGATCCGGCCATCCTGGCCCGCGAGGAGGAAGTGATCTTCAAGCGCGAATGGCTGTGCCTGGCGCGCGAGGAGGAATTCGCCAATCCCGGCGATTACAAGACCTATCGCATCGCCAGCCAACCGGTGCTGCTATGCCGCGACGAAGCCGGCAAGATGCGCGCCTATGCCAATATGTGCCTGCATCGCGGCGTGGAGATTGCATCCGGCAGCGGCAATACGCAGGAATTCACCTGTCCCTATCATGGCTGGCTGTACAATCTGGATGGCCAGCTGATGGGCGCCAGCTATATGCGCGATGCGGAAAATTTCGAAGCCAAGAAATGCCGGCTGCCGGAATTGGCGCTGGGCGTCTGGTGCGGCTGGGTTTTCGTATCGCTGGCGCGCCAGCCTTTGCCGTTCGAAACCTACATGAAGGATTTCGACGAGAAATTCGGCTTCTTGCAGATGCAGGACCTGCGCATGGGCCTGCGCATGGATGTGGAACTGGATTGCAATTGGAAGCTGATGGTCGAGAACTTCATCGACTTCTACCATATCGGCGTGCTGCACAAGGATACGATCGGCCGCTTCATGCGCACCACCGACGTGCCCTATGAACTGCGCGATCGCGGTCAGGTCTATATCAACGAATACGATACGGGTTCATTGACCAAGACCGGCCAGTCCAACGGCATGCGCATACCGGCGCTGGAAGACAAGGGCCCGCGCTTCTCGGCCACCGGCGTATTGCCGCCGAACATCAATTTCTTCGTCCGCCCAGATTACGTGACCATGTATACCAGCTGGCCGTTGGGGCCGAGCCGCATGCGCCTGACCGGCATTACGCTCTGGCGGCCGGAGACGCTGGCCAAGCCCGATGCGGATCGCATCGTCGCCGAATTCAAGACCATGGTCGAGAAGGTGGTGGCGGAAGATGTCGACATGGTTGAGTCTTTGCAGAATGTGATGAAGGCCGAGTATTTCGTGCCTGGCCGCATGTCGCGTCTGGAAAAGGGCGTGCAGCATTACATCAAGCATATGGTTCAGACCGTGATGGGAGAGGCCGCGGCCTGAAGCCGGCGGCGCATCACGCAAGGGATTCAAGGAGAGTTTCATGGCAAACGGTCAAAGCAAGCCTCGCGTTGCGGTTCTGGTGCATGACGGCTATCAGGAATTGGAATTCTGGTATCCGTTGCTGCGTCTGCGGGAAGACGAGATTGATGCCGTGGTGGTCGGCGTCGATGGCGACGCCACCTATGTCAGCCATCTTGGCTATCCGGTGATTCCCGATCAGGGCTTCGCCGCAGAGGCGGCTGGCAATTTCAGCGGCGTGGTTGTGCCGGGCTGCGGCGCTGGCGAAGCCCTGGCGGCCGCGCCCGAAGCGATCCGCTTCGTGGCGGCAGCCGCGGCGGCCGGTGCGGTGATCGGCGTGATTGATGGCGCGGCGGCCATTCTGCCTGCCGCTGGGGTCAAGGCAGGCTCGAATGTGGTTGCGGCCGCCGATGCCAATGCATTGCCGGATTTCTTCCGGCAGTTCCGTAGTCAATTGAGCTGAGGCGCACATGGCAAAGATTCGCACTGTACTGGGCGATATCGCTCCCGATCAGGCCGGCATAACGCTCACCCATGAGCATATCCGTTATGCCTATAACGGATATCAGAACGACCATCGCCAGGTCTGGAGCGTGGATGGCTTGGCATCCGAGATTTCGCCGGCGGTAAAGAGCGGCCACGACGATTTCGGCATTGCCACGCTGGTGGACATGACGCCGCCGGAAATCGGCCGGCATCCGGAATTGCTGGCCGAGGTTTCGCGCCGCTCCAACACCCATATCGTCGCCACCGCCGGTTTCTTCCCGCAGGTGGAGGGTATGGGCATTCCCTATCATTGGCGCCGCATGCCGATCGACTATATCGCCGAGGAACTGGCCCGCGATATCACCGAAGGCATGGTCTACGATGGCAAACTGACGCCCTACAAGGTCGGCATGCTGAAGGCGGCCACCGGCGGCCTGTCCACCAAGCAAGCCGAACTCGGCGTCGGCGGCCGCCATATCGGCTTCTACGAGGATCGCGTGATCCGCGCCGTGGCCCGCGCCCATAAGATGACCGGCGTGACCATCAACACCCATACTCAGCCGATGGAGTACAAGCAGCGCAATCCCGGCATCGAATTGCTCGATCTGCTGGAAGAAGAGGGAGTGGACCCTTCGCGCATCATCATCGGTCATGCTTTCGTGCATCCCGATCTCGATCAATTGCTGGCGATCTGCGAACGCGGCGCCTGTTTGCAGATCGACCATATCGGCATTCCCTGGCAGCATGACAGCGCCGACGAACTCGATGACCTGATCGCCAATGCCGTGTGCGGCCTGGCCGACAAGGGCTATATCGACCGCCTGGTATTCTCTTACGACCGCTTTTTCAGCTATGTGCATGGCGCGCCGGGCGAACCGGATCTGCTCAATGAGAATGTGCCGGTCGGCTATATTTTCGAAAGTTTCGCGCCGCGGCTCGAAAAGAAGGGTTTCGGCAAGGCGGAACTCAATAAGGTTCTGGTCGAAAATCCTCGTCGCCTACTGGCGTTCTGACCCTATTCACCCGGAGACAGCCCCATGAATCTCGCCAATGCCCAGATCGCCGTTTTGGCCGAGCATCTCTATCAGGAACTGGAATTGTGGTATCCGCTGCTGCGGCTGCGCGAGGAGGGGGCCAATGTCGTTGTGGTCGCCCCCAGGATCGACCAGCCCTATGCCAGCAAGCTCGGCTATCCGGTGACCGGCGATTTCGCGCCGGCCGATGTGAAGCCGGAGCAATTCGACGCCGTCATCATCCCCGGCGGCTTCGCTCCGGAAGGCATCCGGCGCGACAAGGGCATGGTCGATCTGGTGCGCGGCGTGCATGACCAGGGCGGTTTGGTGGCTGCCATCTGCCATGCCGGTTGGGTGCTGGCGACAGCCGGCATCGCACGCGGCCGCACCGTCACCTGCGTGTCGCTGGTGAAGGACGACGTCATCAACGCCGGCGGCAATTACGTGGATCAGCCGGTGGTGCGCGACGGCAATATCATCACCTCGCGCCTTCCCAGCGATCTGCCGGTCTTCACCAAGGAGATCGTGAAGTATCTGCGCGAGGAGCCCTCGCAGCGCAAATCCGACGAGAAGCTGAAGCCCGCGCAGGATCGTCCCTTCGCGTCCGCCGCTTTCAAAACTCCGGTGCATACGGCGATGGGGCCGCGCGGCAAAGCCTCGGCCAACTATATCACTGTAGTAGTGCAGTAATCGGATTTTTGCCGCATCGCGCTTATTACGAGCGTGAAAACAATGCATTCGCGACAGGAGGCGTAGCGCGTTCGTTGTATAAATCAAAATGATGTTTAAATAAAAACAATCTATTTGATTTATATATGCGGAGGCCGTGACATATTCACTGGGACATAAACAAGACGGATGCAGCTTCGTTCGGCTGCGCCGGTAATAGTGAAATCAACCCCCAAAGCGTGAACAGGAGAGGTATTGCAATGACGACGACCAGCAACAAGAAACGGCTTATGGCTTGGTCCGCCCTTGGCGGCTTGGCCGCCGGCCTGCTCGGCATGAGCGGTCAGGCGATGGCGCAGGAAGTGACCGTCGCTTCCTGGGGCGGCACCTATCAGGAAGCCCTGCGCAAGGCTTTCTACGGCCCGGCCAGCAAGGCCACCGGCATCACCATCAAGGATGTGACGCTCAAGGGCATCGCCGATGTGCGCCTGCAGGTGAAGGCGAACGCCGTGGTGTGGGATGTGGCCGAGCTGTTCGGCGGCGGCTGCGAACAGGCGCGCCGCGAGGATTTGAGCGAGCCGCTGGATTACAGCGTGATCAAGACCGATGGCGTTCCGCCGCAGCTGGTGAACAGCCACTGGATCGCCATCAATTCCTATTCCACCGTGATGGCGTGGAATACCGATCGGGTGAAGAACCCGCCGAAGAACTGGGCCGAATTCTTCGATCCCAAGAAGGTGCCGGGTACGCGTTCGATCAGCCCCCAGAGCGTGACCGTGGAAATGGCCCTGCTGGCCGATGGCGTGCCGGCCGACAAGCTCTATCCGCTCGATCTCGATCGCGCGTTCAAGAAACTGGCTGAGTTCAAGCCCCATGTCACCACCTTCTGGATGACCGGCGCGGCCTCCACCCAACTCGCCCTGAGCGGCGAGGTGGACATGCTCACCATGTGGACTTCGCGCGCCCAGGCGTCCAAGAATGAAGGCGCCAAGATCGACTATACCTATGAAGGCGCGCTTCTCGGCATCCAGTGCCTCATGGTGCCGAAGGGCGCAAAGAACAAGGCCAATGCCATGAAGGTGATCGCGGCGATGCTCACGCCCGATATCCAGGCCAACTTGCCGCATCATGTCGCCTATTCGCCGATCAATGCCAAGGCGATGGAAACCGGCAAGATTCCGCCGGAACTGGCTCGCACCCTGAACTCCTCGCCGGAAAACCGCGCCAAGCAGGTGGTGGTGGATGTGATGTGGTGGGCCGACCATGGCCAGGAAGTGCAGGAGCGCTTCGACAAGTTGATGAAGTAAGCTGAAATCATAGTAAGCTACACGGCAAAGGGCGGTGCCGGCGGCCAGCAGGCCGGCACCGTCTGCCCCCACTGATTTTTTTGAACGGCTGGCGTCTTCATGCGCAGGGAATACTGAGGTTGTCGAACCACGGCCAATCCGTCACCATCACCGGGATCAATAAGAAGTTCGGCTCCCATGTGGCGCTCGACAACGTCAACATTTCGATCAAGGCGGGCGAATTCATTTCGCTGCTTGGCCCATCCGGTTCGGGCAAGACGACGCTGCTGATGATCCTGGCCGGTTTCGCGCGCCCCGATAGCGGCAGCGTGAAATTCGGCAATGACGAGATGATCCGCATGCCGCCGCATAAGCGGAATATCGGCATGATGTTCCAGAATTATGCGCTGTTCCCGCATATGACCGTAGGCGAGAATGTCGCTTATCCTTTGAAATTGCGCCGCGCCTCCAAGCATGACATCGCGCATCGCGTGACCGCCGCGCTCGATCTGGTGAAGCTTGGCGAATATAGCGGGCGCCGCATCGACCAGCTTTCCGGCGGCCAGCGCCAGCGCGTGGCATTGGCGCGCGCGGTGGTGTTTCAGCCGCAGATTCTGCTGATGGATGAGCCGCTATCGGCGCTGGACAAGAATCTGCGCGAGGAAATGCAGATCGAAATCCGCCAATTGCATGAAAAGCTGGGCATGACCACCATCACGGTGACGCATGATCAGCGCGAGGCGCTGACCATGTCGGACCGCGTGGCGGTGATCGACCATGGCAAGCTGATGCAATTCGGCACGCCGGTCGAACTTTACGAGCGCCCGGCCAATCGTTTCGTGGCCGGCTTCATCGGCGAGTCCACTTTCATCGAGCATGAAGGGCGCACCCTGGTGGTTCGGCCCGAGCGCCTGCTGGTGGATAAGCCCGGCAGCATGAATGGCGGCGACTGGATCAAGTTCGCCGGCCGCGTGCAAAGCGTGATCTTCCAGGGCGACAGCCTGCTCAGCACCGTGCTGCTGCACGACCGGAAAGCCGGCGGGCCGGGCGTGATCCTGCAATTGCGCAAGATCGTGTCGCGCGCCGATGCCGGCGGCGGCTTGAGCGTCGATGCCGATGTGGAGATCGCGCTGCATCGCGGCGATGCGATCTTCATCGACGAGGGGCGGCAATGAGCGCCGCCGCGCCGGGTTTGAATGCCGAAGGCATCGCCGACGATATCCGCCGCGAAGGGCGCAATCTGAAGCTGCTGGCCGCGCCCGCGCTCGGCCTGGTTCTGGTGCTGATCGTCGGCCCCATGCTGTGGCTGTTCTATCTATCCTTCTACAACGAACATGGGCAATTCACCTTCGAACATTATGCCCGCATGTTCGATGAGGGCGCTTATCTCACCATCTTCTGGACCACGTTCGAAGTCAGCCTGATCGTAACGCTGGTTTGCGCGCTGCTGGGCTATCCGCTGGCTTATCTGCTGGCGCAACTTCCGCCGCGCTGGGCGAATATCGTCATGCTTGGGGTGCTGGTGCCGTTCTGGACCGCCTTGCTGGTGCGCACTTATGCCTGGCTGGTGCTGTTGCAGCGTCGCGGCTTGATCAACGATCTGCTGGTTTCCTGGGGCATTATCGAACAGCCGCTGGCCCTGGTGCATAATCTCACCGGCACCTTGATCGGCATGGTCCATATCATGATCCCGTTCCTGGTGTTGCCGCTCTACGCCACGATGAAGACCATCGACCCCAATCTGCTGCGCGCCTCGGGCAGCCTCGGCGCATCGCCGACGCGGGCCTTCTGGGATGTCTATTTCCCGCTCTCCGCGCCGGGCCTCTATGCCGGCATGCTGCTGGTGTTCATTTTCTGCCTCGGTTTCTATGTCACGCCTGCGGTGCTGGGCGGCGGCCGGGTGATCATGATCGCCCAGCGCATCGAGAACAGCGTATCGCTTTATCCAAGCTGGGGCGCCGCTTCCGCGCTTGGCGTGGTGCTGCTGTTGATCACCATCCTGCTGATGGCGCTGGGTCTTTGGATCAGCAAGCTGGCGCGGAGGTAGTGCAATGGAAAGCTATATCCCGCATCGCCACCGCTTGTGGCTTTATCTGCTGGTCGGCATCCTGCTGGTCTTCCTGATCCTGCCCAGCCTGCTGGTCGTGCCGATGTCGTTCAACCATTCGACATTGATGGCGTTCCCGCCCAAGCAATGGTCGCTGCGCTGGTACAATAATTTTCTCGATAATTCCCATTGGATCGATTCCTTCATCATTTCACTGAAGGTGGCGGTTCTCACCATGATCGTGGCAACGCCGATCGGCGTGGCGGCGGCCTACTCGCTGCATGTCGGCAGCTTCAAATTCCGCCGGTTGATCGAATTCATTCTCACCCTGCCGATGCTGGTGCCGGTGATTCTGATGGCCATCGGCCTGTTCTTCGTCTATGCGCGGCTGAGCATGGTCAACACCATACCGGGCTTGGTGATAGCCTATACATTGCTGGCCATCCCCTTCGTGCTGATCACCGTCGGCGCCGGCTTGAAGACCTACGATATGTCGCAGGAGATGGTGGCGCGCAGTCTCGGCGCTTCCTGGCTGGTGGCTTTCCTGACCGTGACCTTGCCGCAGATCAAGCTGTCGGTCATTTCCGGCGCGCTGTTCGCCTTCATCATCGCGTTCGATGAGGTGGTGATCGCGCAATTCCTTTCCGGCGGTTCGACATCGACGCTCACCAAGGTTATGTTCGCCTCGGTGCGCGACGAGATTGATCCGACCATCGCGGCGGTATCCACTATCCTGCTGTTCGTCACCATTTTGCCGCCGTTGCTGCTGCATATCGCGGCGACTCACAACCGTTCCAAGTGACAATCCATCATTCGAGTTTTCAGGAGTAGGCGATGTTTGTGAAATTCGCGGAAATCAATGGCGCACGCACCCGCTATTACGACGCCGGGCCGGAAAAATCCGATCTGCCGCCGATCATTCTGCTGCATGGCGTCGGTTCGTCGTCGGATACCTGGGTTTATGTGGTGCAGGCATTGGCCAAGCAGCAGCGCGTCATCGCGATGGACCTGCCAGGCCATGGCTTTTCCGCCACCGTACCTTACGAGGGCGCGCCGCAGGCGCATATGCTGGAGCATATTATCGCGCTGATCGAGCATCTCGGCTTGCGGCGTTTCTCGGTTGCCGGCAGCTCCTACGGCGCCATGATGGCTCTGCTGGTGTATTTCCGCCTGAAGGAGCGGGTCGAGCGCATCGTGCTGCTGTCCAGCGCCACGGCGACCATCCCCGACGAGCAGCGCCTGGAAAGCCTGAAAAAGGCGTTCAACAGCAGCATCGACGCCTATCGCGCGCCCACGCTGGAAACCGTGATCGGGCGGATGAAGAATCTGTTCCACAATGCCGATCGGATTCCGCGCGAACTGGCGCTGATGCAGCTCACCATGTTCTCGCAGCCCGGCATGCGCGACAATTTCGAAAAGCTGATGCGCAACCTGATGGACCTCGACGCGGTGAGGCCCTTCGCCGTGGATGGCCGTTTCGCCGAGATCGAAGCGCCGATGCTGATGCTATGGGGCCTGAACGACAAGCAGGTGGACGTGCCGCTGGCCCGCAAACTCGCGGCTCAGGCCAAGCAGGCCTATTTCGTCGGCATTGATCAGAGCGGCCATATTCCGCATCTGGAGCAGCCGGAACAGACCATCGCGCATATGTCGGCTTTCCTGGCCGGCAAGGATATGGCGCAATACCGGGCGGCGTAAGCCGCCCGCATGGGCTAAGCGGAAAGGCTTAAGCTGCCCGCGTTTGCGCCCAGCGCACGATGGCTTCGGCGCTTTGCGCGCCGGCCATCTGGTCCACCACGCGGCCGCCCTTGAACAGCAGCAGCGCGGGAATGCCGCGGATGCCGAGCTTCGAAGCGGTGGCTTGCGCTTCATCCACATTCAGTTTGAGCAGACGCATGGAGGGTTCCAGGCTGGCGGCGGCGCGCTCGAATTGCGGCGCCATCATGCGGCAGGGGCCGCACCACGGCGCCCACATATCCACCAGCACCGGCAGCGTATCCTTTTCCACATGATGCCAGAAAGCCGCTTCGTCCACTTCCAGCGGCTGGCCGGAAAATAGCGGCGCGGCGCAACTGCCGCATTTTCCCTGCAAGGCGGGCTTGTCGGCCGGCAGGCGGTTCACCTTGCCGCATTGCGGGCAACAGACATGCTGGAAAGCCATGGCTCGATATCCGTCATTTCGCCGGCGGCGCCGGCTCGGGCTGGAACAGGGCGCCTGACAGCATCGCCCGCAATGTCATCGCGGCAATCGCCAGGATCAAGATGGTAATCGCGCCCAGCAGCGTGCCGAGGGCGATGCCCGTCCATGAGGTAGGATGCGCATGGCCGGCTTTCAATGCCGCCACGGTCAAGGCCGCGCTGGGAAATGTCCAGGCCCACCAGGCGACGGAAAACGGCACGGCGAACAAGGCGCGCGCCATGCCGAGCAAAGCCGCTGCGATCAATAAGGCGAAACCGAGCAGGGCGGCGGAAGCAGGGCCGAAATCGCCAAGCAGAGCGGCGAGCGAAAGGCTGCCAGCCGCCGGCGGAGCCACCAGAATGGCCAGGGCGGGGCGCATCCGCTCGGGTATCGGCGGGCCGCTGATGATGCGGCCCAGCATGGCGGGCTGAATGGCGATCCAGAGCAACGCGCCGATGCCGAACAGCATCCAGCACAAGGTTTCATGCCCCATCTTGGCGCCGAAAGCCGGGGCCAGGATATTGCCCACCAGGGGGATCAGCAGCGGCGGCAACAGGCTGCCGGCATCGCGCGGTTTCGACAGCAGGCCATGCACGATCCACACCGCGATGCCGAGATGCAGCATCACGGCCGTCAGCCACAGCATGCGGGCCGCTTCCGGCGCATGCGGCCATAGCCCGCCGGACAGAATCATCAGGCCCACGGTAACGGCGGCGGCGAAGGCCGAACGGATCGGGTGCCGCAGATCCTCGCCTAATGCCTGCGGATGGCGGGCGGCGCGCAGCAGATGGCTTGCGGCCAGCAGCAGCCAGACGATGGCAGCGGCAGCCATGAAGATTTCGCCGATCAAGGCGGGCATATGCAGCACGCTGCCGGCTTCGCGCCATGCCAGGCCCAAGCCGCCCAAGCCCATCGGGGCGGCGAATAGCGGCAGCGGCAAATGCTGCAAGCGAGGGCTGGATTGCATGGCTTGTATGCTTTTCATGGTTTTCTTTTTCCAGATGCCGGCTTGCTGGCCGGGGCCTGATCGCTGCAATAGAGCAGATGCAGGGTTTTCAGAATGGCCTGAACCTCGCGGCCAGCCAGGCGATAATAGATCATCTGGCCGTCGCGCCGGGTTTCCACCAGGCCAAGGCTGCGGATCTTTGCCAGATGCTGCGACAGCGCGCCCTGGGAAAGATGCACATGCTCGGCCAGTTCGGTCACGGATTTCTCGCCGTCATGCAGGGCGCAGAGCAGTTTCAGGCGGTTGGCATTGGCCATCGCGCCCAGCATGGCGGACGCCGTTGCGGCCTTGTCGGAAAGTTCGGCGGAGATCGTCATCGGCGCGCCATTTAAATTAGCATATTCGAATATATTGCATTATTGGAAAAAGTCAAATCGCGTCCCGTGCGGATATGCGCGGCTATGAAAATCGGCGCGGGCACGAAAAAAGGCCGGTCATTCTGACCGGCCTTTTCCGTCTTCCGTATTGATCAGGATCAGAACGGGAAGAGGATGTCGTAAATCTGCTGGCCGTAGCGGGCCTGCTGCATGTTGGAGAGCAGGCCGCGGCCGCCATAGGCGATGCGGGCTTCCGCCATCTGGGTATGGTTGATGGTGTTGGTGGCGGTGATGTCTTCCGGCCGCACGATGCCCTGCACGATGAGTTCGCGCACTTCGTTGTTGACGCGGATTTCCTGTTTGCCCTGCACCACCATGTTGCCGTTCGGCAGCACCTGGGAGACGATGCCGGCGATCTTCACCGAAATCTGCTCCTGGCGGTCGACCTGGCCGCGGCCCTGCACCTGCGAGGTGGAGGTCATGCCGACCAGCGTGTCGGGGTTGACGTTGTTGAACACGCGATTCAGCGCCGAGGCCACGCCCGCGCCGGTCAGCACGCCGCCGGCGCCGTCGGCCGCTGCTTCCGCGCCCAGGAAGTTCGGCAGGCCGGCATTCTCGCGGTTGTCGCGCGAGGCCGTGGTGTTGTTCTGCAAGGTGGCGCGCTCCTGGATGTCCACGTTCACGGTCAGGATATCGCCGACCTTGGAGGCGCGATGATCCTTGAAGAATTGCCGCGAACCCGGGCGCCACAGCGAATTGGGATGCCGCGCGGTCACTTCGCCGGCCGGCATCGGCAGGCTCACCGGGCGGTAGTCGCGCTGTTCGGTGGGATTTTCGATCTTGCTCAATGCCGGCGGTTTGCCCACTTCCGACAGGCGGCTGACATCGCAGGCGCCGAGGCCGAGCGCGATGCCGCCCAGCAGGACCATGCGCAGCGGCATGGGCAGGATTTTCGGCAGGCGGCTGATGGTGCGGAGCATGATGCGATTCCTTCTGAATCTTTTGGCTGAATCTTTTGGTTGAGTCTTTTGGTTGAACCGGCTGATCAATTGCTGGCGATCACGCGCGGGGCGGAGATCACCTGAACCTGATTGGGCGCGACGATGGTGGCCTGCACGATCTTCTTGCTCTGCGTGTTGGTTACCTGGATCACATCGCCGATGGCGCCGCCTTCGATGGCGCGGCCGCTGGTGGTGATGGTCAGGCCCGGCACGGAAGCGATCATGGTCACCAGGGCATTCTTGGTCACGGCCTCGGGGCGGTTGAGATCGGCGGCGCGGATCGGCTGGCCCATGCCCAGCGAACGCTTCGGCGCCTGGCCGATCGCATCTTCCATCCGCTCGATATAGTCGCTGCCATAGCGGCCGGCCGGCATCTGGCGCCATTCCAGATCGGATGCCGAGATGGTTTCGCCCGGGGCGACGCGCTTGCGCAGCACCGGCAGGGCTTCCACGCTCTCGGCGCGGCCGGAAAGGCGGATTTCCTCGCGCAGCCCAGCCGCAGCCACCTGGGCGCTGAAGCGGCCCGAGCGGGCATCGTAGCTGAACTGATCCAGGCGCCAGGCGGCATCCTGCGGCAGCATGAAGCCGTTGTCGCGGCCGTGGAAATGGATTTCCACCGGTTTGCCGCCATTGCGCTGACGCACCGCATCGGCAAGCCGCAAGGCCACTTCGCGCTCGCCGACATAGCGGCCGATCTGTTTCGCGGCAGCTTGGGGCGCCGAAACCAGCTGCATTTGAGCGGCGGCGGGCAGGGCCAGGCCGGCGGCCAGCGAAGCGGCGAGGAGGAGGGTGCGGATCGACAGCATGGCTTTTCTCCTTGATCCCGGCATCAGCGCAGGCGCGTGGTGGTCTGGAGCATTTCGTCGGAGGTGGTGATCACCTTCGAGTTCATGTCGTAGGCGCGCTGGGCGGTGATCAGGTTGGTGATCTCCTGCACCGGATTGACGTTGGAGGTTTCCAGATAGCCCTGGCGGAGCGTGCCCAGGCCCTGGGTGTTGGGATTGCCCACCTGCGGCTGGCCCGAGGCCGGGGTTTCCAGATAGAGGTTGTCGCCGGTGGCTTCCAGGCCGGCTTCGTTGATGAAGTTGGCGAGCTGGATCTGGCCCAGCTGCTGCGGCTGGGTCTGGCCGGTCAGGCGGGCTTCCACGATGCCGGTCACGTCCACGCTCACGCTCAGCGCGCCCTGCGGCACGGTGATGTTCGGGTTCAGCAGATAGCCATCGGCATTCACGATCTGGCCCTGACCGTTCACCTGGAACGAGCCGGCGCGGGTATAGGCGGTTTCGCCCGAGGGCAGCGTGATCTGGAAAAAGCCCTTGCCGTTGATGGCGAGGTCGTAGGTGTTGCCCGTCGAGTTCAGGTTGCCCTGTTCGTGGATGCGGTAAACGCCGGCGGTGCGCACGCCCACGCCGATCTGAATGCCCGAAGGCACGATGGTGTTGGCATCCGAAGACGTAGCGCCGGGGCGGCGCTGGTTCTGGTACAGCAGATCCTGGAATTCGGCGCGCTGGCGCTTGAAGCCCGTGGTGCTCATATTGGCGATGTTATTCGAGATAACTTCGACATTGAGCTGCTGTGCCATCATGCCGGTGGCGCCGGTGTTGAGCGAACGCATGGCTCTCTCCTTCCTCTATCTCGATCTACGATCAGGCGCTGCCGCTGCGGCCCAGGCGTTCCACCGCCTTGCGCAACCGGTCATGTTCGCCGTCGATCAGGTTCTGGGTGTTCTGGTATTGCCGCATCAGGTCGATCATGTTGGTCATTTCGATGATCGGCTCGACATTGGAGCTTTCCAGCAGGCTCTGGCTGATGCTGCTGCCCTCCGGCGCCGGCTTCGGCTCCAGGTCGGTGGCATAAAGGCCCTGAGCGGTCTTGCGCAGGCCCTGATCGTTTTCGAAGCTCACCAGGTCGATTTTGCCCACTTGCTCCTGGCCGACGGTGATGGTGCCGTCCACGGCGATGGCGGGGCGGTCGGACAGGGCTTCGGGGAACTTGATCTCGCGGCCGCGATTGTCGAGCACCGGATGGCCGCCCGAGGTGACCAGCCGGCGGTCATTGTCCAAGCGCAGGTTGCCGTCGCGGGTATAACGGCGGCCCTGGGGGGTATCCACCGTCATGTAGCCTTCGCCATTGATGGCGATATCCAGCGGATTTCCGGTGGAAACCAGCTTGCCGGGGCGGTAATCGCGCAGCACGCCGGTATCGGTTACGAAGCTGGTGCGGCTATTGTTCACGTCGCGGGACAGGAATTCCTCGAACATGATCCGCTCGCCCTTATAGGCATTGGAATTCATGTTCGCCAGGTTGTTGGCGATGATGTCCATCTCGCGCCGCATGGTGGAGAGGCGGGACAGTCCGATGTAGCTCGCGTTTTCCATGGCACTGGTCTTCCTGTAACATCGTATCGGCCTGGGCCGGGTTCGCAGACAGGATTGCACGCGCCGTGCCAACTCATTAAGTAACTGAAATACATAAATAATGTTGTTTTTGGCGGCGATGTGGGCGGTTTTTGCCGGGAGGGCGGTTCCGGCCTACCCGGCAAAATCTGCCGGGTTTTGACGAAACATTAACCCGGCTGCATTACCCAGTTCAGGGCAAGCAAAGGAATCGCGCGTGCCGGCCCCGATTCCCGATTTTCTCGGTCGGCACGTTATATAGAGAGCGACAGGCAGGCGAAGGGGCCGATGGCGGACGAGACCGAAGGCGCGGAAGGCGGCGAAGGCGGCGAGGGCAAGAAGAAGCTCTCCGGCAAACGCATGGTCATTTTCATTGTGATCCCGCTGGTGCTGCTGCTGGTCATCGGCGGCGCCGGCGCTGCGTATTTCCTCGGCGTGTTCGGCGGCGGACATAAGGAAGAAGAAAAGAAGCCGGAGCCGCCGAAGGTAACGGTCTTCCACGATCTGCCCGACATCCTGGTGAACCTCAACGCCACGGGCCGGCAGGCCTCGTATCTGAAGCTGAAGGTGGCGCTGGAGCATCAAGAGCCGCTGTCGACGCCGAAGCTGAACGAATTGATGCCGCGCGTGATCGACAATTTCCAGGTTTATCTGCGCGAGCTGCGGCCGGATGATCTTGTCGGTTCGGCGGGTCTGTACCGGTTGAAGGAAGAATTGCTGATCCGCGTCAACCAGGCGGTTGCGCCGATCAAGATCAACGATGTGCTGTTCAAGGAGATGCTGATCCAGTAACTGGATCGGCAGAGCGGAAACGGGCATGGCGGATACGGGCGAAGAGGGCGGTAACTGGGGCGGCGATGCCGCTGGCGGCGATGCTGCGGCCGGTTCCACCCGCATTCTGAATCAGGACGAAATCGACAGCCTGCTTGGCTTCGATGCGTCCATCGAGGACGATTCCGACAAAGCCGGCATACGCGCCATCATCAACAGCGCGCTGGTTTCCTACGAACGCCTGCCGATGCTCGAGGTGGTGTTCGACCGTCTCGTGCGCCTGATGACCACGTCTTTGCGCAATTTCACGTCCGACAACGTGGAAGTCTCGCTCGACAACATCACCTCGATCCGTTTCGGCGATTATCTCAACTCGATCCCGCTGCCGGCCATCCTCAGCGTGTTCCGCGCGGTGGAGTGGGATAATTACGGCCTGCTCACCGTCGATAGTTCGCTGATCTATTCCATCGTGGACGTGCTGCTCGGCGGCCGTCGCGGCACGGCGGCGATGCGCATCGAAGGCCGCCCCTATACCACCATCGAACGCAACCTCGTCGAGCGCATGGTCAATGTGGTGCTCGACGACATGCGCGCCGCTTTCGAGCCGCTGGCGCCGGTCAATTTCTCCTACGACCGCATCGAGACCAATCCGCGCTTCGCCACCATCGCCCGCCCGGCCAATGCGGCAATTCTTGCTCGCCTGCGCGTGGATATGGAGGATCGCGGCGGCCGTCTGGAACTTCTGCTGCCTTATGCCACGCTCGAACCGGTGCGCGAGCTGCTGCTGCAGATGTTCATGGGCGAAAAATTCGGCCGTGACTCGATTTGGGAAAACCACTTGGCCACCGAATTGTGGTCCACCGATGTGGAAATCGAAGCGGTGCTGGACGAACAGGTGATGACGCTGGGCCAGGTGATGAATCTGGAAGTCGGCAAAACCATCATGTTCAACGCAGCGCCGGAATCCACCATCATGATGCGCTGCGGCGGCGTGCCGATGGTGGAGGGCCGCATGGGCCGCATGGGCAACAACATCGCCATCAAGATCGAACGCGCGCTCAAGCGCATGATCGTGGAGGGCATCTGATGAATATCACCTTTCTTGTGGAACTGGTGGTCGCGGTGCTGCTGATGGGCACCTTCGGCATGTGTCTGGCGCTCAATCGCCGGCTCGGCAATCTGCGCGCCAATCAAGATGAAATGCGTCGCCTGATCGGCGAATTCGACAAGGCCTTGTCCAAGGCGCGCGTCGGCATGGCCGATCTCAAGGCCGCTTCCGCCGCCGTCGATACCGCCCATGAAGACCGCATGAAGCAGGCCAAGGCGCTGCGCGAGGAACTCGGCTTCATGATCGAGACCGCCGAACGCCTGGCCGACCGTCTGGCCGGCGAGGCTGCCGGCAACCGGTCGCTGCGCAACGGCAAGGAAGCCGCGCCGCAGGCTGCTCCGGTGCGCGAGACTTTGCAGCGCGATGCCGCGCGCCGCGATGGGCTGGTGCGCGACACCGTCATCCGCGATGCGCCGCGCCCTCCGGCGGGCCGCGCCCCAGTCGACAGGAGCGGCGGCGATCCCGAACTCGGCACGGCCGACCGCCCCTTCACGCCGGCGCGGCCGACGGCGCAGCGCGTCAGCGGCGCGGTGCTGCCTTCCGCCGTGCAATCGGCTGCCGCCGCAGCGGGCGTTGCCGACCGTTTCAAATTCGAACCGCGCTCTGAAGCCGAGCGTGAATTGCTCATGGCCCTAAGACAGGCACGATGAGGCAGGCTCGATGAGCGAAATTCCAGGATACGACAAGCCGAGGCAATCCGCGGCTGCCGGCCTGCCGCCCGCTGCCGCTGCCGCTTATGCGGCGGTTTACGCCTCCGCCGCCAAGGATAAGGCGGATGCCGGTCTGCAGCCGGGCCAAAAGCCGGGCCAGCCGGCACCAATTGGGGCATCGGCCGCCTTGCCGCCGCCCTCGGCGGAAATGCGCGGCAAGCTGCGCAGCCGCGTGCGTCTGCTGCCGCTCACCATCATGGCCGTTGCTTTGCTGCTTGGCCTCAAGCTGGGCGGTTTGTGGCAAGGCCGGGGTACGTTGTTCGTGACCGCCGCCGATGCCCAGCAGGCCCAGCAGCCGGCTCAGCAACAAGCCCAGCAACCAACTCAGGGCCAGCAGGGGCAAGCCCAGCCGCAGCCCGCGCGCGGCCAGGGGCAGACGCCCGCGCAGCCCGCCGCTCAGCCGGGACAGCCGGCGCCGGCTTCAGCGGTCGCCAGCCTGGCGGATCGCGATCCTACGACATTCACCCGCGCCGAGATCGAATTGCTGGCCAATCTGGCGCAGCGCCGCGAACAGCTCGAGCAGCGCGCCCGCGAACTCGATCTGCGCGAAAGCCTGCTGGCGGCGGCTGAAAAGCGCATCGACGAGCGCATCGGCGAATTGAAGAAACTGGAAGCCAGCATCAAGCAGATCGTGCAGACCACCGACAAGCAGGAGGATGAAAACCTGCGCGGTCTGGTGAAGATCTACGAAACCATGAAGCCGGAAGAGGCCGCCCGTATTTTTGCCCAGTTGGATAATACGGTGCTGCTGAATGTGCTGGAGCGCATGAAGGAGGCCAAGGTGGCCGCCATCATGGCCAAGATGGAGCCCGCCAAGGCGCAGGAC
>JAYSEE010000044.1:0-17361 GCA_041914045.1 Ferrovibrio sp. | reverse complement strand
AACCCTGCCCAATCCCAAACTCGCGGTGTTTCCCATCGCCGAAGTGGCCGCCATCGGCCGCGCCTTGGGCATCCCGCTGATCGTCGACAACACCGCCGCGCCGATCCTGGCCAAGCCGTTGCAGCATGGCGCGGCCGTGGTGGTGTATTCCACCACCAAATATATCGGCGGCCATGGCACCTCCATCGGCGGCATGATCGTGGATGGCGGCAATTTCGACTGGGCCGCGCATCCGGCGCGCCAGCCGCTGCTGAACCAGCCCGATCCCAGCTATCATGGCGCGGTATGGACCGAGGCCGTGAAGCCGATCGGCCCGGTGGCCTATATCATCAAGGCGCGCGTCACCCTGCTGCGCGATCTCGGCGCGGCGCTCAGCCCGTTCAACGGCTTCCAGATCATCCAGGGCCTGGAAACCCTGCCGCTGCGCATCCGCGAACATAGCCGCAATGCCGCCGCCGCGGCGGATTTCCTCGCCAAGCATCCCGCCGTGGGCAAGGTGATCTATCCCGGCCTGCAAAGCGGCGAGAGCCGCAGGCGCGCCGATGCGTATCTCAAGGGCGGCTATGGCGGCCTGCTGGGCTTCGAATTGAAGGGCGGCCTGGAGGCTGGCCGCAAATTCATCAATGCACTGAAGCTGTTCTATCACGTCGCCAATATCGGCGATGCGCGCAGCCTGGCCATCCATCCGGCCTCCACCACCCATAGCCAGCTCACGGCGGAAGAACAGGCCCAGAGCGGCGTGACGCCCGGCTATGTGCGGCTGTCCATCGGCATCGAGCATATCGACGACATCATCGCCGATCTCTCCGCCGCACTCTCCGCCGTATAATTTTCTACGAGCCCGCCTGCGCCGCTTTGTCGATGGCGCGCAGGCGGGCAATCGCCTCGACCACCTGCGGATCGAGCCCCACGCCGCCAGCCTCATGCAATGCGTAAATCTGCTTGCGCATGCGCGGATCCCAATATTTCCTGATGTGATCGGCGATCATCTCCGGCGCATCCATGTTGGTCTGCGGCGCGAAGAACTTGCCGATCTGGTTCGCCATCATCACCAGTTTGTCGTCATGCGACATGATCGGTCGCCTCCAGCGCCACGCGATCCGCGCGGGTAAAGATTTCGAATTCCTCGCCGCGCGCCACGGCGATCAGGGTGATGCCGGCGGCCTCGGCCATTTGCACAGCCAGGCTGGTGGGCGCGGAAACCGCTACGATGACCGGAGCGCCCAGACGCGCCGCCTTCTGCACCATCTCCACCGAGACACGGCTGCTGAGCAGCAGCAATCCGCGCGAAGCCGCTTGCTGACTGCGCACCAGCGCGCCGGCCAGTTTATCCAGCGCATTATGCCGTCCCACATCCTCGCGCAGCGCCAGCAGGCCTTGTCCCGGCTCCCAATAGGCTGCGGCATGCACGGCGCGGGTTTCGGCATTCAGCTTCTGCGCCGCCGGCAATGCGGCCAATGCCTGGGCAATCGCCTGCGGCGTGAAGCGCGGTTCGGCATGCACCATGGCCGGCGGCTGCATGGCCTGCTCCAGGCTTTCGATGCCGCAAAGGCCGCAACCGGTGGGGCCAGCCATATGCCGCCGCCGCGCCGCCAGCCTTTCGGCATGCGCCGCATCCAGCCATAGCCGCAATTCCACGCCCGTGTCGGCGGCATGGATCTCCAGCTCCTGGATATCGCCCGGCGCACCGACGATGCCTTCCGCCAGGCTGAAGCCGATGGCGAAATCCTCCAGATCGGCCGGCGTCGCCATCATCACGGCATGGCTGCTGCCGTTGAAGACCAACGCCACCGCCATCTCCACCGGCAAGGCGCGTTCTCCGCCGAGCGCGCGGCCGCCGCTCCAGGCGATACGAGGCTGACGGATAACCGGCTGGATCATTCGGCGGCCTCGGCCTTGACGATGCGCCGGCTGCGTTCGGCCTGTTCGCGATATTGCTCCTGCCATTCGCTCGGGCCGTTGGAGGGCGAAATCTGCACCGCCGTCACCTTGTATTCCGGGCAGTTGGTGGCCCAGTCGGAATAATCCGTGGTCACTACGTTGGCCTGGGTCACCGGATGGTGGAAGGTGGTGTAGACCACGCCGGGCGCCACGCGGTCGGTAATCACCGCGCGCAAGGTGGTGCCGCCGGCGCGGCTTTCCAGCTTCACCCAATCGCCCTCGCGCACGCCGCGCTGTTCGGCGTCATGCGGATGGATTTCCAGCACGTCCTCGCCATGCCACACCACATTGGCGGTGCGCCGCGTCTGCGCGCCGACATTGTATTGCGACAGGATGCGGCCGGTGGTGAGCAGCAGCGGGAAACGCAGGCCAGTTTTCTCGTCGGTGGGCACGTATTCGGTGATCATGAAATTGCCCTTGCCGCGCACGAAGCCGCCCACATGCATCACCGGGCTGCCCATCGGCGCCTTTTCGTTGCAAGGCCATTGCACCGAACCGACCTTCTCCAGAAAGTCGTAAGACACGCCGGCAAAGCCGGGCGTGAGGCGCGCAATCTCGTCCATGATCTCGCTGGGATGGCTGTAATGCATCTCGAAGCCCAGGGCTTTCGACAACAGCAGCGTGATTTCCCAATCGGCATAGCCGTTCTTCGGCGTCATCACGCGGCGCACGCGATTGATGCGGCGTTCGGCGTTGGTGAAGGTGCCGTCCTTCTCCAGGAAAGTGCTGCCCGGCAGGAAGACATGAGCGTAATTCGCCGTCTCGTTCAGGAACAGATCCTGCACCACCACGCATTCCATCGCCGCCAGACCGGCCGCCACATGGGCGGTATCGGGATCGGATTGCAGGATGTCCTCGCCCTGGATGTAGATGCCCTTGAAGCTGCCATCCACGGCGGCATCCAGCATGTTGGGAATGCGCAGGCCGGGTTCGCTATCCAGCGGCCGGCCCCACAGGCTTTCGAACATTGCGCGCGTGGCGTCGTCGGAGATATGGCGATAGCCCGGCAATTCATGCGGGAAGCTGCCCATGTCGCAAGAGCCCTGCACGTTGTTCTGCCCGCGCAGCGGATTCACGCCGACGCCGGGCCGGCCGATATTGCCGGTCAGCATCGCCAGATTGGCGATCGCCATCACCGTGGTGGTGCCCTGGCTATGCTCGGTGACGCCGAGGCCGTAATAGATCGCGCCATTGCCGCCGGTGGCGTAAAGCCGCGCCGCGCCGCGGATCGCCTGCGCCGAAACTCCGGTAACGGCTTCCATCGCCTCCGGGCTGTTGCGCGGATCGGCGACGAAACTCGCCCAATGCTCGAAGGCATCCAGGTCGCAGCGCTCGCGGATGAAGGCTTCGTCCTGCAAACCCTCGGTAAGGATGGTATGCGCCAGCGCATTCAGGATCGCCGCATTGGTGCCCGGGCGCAGCGGCAAATGGAATTCGGCCTGCAGATGCGGCGCCTGCACCATCTCGGTGCGGCGCGGATCAATCACGATCAGCTTGGCGCCCTGGCGCAGCCGCTTCTTCAGGCGCGAGGCGAAAACCGGATGCGCCGCAACCGGATTGGCGCCGATCACGATCACCACATCGGTCTGCTCGACGGAGTCGAAATTCTGCGTGCCGGCGGAGGTGCCGTACGTCTTGCTCAGGCCATAGCCGGTGGGCGAATGGCAGACGCGCGCGCAGGTATCCACGTTGTTGTTGCCGAAGCCGCCGCGAATCAGCTTCTGCACCAGATAGGTTTCCTCGTTGGTGCAGCGCGAGGAGGTGATGCCACCCACGCTATGGCGGCCGTATTTCGCCTGGATGCGCTTGAATTCGGCGGCCGTATGGGCAATCGCCTCTTCCCAGCTCACTTCGCGCCAGGGCTGATCAATGCTTTCGCGGATCATCGGCTTGAGAATGCGTTCGCGGTGCTGGGCATAGCCCCAGGCGAAACGGCCCTTCACGCAGGAATGGCCGCGATTGGCCTGGCCGTCCTTGTAAGGCACCATGCGCACAAGCTGCTCGCCGCGCATCTCGGCCTTGAAGCTGCAGCCCACGCCGCAATAGGCGCAGGTGGTCACCACCGAATGCTCGGGCTGGCCGATTTCGATGACGGACTTCTCCATCAACGTGGCGGTGGGGCAAGCCTGCACGCAGGCGCCGCAGGACACGCATTCCGAATCGAGGAATTTTTCCGCCATGCCGGGCGAGACCTTGGAATCGAAACCGCGCGCCTGGATGGTCAGCGCGAAAGTGCCCTGCACTTCCTCGCAGGCGCGGACGCAGCGCGAGCAGACGATGCATTTCGATGCATCGAAGGTGAAATACGGATTCGATTCATCCTTTTGCTGCTTGAGATGGTTTTCGCCATCATAGCCGTAGCGCACTTCGCGCAGGCCCACGGCGCCGGCCATGTCCTGCAATTCGCAATCGCCGTTGGCCGAGCAGGTGAGGCAATCCAGCGGATGATCGGAGATATAGAGCTCCATCACGCCGCGGCGCAGTTTGGCCAGGCGATCATTCTGCGTGCTCACCTTCATGCCAGGCGCCACCGGCGTCGTGCAGCTGGCCGGCGTGCCGGCGCGGCCTTCAATCTCCACCAGGCAGAGCCGGCAGGAACCGAAAGCATCCAGCATGTCGGTGGCGCAAAGCTTGGGCACCTGGATGCCGGCTTCCATCGCCGCGCGCATCACCGATGTGCCGGCCGGCACGCTTACGCTGCGGCCATCTATGGTGAGAGTGACGGTTTCGCCGGCCTTGCTGGCCGGCGTGCCGAAGTCGATTTCATGAATGAGAGACATGGGGCCTGTCCACCGTTATTCCGCCGCAGCGCGCCCGTGGGCGTCACGGTCGGGCGCACGGCCGAAATCCTCGGGAAAATGCTTCAGCGCGCTCATCACCGGATAGGGCGTGAAGCCGCCCAACGCGCAGAGCGAGCCGAATTTCAGGGTCTGGCAAAGATCTTCCAGCAGCGCGAGATTCTGTTCGCGGCGCTCGCCGGCGATCACTTTGTCCATCACTTCCGTTCCGCGCGTCGAACCGATGCGGCAGGGCGTGCATTTGCCGCAGGATTCGATGGCGCAGAATTCCAGTGCAAAGCGCGCCATGCGCGCCATGTCCACGCTGTCGTCGAACACCACCAGGCCGCCATGGCCGAGCAGGCCGTCGCGCGCGGCGAAAGCTTCGTAATCATACGGCGTATCGAACAGCGAGGGCGGAAAATAGGCCCCCAGCGGACCGCCGGCCTGCACGGCGCGCACCGGCCTGCCGGTAGCGGTTCCGCCGCCGATATCCAACACGATTTCGCCTAAGCTGAGGCCGAAAGCCGCTTCGAACAAACCGCCATGGCGCACATTGCCCGCGATCTGGATCGGCATGGTGCCGCGCGAACGGCCCATGCCGAGATCGGCGTAATGCGCCGCGCCTTCGCTCAGGATGATCGGCACGCTGGCCAGCGAGATCAGGTTGTTGATCACCGTGGGCATGGCGAACAGACCCTTATGGGCCGGCAGCGGCGGCTTGGCGCGCACCGTGCCGCGCTTGCCTTCCAGGCTTTCCAACAGGGCGGTTTCCTCGCCGCAGACATAAGCCCCGGCGCCGGCGCGCACTTCGAGATCGAAAGCGTAATGGCTGCCGGCCACCTTGCCGCCGAGATAACCTTCGGCGCGGGCGATTGCGATGGCCTGCGTGGTCACGCGGATCGCATCGGGATATTCCGAGCGGATATAGATGAAGCCTTTGGTCGCCCCCACCGCGATGCCGGCGATGGTCATGCCTTCGATCAGCAGGAAAGGATCGCCCTCCATCAGCATGCGGTCGGCGAAAGTGCCGGAATCGCCTTCATCGGCATTGCAGACGATGTATTTCCGATCCGCCGCCGCCTCTGCCACGGTTTTCCATTTGATGCCGGTGGGGAATCCCGCGCCGCCGCGCCCGCGCAGGCCGGATTTGGTCACTTCTTCCACGATCGCCGCCGGACCCAGGCTGAGCGCGCGCTGCAAGCCGCGATAGCCGCCATGGGCGCGGTAATCCTCCAGCGAAAGCGGATCGACGATGCCGCAGCGCGCGAAGGTCAGGCGGGTCTGGCGCTTCAAATACGGCAATTCCTCGGGCCGGCCGAGGCGCAGCGGATGCGCGGCGGCAATCAGCAAGCCGGCTTCGAACAGACTCGGCACATCCTCGGGCGCCACCGGACCATAGGCGATGCGGCCAGCCGGGCTTTCCACTTCGATCATCGGCTCGAGCCAGAACAGGCCGCGCGATCCGGTGCGTGTGATGTCCACGCGCAGACTGCGTCTGGCGGCCTCGGCCTGGATGGCCTCCGCCACTTTGTCGGCGCCCACGGCGCGCGCGGCGGCATCGGCGGGGATGAAGATGCGCGCGCTCATTGCCGCGCCTCTTGGGCCAGCGCCAGCAAGCTCTCATCGTTCAGGCGGCCGACCGGCCGACCATCCAGCAGCGCCGCCGGAGCCGAGGCGCAAAGCCCAAGACAATACGTCGCCTCGACGGTCAGGCAGCCATCGCCGGTGGTGCCGCCCCATTGCAGCTCCATATCCTTCAGCAGCTTTTCCGCCATTGCGCCGCCACGCATGGACTGGCAGGCCTCGGCCCGGCACAGCTTCAGCATATGGCGGCCGGCCGGCTTGTCGCGGAAATCATGGTAGAAGCTCACCACGCCATGCACCTCGGCGCGCGAGACATTCAGCGCTTCGGCAATCAGCGGCAAAGCCGCCTGCGGCACATAGCCGAACTCATCCTGCAAGGCATGCAGGATCGGCAGCATCGGCCCTTCCAGGCCTTTCAAACGCGCAACGATTTCCTTGGCGCGGGAAATATTCCATGGGGCATTCATCGTTTCCGCCTTTTTCAAACAGTCGGATCATCGGTCAAGACGGCCCCTGGCTGCAATAAAGCAATCAGGTGCCGCAATAGAACATTTCTATTGAAATTAAGTAAATTTTCCAATGAATTAGAATAAAATATATATAAAATTATATTAAATGTAATTTTATTGCTTTATTTTGTTCTTTATCCTGATTTTTACTAGGCACCTCTCTATCAATTCCGTCCGCCAGCCAGGATTTTCGCCTCGGCCACCAGGGCGGCCGTCAGCGGCGTCATCGGTTCGCGATTGGGCACCACAAGGCCGATCATATGCACGGCTTCTGGCTCCAGAATCGGGATAGAACGCAGCCGCTCGGTGAGGCCCAGCGTATCGGCCAGTTTTTCCGGCATCACGCTGGCCCAGCGCCCAGTGCGCACATGCGAGAACAGCACGATCATCGAATTGGATTCCAAGGTCGGCTCCGGCTCGCCGCCGGCTGCGCGCAGCAACTCGTTTATAATGCGGCGATTCTGCATATCGGGCGTCAGCAGACAGAGCGGAATCTTGCTCACCTCCGCCCAGGTCACGCTTTTGCGGTCGCCGAGCGGGCTGTCTTGCGAGGTGAGCAGCCGGTATTGCTCGGGATAGATCGGCAGCGAGCGCGCCCGGCCGAGCGGTTCGTTGTCGACATAAGTGAGGCCGGCATCCGCTTCGAGATTATCGAGCATCGACAGAATCTCGACCGACGTGCAAGACAGAATGGTGAACTTCACATCGGGATGTTTGGCGCGATAGGGCGTAGTAAGCGCCGAGACCATGGCCAAAGCAGTAGGAATCGCCGCTATGCGCAGATGCCCGGCAAGGCCGCGTTTCAGCGCCTGAAGCTCCTGGCGCATGGCCCGGCTGTCGCCCACGATGCGCCGCGCCCAATCCAGCACCCGCTCGCCTTCCATGGTGAAGCCGAGGAAGCGCGAAGACCGCTGCACCAGCAGCACGCCCAGCGTATCCTCCAGCTGCTTGATGCCGGCGGAAAAGGTCGGCTGCGTCACGCCGCATTGTTCGGCGGCGCGACCGAAATTGCGTTCGCGCGCCAGGGCCATCAGGTATTCGAGCTTGTCGATCATGGCCCGATTGTGCCGGGATTGCTGCCCGCTTGGCAAATGCTTAAAAACCGCCGATAAACGGAGGCCCGGCACTGGTCCAGCCGCCCGTATCGATTGGTCCAGCGCGGATTTGCCCTGCCAAGCCGCCCAGCCGGGTGCTAACGATAATTCCTCCCCCCGTTTTCTTTCGCTTCGAGACCGCCGCCATGCAAACAACCCTCAATTCCAACGATATCCGTGACGTTGTCGAAGCCGACCGCGCCCATGTCTGGCATCACCTGACCCAGCACAAGCCGTTCGAGAGCGTCGATCCGCGCATCTTCGTCGAGGGCAAGGGCCTGAAGCTGTGGGATGCCGCCGGCAAGGAATATCTGGACGGCGTTTCCGGCGGCGTGTGGACGGTGAATGTCGGTTATGGCCGCGAAACCATCGCCAACGCGGTGCGCGACCAGTTGGTGAAGCTGAACTACTTCGCCAATTCGGCGGGCTCGATCGCCGGCGCGCAATTCGCCAAGAAACTGATCGAGAAGATGCCGGGCATGACCCGCGTCTACTATTCCAATTCCGGCTCCGAGGCCAACGAGAAGGCCTTCAAGATGGTGCGCCAGATCGCCCATCGCCATCATGGCGGCCGCAAATACAAGATCCTCTACCGCGAGCGCGATTATCACGGCACCACCATCGGCACGCTGGCCGCCGCCGGCCAGCCGCAGCGCCGCGACCAGTTCGGCCCGATGCCTCCGGGCTTCGTGGAAGTGCCGCATTGCCTGGAATACCGCAGCCAATACGGCAAGGTGGAGAATTACGGCGAAATGGCCGCCGACGCCATCGAGCAGGTGATCCTGCGCGAGGGGCCGGACGAGATCGGCGCCATCTGCCTGGAGACCGTGACCGCCGGCGGCGGCGTCATCACGCCGCCCAAGGGCTATTGGGAAAAGGTGCAGGATATCTGCAAGCGCCACAACATCCTGCTGCATCTGGATGAAGTGGTCTGCGGCGTCGGCCGCACCGGCAAATGGTTCGGCTATCAGCATTACGGCATCAAGCCGGATTTCGTCACCATGGCGAAGGGCGTGGCCTCGGGTTATGCCGCGATCTCCTGCACCGTCACCACGGAGGCGATCTTCGACCTGTTCAAGGACGATCCGGCCGACCCGATGTCGTTCTTCCGCGATATCTCCACCTTCGGCGGCTGCGTCAGCGGCCCGGCGGCGGCGCTGGAGAATATGCGCATCATCGAGGATGAAAAACTGCTCGACAACACGCTGGCGATGGGCGCGCGCTTGATGGAAGGCCTGCATGGCCTGGCGGCGCGCCACAAGGTGATCGGCGATGTGCGCGGGCTCGGCCTGTTCTGCGGCGCCGAACTGGTGGCAAACCGCGACACGAAAGAGCCGCTGGAGGAAAAGCTGGTGCAGGCCGTGGTGGCCGATTGCATGGCGCAGGGCGTGATCATCGGCGCCACCAACCGCTCGCTGCCCGGCTTGAACAACACGCTCTGCCTCAGCCCGGCGCTGATCGTCAGCCCGGCCGAGATCGACCGCTTCGTCGATGCCATCGACCGCGCCCTGACCAAGCTGTTCGCGTAAAGCAGACGGCAGGCCACAGATGCATAAGCGCCCGGCGGATTAGGGTCCGGACCCTAGTTCTTCCGCTCCTGCGGCAATCGCTGGGCGCTTAGCATGAAGCTTTCATAGGAATCCGGAGGGATCGGACGGATCACCTGCTGCCAATGGCCAGGGCCGATGACGATCCCTTCGGGGACGATATCGACACAGGTCTCTGCAATGCCATTGTTGATATAGACCGGCCCGCAATAGAGCTTGTGTCCCGGCGACAATTCCCGATCCGCCACGAGAACCATTCCAGGCGAGAATCTGAAAATATTGACCGCATGATCGCGAACCTGGACCGGTTTCAGGAAGCGAATGGCGCTGTAACCATCCGGCCCCGGCTCAATGGTTTCGATCCGAGACGTGCATGACGCCAGCAGCAGCCCCATGATCACCCAGCTCGCACGCATATTCCCTCCCTCGGCACCCCTGTGGCGAAACTATAGCGGCCGCAACCGCCGACATGGCGATCTATTTGAAGGGATACATATTTGAAAGGATGGTGCCCCAGGCCGGACTTGAACCAGCACGCCCGTGAGGGCAACGGATTTTGAGTCCGTCGCGTCTACCAATTCCACCACTGGGGCCAGGATCGACTAAGCAGCGATCGCTGATGCGGCCGGGATATTAGCCAAGTCGGGCCGCCGCGCAACCCTCGCGGCATGGACAATCCCGCCCCGGCAGGCTAAACCCGCCCGCGATGATGCAGAAGCTTTACCAATGGACCATGCGCCAGGCGGCGCGGCCGAATGCCGGGCGGGTATTGGGGCTGGTTTCCTTCCTGGAAAGCTCCGTTTTCCCGATTCCGCCCGATGTGATGCTGATCCCGATGTGCCTGGCGCATCGCGAGCGCGCTTTCCGCTATGCGCTGATCTGCACCATCACCTCGGTGCTGGGCGGCCTGTTCGGCTATGCCATCGGCTATTTCCTGATCGAGACCCTGGGCGAGTGGATCATCCGGGTCTATGGCTATGGCGACAAGCTGCATGCCTTCCAGGATTCCTACCGCGAATGGGGCGTGTGGATCATCCTGATCAAGGGCCTCACGCCGATCCCCTACAAGCTGGTGACCATCGCCAGCGGCGCGGCGCATTTTTCGCTGGGCGTGTTCATGCTGGCCTCCATCGTCACGCGCGGCATACGCTTCTTTCTGATCGCCGGCCTGCTGTGGCGATTTGGCGCACCCATCCGCGATTTCATCGAAAAACGGCTGGTTCTGCTCACCTGGATTTTTTTCATCGGCCTGATCGGCGGCTTTGTGGTGGTGCGTTATCTGTTTTAGGATAACCGCCATGTCGAACATCTCCCTTCGTCTCGCCGGCCTGCTGGCCGCTGCCCTTGCCGCCATCACGCTGGGCGCCGCCTTCATCGCACAATACGGTTTCGGCTTGGCGCCCTGCCAGCTTTGCCTGTGGCAGCGCTGGCCTTATGCCGCCGCGATTTTGCTGGGCCTTGCCGCCTGGCGGAATGCCAAGCTGCGGCCCTGGCTGCTCGGCCTGACGGGGCTGGCCTTCCTGGCCACCAGCGGCATCGGCGCGTTTCATACCGGCGTGGAATATGGCTGGTGGAAGGGCTTGGAAAGCTGCGGCGGCGGCGGCACGGCGCAAAGCATCGAAGCCCTGCGCGCGCAGATCATGTCGGCCCCCATCGTGCGCTGCGACGAAGTGGCCTTCCGCTTTCTGGGCCTGAGCATGGCGGCCTGGAATGCGCTCTGGGGCCTGGCCCTGGCGCTGCTGACCTTGTCATTCGCCCGCCGCGCTTTCCAGGAGGCTGCATGAGCGCCCCTCCTGCTTCCTCGTCGGCGAAACCTCGCCTACCTGGACCCCGCCTACCGGGCGATTTGAGCCCGCGCGCCATGGTGGAGCGCATCCTGCGCGTGGACCATGCCGGCGAATACGGCGCCAAGCGCATCTACGACGGCCAATTGGCCGTGCTGGGCAAATCGGCCGCCGCCCCCACCATCCGCCATATGGCCGAACAGGAATTGAAGCATCTGTCCGCTTTCGACCGCCTGTTGCCGCAGCGCCACGTGCGCCCCACCTTGCTGGGCCCGGTCTGGCATGCCGCCGGCTTCGCGCTGGGCGCCGCCACCGCGTTGATGGGCGAGAAAGCCGCCATGGCCTGCACCGAGGCAGTGGAGGAAGTGATCGACGAGCATTACGCCCGCCAGCTCGATACGCTGGAAAACCTGGCCGCCGAGGGCAAGGCTGAGCCGGAATTGCAGGCGCTGATCGCCGAATTCCGCGCCGAGGAAATCCAGCATCGCGACACCGCGCGCGAAGCCGGCGCGGCCGAAGCCCCCGCCTATCCGGTGCTGAGCCAGGGCATCAGGAACGCCACCAAACTGGCGATCTGGCTGTCTGAACGGATTTAGGCCGGGCGAATCTAGGCTGAGCGAATTTAGATTTACGGCTCCAACTCGCTATCCCAATAGAGATAGTCGCGCCAGCTTTCATGCAGATGGTTGGGCGGAAACAGCCGGCCATTCTGCTGCAATTCCTGCACGCTGGGCACATGCGGCGCGATGCGCGGAAACATATTGCATTCGCGCGGCATGCGGCCGCCCTTGCGCAGATTGCAGGGCGCGCAGGCCGCCACCACATTATCCCAGCGCGTGAGGCCGCCGCGCGAGCGCGGGATCACATGATCGAAGGTGAGTTCATGCCGGCTGCCGCAATATTGGCAGGAGAAGCGATCGCGCAGGAACAGGTTGAACCGGGTGAAGGCCGGGCGCCGCGCCGGCTGGATATAGCGCTTCAGCGCCACCACGCTGGGCAGCCGCATGCGGAAGCCCGGGCTGCGCACTTCCTGATCGTATTCGGAAAGGATGGTGACGCGATCCATGCAGACCGCCTTCACCACTTCCTGCCACGGCCAGACCGAGAGCGGGAAATAAGACAGCGGCTGATAATCCGCATTCAGTACCAAGGCCGGACAATTGTCAGGCACCATCGTGTTGCTACTCCCGCGCCGGACGGCAAAAGAGGCGATCAACTCGTGCTGTACTGACGATACAATATGATGCGTGACCGCATCATGACAACCACCTTATTTTGAGTTGCCCAGCTTGAAGCTTTGGGCCAGGAAATGCCCGCCCAGCAGCAAGCCCTCCTGATCGATGGAATGCGGCAGGCCCAGGCAGAGATGCCAGCGGGCCGGAATTCCGGCCCCGGCCAGCCCGTTCAGGCTGTCGAACATGGCTTCCCGCGGCACTACGTCGTCGTCGGACCCATGGATCAGCAGGATCGGCGGGGATGGCTGCCGCACCTGATCCTTCAGCCTGGCCGCCCCCACCAGGGCGCCGGAATAGCCCAGAATCGCCGCCAGGCTTTGCCGCCTGAGGCCGACATGCAGCGCCATCATGGTGCCCTGGCTGAACCCTACCAGGGCCAGGCGTTCGGGCGGCAGAGCATGGCGCGCCAATTCCGCATCCAGGAAGGCATTCAGGCTGGGCGCGGCCTGCTCGGCCCCCGCCAGCAGCTTTTCATAGATACCGGCGGCCCGGCGCGGATCGCGGCGCAGCAGGCCGGGATCGTATTCATTCAGCGCGAACCATTGCCGCCCGCCGCTCATTGCCTCCATGCCCGGCACCAGGCCGGGCGCATGCGGCGCTGCGAAAGCCGCCTGCGGCAACAGCCCGGCCCAATGCCGCGCCAGTTCGATCAGGTCGTTGCCATCCGAGCCATAGCCATGCAGCAGCA
Organism: Ferrovibrio sp.; assembly: GCA_041914045.1. Classification (GTDB taxonomy): domain Bacteria; phylum Pseudomonadota; class Alphaproteobacteria; order Ferrovibrionales; family Ferrovibrionaceae; genus Ferrovibrio. The sequence goes on along the minus strand of JAYSEE010000044.1, from coordinate 4,199 downwards.
CCACAAGCTGCTGCGCGCCGCCTTGGCGCGGCGGCAGGCGCGGACCGTCGAGATTCCGTACGCTCATGGCATGGCCTTCTGTTTCATCAGACCATAATAGCGCCAGAGCAGCCGAGCGGCGACGCCGCGATGCGGCCGCCAGCGCGCGGCGATTTTGTCCATGCGTTTCACATCGGGCCGCTTGCGCATGTTGAACAGCCGCTTTGCGGCTTCCTGCAAGGCCACGTCATGGGCCGGCCAGATATCCTCGCGGTCCAGCGCGAACAGCAGATAGATTTCCGCCGTCCAGCGTCCGATGCCCTTCACGGCGGTAAGATGCGTCTGCGCTTCATGATCGGGCAGCTTATGCAGGTTTGCCAGATCAAGGCTGCCGTCGCGCAGCGCCTCGGCCGCCAGGCGCAGATAACGCAGCTTCGGCCGGCTGAGGCCGCAAGCCAGCAGGGCGGCTTCGTCATGCGCCAGCAAGGCATCCGCCGTGAAAGGCGACAGCTTATCCAGCACCCGGCCCCAGATGGTGGCGGCGGCGGCCACCGAAACCTGCTGCTCCACGATGATGCGGCAGAGATTGGCGAAATCCGCCGGCCGCCGCCGATCGGCGATGCTGCCGCAATGCTGCAAGGCATGGGCGAAGCGCGGCTCGATGGCGCATAATGCGTCCAGCGCCGCCAGCGTGCGCTTGCGGCGATCCGGCTTCACAGGCGATGCTGGGCTTGCCATAAGCTTCCGTCCCTCTTGTCGCCAGCCAGCTTGCACATGCCGCCCGCGCTTGTCACCCGCTTCGCCCCCAGCCCCACCGGCCATCTGCATGCCGGCCATGCCTATTCGGCCGGGCTGGCCTATCGGCGGGCAAGGCAAAGCGGCGGACGCTTCCTGCTGCGCATCGAGGATATCGACGCCACGCGCTGCCGGCCCGAACTGACCGCCGATCTGCTGGCCGATCTGGCCTGGCTGGGTCTGCGCTGGGAAGAACCCGTGCGCCGGCAATCGCGGCATTTCGATGAATACCGCGCGGCGCTAAACGATCTGCAACGGCGCGGCCTGCTCTATCCCTGTTTTTGCACCCGCAAGCAGGTGCAGGAGGAAATCGCCCGCATCGGCGCCGCGCCGCATGGGCCAGTTAGCGGTATTGAAGGCCAAGTCTATCCCGGCACCTGCCGGCATCTCTCGGCCGATGAGCGCAAGCGCCGCATGGATGCCGGCGAAAATCATGCCTTGCGGCTGGATATCGCCGCGGCCCTGGCAAGCCTGGGGGATGCCGCGCGGCCTCTGCCGTGGCATGACGAACGGGCCGGCCCGCCGCATGCGACGCCCGATCTGCTGCTGAACGGCATCGGCGATGCGGTGCTAGCGCGCAAGGATACCCCAGCCAGTTATCATCTCTGCGTTACGCTGGACGATGCCTTGCAAGGCATCACCGTGATCGTGCGCGGCGAGGATTTGTTCGCCGCCACCCATCTGCATCGCCTGCTGCAAGCTTTGTTCGGCCTGCCGGTGCCGGCTTATGCGCATCATGAATTGCTGCTGGATGCCGATGGCGCGCGGCTGGCCAAGCGGCGCGGTTCGAAAAGCTTGCGCGATATGCGCCTGGAAGGCATGCAGCCGGCAGCGCTTTGGCGTCAGATCGGCCTCGATCCGGCGGATTTCGCGGCCTGATTACATTTTCAGCGTGGAGTCGCAACGGCTCAGCGGCCGAGCCAACCCGAGGTGGGGATCGAATAGGTCAGCGCCAGCGTTTCCGAACCCGGATTCGGATCGTTGATGCCGGCATTAGAGATATGGTTGATGCTGATGCCCAGCCGCGAGCGGTCATCGAAGCGATAGGCGACTTCGAGCTGCGAACGGAACTGGATGCCGTCGCTGATCTTCTTGCCATCGCCCTCGTGATACCAGCCCGGTGCGAAGCTGGGCGTCACCACCCAGCGGCGGCCGAAATAGAAATCCGTCAGCACGCCCGCAAAAACATGGAATGCGCGATCGCTGGTGGCCATCACGCCGCCGAACGGCTTGAATATCCAGAATTTGTGATCGTCGCGATATTCGATGCGGCCCTCGAAGGCTTCGTTCTTCTGCTTGTTGATATCGAACCAGCCGGCCGAGAAGGACCAAAAGGCCGGATCGTCCGCGAGCTTGCCGGCCGGAATGGCAGCCTGGCCCGGCGTCTGGCCCGGCATCTGGCCTGGCATTTGAACCGGGCGCTGCTGCGCCGAGACCGGGCCGGCGGCAAACGCGCAAAATAGAAAAAACGCCCCCCACACAACCGCTGCGAGCGGCCGCGACAATGCCGGCATCACCATAACTCCCCCACTCCGAAACCGTGTTTCGGGCGCAACTCTAGCCAAAGGCGAGTGGTCCGCCAAGCGGCGGCCTGCCTCGGGCACGGACAAACTGCTGTATTTTCAGGCGCACCGCCTTGCATGGCGCAGCCAAAGCCGTTAACACGAGGCGCGAAAATTCCCCCTAGTTCCCGCGCGGGCGTCCACCCGGTTTTCGGGTCTGCAACCGCTCCGCCGGGCCTTACCTCTCGGAGACGGAAAAATGACGGTTCGCGTTGCCATCAATGGTTTCGGTCGCATCGGGCGCAATGTGCTGCGCGCCATCATCGAGTCGGGCCGCACCGATATCGAAGTGGTCGGCATCAACGATCTCGGCCCGGTGGAGACCAACGCGCATCTGTTCCGTTACGACTCGGTGCATGGCCGCTTCAACGGCGCCGTGACCGTGAATGGCGACAGCATTGATGTGGGCCGCGGCCCGATCAAGGTGACCGCCGAGCGCGATCCGGCCAAGCTGCCCTGGGCGGCGCTGAAGGTCGATATCGCCATGGAATGCACCGGCATCTTCACCGACCGCGCCAAGGCCGCCCTGCATCTGACCGCCGGCGCCCGCAAGGTGCTGATCTCGGCCCCAGGCAACGATGCCGACCTGACCGTGGTTTACGGCGTGAACCACGACAAGCTGAAGCCCGAGCATACCGTGGTCTCGAATGCCTCCTGCACCACCAACTGCCTGGCCCCGGTGGCCTATGTGCTGCATGAAGCCGTGGGTATCGAGAAGGGCTATATGTCCACCATCCATGCCTATACCGGCGACCAGCCGACGCTGGACACCATGCACAAGGATCTCTACCGCGCCCGCGCCGCCGCGTTGAGCATGATCCCTACCACCACGGGGGCCGCCAAGGCCGTGGGCCTGGTGCTGCCGGAATTGAAGGGCAAGCTGGATGGGTCTTCCATCCGCGTGCCGACGCCGAATGTGTCGCTGATAGATTTCAAGTTCGTGGCCAAGCGCGCCACCAGCAAGGAAGAGATCAACGCTGCCATTCTGGCCGCCGCCAACGGCAAGCTGAAGGGCATCCTGGGCGTCAACGACGTGCCGCTGGTCTCCAGCGATTTCAACCACAACCCCAATTCCTCCACCTTCGATCTGCTGCAGACCCAGGTGATGGACGGCAATCTGGTGCGCGTGCTGAGCTGGTACGACAACGAATGGGGCTTCTCCAACCGCATGTCCGACACTGCGCTGGCGATGGCCAAGCTGTAAGGCGGGGCACGGCCATGGCGCGGTTTCGCACGCTCGACAATGTGGATGTAGCCGGCAAGGTGGTGCTGGTGCGCGTGGATCTGAACGTCCCGATGAAGGACGGCCGGATCACCGACGATCTGCGCATCAGCCGCATCCTGCCCACTTTGCATGAATTGTCGCGCAAGGATGCGAAGGTCGTTGTGCTGTCGCATTTCGGCCGGCCCGACGGCAAGGTGATGCCGGAAATGAGCCTCAAGCCGGTGGCGGCCGCGCTCGCCACCGCGCTCGGCAGCCCGGTCGGCTTCGCCGATGATTGCGTGGGCGACGCGGCCAAGGACGCCATCGCCAAGCTGCGCAAGGGCGGCATCGTGCTGCTGGAAAACACCCGCTTCCACAAAGCGGAAGAGAAGAACGACAGCGCGTTTGCCCGCATGATGGCCGAGTTGGGCGAAATCTACGTCAACGACGCCTTCTCCTGCGCCCATCGCGCCCATGTCTCCACCGAGGCTTTGGCGCATCTGCTGCCGGCCTATGCCGGCCGCAACATGGAAGTGGAGCTGAAGCATCTGGAGGCAGCGCTGGAGGCGCCCGAGCATCCGGTGGTGGCGGTGATCGGCGGCGCCAAGGTTTCGACCAAGCTGGAGATGCTGGGCAACCTGCTGGGCCGGGTGGACAAG
>JAYSEE010000043.1:0-17417 GCA_041914045.1 Ferrovibrio sp. | reverse complement strand
CGGGTGACGGCGGAGACCATTCTGATCGCCACCGGCGGCACGCCGGTAAAGCCGGACATCCCCGGTGCGGAATTGATGATTACCTCGAATGAGGCGTTCCATCTGGCCGCGCAACCCAAGCGCATCGTGGTGATCGGCGGCGGCTATATCGCCTGCGAATTCGCCGGCATCTTCAACGGCCTCGGCTCGCAGGTGACGCAGCTTTATCGCGGCGAGCAGGTGCTGCGCGGTTTCGACGAGGATATCCGCAATCATCTGGGCGCGGAGATCGCCAAATCCGGCATCGACCTGAAGCTGAAGACCGATGCGGTGAAGCTGGAGAAGGCGGCCAATGGCGCGCTGCTGCTGCATCTCACCGATGGTTCGGTGCTGGAAGTCGATGCGGTGATGGCGGCTACCGGGCGCAAGCCCAATACCGCCGGCATCGGCCTGGAGCAGGCGGGCGTGGAACTCGATAAAGCGGGCGCGGTGAAGGTGGATGCCTGGTCGCGCTCCAGCGCGCCGAATATCTATGCCGTGGGCGATGCGACCAACCGGATCAATCTCACGCCGGTGGCGATCCGCGAGGGCCATGCTTTCGCCGATACGGTCTATGGCAAGAAGCCGCGTCAGGCCGATCATGCCGATGTGCCGTCGGCGGTGTTCAGCCAGCCCAATGTGGGCAGCGTGGGCCTGAGCGAAGCCGATGCGCGGAAAAAATTCGCCAGCGTGGATATCTATCGCACCAGCTTCAAGCCGATGCGCCACACGCTGAGCGGCCGCGATGAAAAGATTCTGATGAAGCTGGTGGTGGATGCCGAGACCGACCGCGTGGTCGGCGCGCATATGGTGGGCCCCGAGGCCGGCGAGATCATTCAGGGCATCGCCATCGCCATCAAGGCCAAGGCCACCAAAGCGGATTTCGACGCCACCGTGGGCATCCATCCCACCGCTGCGGAAGAATTCGTGACGCTGCGCGAGAAGGTGAAGTAGGACACGGGGCTGTCCAGTTTAGATTTTGGGCCTTTCTACGAACACAAATCGTCACCACCGCACTTGTTGCGGTGGTCCATGTTTGACGCGGCGGAATTGCTGAACCATGGATGCCCGGAACAAGTCCGGGCACGACGAGAGGATAGCGATCTCAGCCCTTCGCCGCCACCACCAGGAAACAGGGCACCGGCTTTTCCATTTCCACGCGGGCGGCGGATTCCTCGAACAGCTTGGCTGCCAGCCCGGCTTTTTCCAAGGCTTGGCGCAGATAGCCCTCGGCATGGGCATAGCGGCCGGTGGGATCGAGGCGGAAGCCTTCGGCCGGGGCCTCGCCGACGATACGCTCCACGGTGAAGGCCAGCAGGCCATCGGGCGCCATCTTGTCGGCGGTGGCCTTGAGGATGGTTTCCAACTCGCCGAAATAGCAGAACACGTCGGCGGCCACGGTCACGTCGTAGCGATCCGTCGTTTTGGCCAGGAAGGCGCCGAGTTCGACTTCCGCCAGCTGATCGTAGAGCTTACGGTCGTAAGCCTTGGCGAGCATGCCGGGGCTGAGATCCACGCCCACCAGCTTGCGGGCGCGCGGCTTCAGCAGCGGCGCGCAAAGCCCGGTGCCGCAGCCGGCATCCAGGATCGTCAGATCGCGGCGCTCGCCCAGGAAGGGCTGCAAGGCCTGCTCCAGCAATTGCGGCGCGCGGTAATTCAGGCCGCCCAGCACTTTCTCGAAATCCACCGCAAAACGGTCGAAGGTTTCCTTCACATAGGCGTCGTCGGCGCGTTCCGGCGGCTTCTCGCCCAGGGCGGCGGCGGACATATGCTTGGCCACCGGATTATCGGGATAAGCCTGCTGCCAGCCTTCGGCATAGCGTTTGGCGGTTTCGCGGTCGCCCTCGCGCACCAAGCCATAAAGCATCTCGCCCATCTGGTAATGGATCATCATCTCGTTGGGAGCCAGCAGCAAGGCCAGCCGCGTGGCCTCGGCGCCTTCGCGGAAGCGGCCCAGCTTGTAGAGCGTGAGCGAGCGGTTCTTCTGCGCGATCAGATGATTGGGCTGGACGCGCAAGGCGGCTTCGTAGCAGGGCAGGGCGCGGGCATGCTCCTCGCGTGCGGCGTAAAGGCCGCCCAGGTTGGTCTGCGCATCGGCGAAATCCGGCTGCAGGCGCACGGCGGAGAGATAGGCGGATTCCGCTTCCTCCATGCGGCTCTGGTCGCGATGGGCATTGCCCAGCGAGAAATAGGCGCGCGCGTAATCGGGCTTCAGGCGGATGGCGGTCTGGTAGCTGGCGATGGCGCTGTCGAAATCGCCGGCCATGCGCTGCGCCACGCCGAGATTGTAATGCAGGTTAGGATTGTCGGGCGCTGCGGCCAGGCCGCTGCGATAGGCCTGCTGCGCCTGCGGAATGCGGCCCAGCTGCTGATAGGCGTTGCCCAGCATCAGATAGGCTTCCACGAATTGCGGATCATGCTGCGCCGCTTGGGCGAACAGCTTGGCCGCGCCTTTCAGATCGCCGCTGCGGGCGGCCACTTGGCCTAGGCCGAAGGCGGCTTGGGCATTGCGCGGCGCTTGCATCAGCAGGCGCTGGAACATGCCGGCCGCGGCTTTCAGGTCGCCGCGATTGAGCAGGTCGAAAGCGATCGACAAGGCTTCCGGCGCGCCGCCGGCCTGTTGCAGCAGAAATTCGCTGATGCCCTTGCTCATGATGCGGCTCCCGAGAGTTACCGTTCCGACTCGTCGCCCGCCCGCGAGCGCGCCGTGACCCTATTCAGCCAGAGCACCGGAAGCAAGCCGACCAGCACGATGATCAGCGCTCCGGTGGAGGCTTCGGACAGCCTTTCGTCGGAGGCGAGTTGATAGACCCGCACCGCCAGGGTGTCGAAATCGAACGGCCGCACGATCAGCGTGGCCGGCAATTCCTTCAGCACATCCACGAACAGCAGCATCGCCGCCGTCAGCAGGCTGCCGCGCAGCAGCGGCACATGCACGCGGCGCACCACGCCCAGCGGCGTCTGGCCCAGCACGCGGGCGCTCTGGTCCAGGCTGGGCCGGATGCGGTGCAGCCCGCCATCCACGGCATTGAAGGCCACCGCCAGGAAACGCACGGCATAGGCATAAAGCAAGGCTGCCAGCCCGCCGGTGAGCAGCATGCCGGGGGCCCAGCCGAACCAGCTTTGCAGCCAGTCGTTGATGCCATGGTCCAGCACGGCCAGCGGCAGCAGCACGCCGATGGCGATTACCGAGCCGGGCACGGCATAGCCGATGGTGGCGAATTGCAGGCTCCAGCCCATCAGCCGGCCCGGCGCCAGCCGCTGCGCATAGGCCAGCGCGAGCGCCAGCGGCACCAGCAGCAAAGCCGCCAGACCGGCCAGGATGAAGCTGTTCAGCGCGAAGCCGGCCAGCCGGTGGCCGCCCATGCTGTCGCCTTCGCCGATCGCCAGATGCAGCAGCCAGCCGGCGGGCAGGCAGAAGCCCAGCAGCAGCGGCAGGCTGCACAGGCCGAGCACCAGCAGGCCGCGCCCCATCGGCTGGCGCGACGGCTGCAATGGCCGGGTGCGGGCCGAGGAATGATGGAAGCGCTTGGCCTGGCGGGCGGCGCGCTCCAGCATCACGGCGGCCAACACGAACACCATCAGCATCGAGGCGAGCTGGGCGGCGGCCACCGGGTCGCCCATGCCGAACCAGGTGCGATAGATCGCGGTGGTGAAGGTGGGTACGCCGAAATAGCTGACGGCGCCGAATTCGGACAGCGTTTCCATCGCCACCAGCGCCAGGCCGCCGGCGATCATCGGCCGGGCCAGCGGCAGCGCGATGCGGCGGAACCGCGCCCAGGGGCCGAGGCCGAGGGTGCGGCCGACTTCCAGCACGCAGACCGACTGATCGAGGAAGGCGGCCCGCGCCAGCATGTAGATATAGGGATAGAAGGCGAGGCTGAGCAGCAGGATGGCGCCGCCCAGCGACAGCATGTCGGGGAACCAGTAATCGCCCCGGCTCCAGCCGAACAGATGGCGCAGGCCGGTCTGGATCGGGCCGGAAAACTGCATCAAATCGCCATAGACGAAAGCCGAGACATAGCTCGGGATGGCCAGCGGCAAAAACAGCAGCCAGGCCAGATGGCGGCGCAGCGGGAAATCCAGCATGGTCACCGCCCAGGCGCAGCCCACGCCCATCACCAGGCTGCCGATGCCCACGCCCAGCACCAGCAGGGCGGTATTCAGCAGCATTTCGGGCAGCACGGTGCTGGCCAGATGGCCGAAAACCCCGCTGGTCGGCCGGCCCAGATTGACCAGCACGGCAATCACCGGCGCCGCCACCACCAGCGCCACCAGGATGGCGAAGGCGGCCCAGCGCGGATTGGTTTGCCGCGGCAGGGCCGGGCGTGCATTACTGGCGGCGAAGTCGGTCATTCGCTTTTCCTTAAAGGATTTGCCCCAGAGTGGCAAATCCAGGGGCGCTAACCCCATGGTAAGTCTGGTAATCGAGGAGAGTTGCAATGGGCGAAGTGGTGCGTATCTGGGATGCGGCGGTGATCCGACAGCCTGTCGAGCCGGAGGTGGATCCGATGACGGAAGCGCAACTGGCCTATCTGCGGCGCGGCTTGAGCCAGCCGGGCGGCAAGCTGCCGCTTTTCGATCTCGATGGTCAGCAGATCGGTCTGCAAACCGTGAAATCCTGCATCCGGGCCGGCTGGGCCGAGCCCTGGTTCGAAAATCCGATCAAGCCGGATTGGGTGGTCTGCAAACTTACGGCGGCCGGCCGCGCCTATCTGGAGTCCAAGGGCTTCGTCTGATGCGTTCCGCCCCGCTGCTGGCGGTTTTGATGCTGGCCGGCTTGCATGGGCCGGCCTGGGCGGCCACGTCGTCGCTGCGCGATGCGCCGTTCAGCGCGCCGCAAGTCCTTCCCCCATCGGTTCAGCCGCAAAACCGGCAAAGCCTGCGGGCGCGGGCCGAGGCCGGCGAGGCCGAGGCGCAATACCGGCTGGGCCTGATGTTCCAGCTTGGCCTGGGCGGCCCGCGCGATCTGGCGCAGGCCCGGCATTGGTTCGGCCGCGCGGCGGCGCAGGATCATGCGCTCGGCCTGGGCGGCCTGGGCTTTCTCATGCTGCTGGGGCAGGGCGGGCCGGCGGATATTTCTGGCGCGGAAAAGGCCCTGACGCGTGCCGGCGAAAAAGGCGAAGCCTCGGCGCTGGCCAATCTGGCCGAATTGAAATTGCAGCGCGATGGCGCGGCGGCGCTGCCGGAAGCCGTGGCCTTGCTGGAGCGCGCGATTGCGCAAGGCGCGATCAATGCGCGCTATCGCCTGGGCGTGTGGCTTTACGAGGGCGTTCTGCTGCCGGCGGACCGGGCGCGCGGCCTGGTTTTGCTGCGCGAGGCAGCCGCTGCCGACAATCCATTGGCGCTGACCTATCTGGGTTTTTACCACACCATCGGCCTCGAAGGCATCGAGCAGGACAAGCCGCGCGGCTTCGCGATGATGAAGCGCGCCGCCGAGATGGGCTATGCCGATGCGGAAAACGAGGTCGGCCGCTGCTACGCCTATGGCGTTGGCGTGGCGGAGGATGCCAAAGCAGCAGCGGAATGGTATCGCCGCGCCATGGCGCAGGATCAGCCCGACGCGCCCTATAATCTCGGCCTGCTTTACAAGGACGGCAAACTGCCCGGCGATCCAGCCGAACAGCGCCGGCTGTTCGGGCTTGGCGCCCAGGCCGGCATCGCACCGTCGATGACCGAATTCGCCCTGATGCTGCGCAACAGCCAGGGCGGCCCGCGCGATCTGGAAGGCAGCGTCGCCTGGCTGACCAAAGCCGCCGAACTGGGCGACGCCCAGGGCCAGAACCGTTTGGCCTCGATCCTGTTCAATGGCCAGGGCGTGCCGGCCGATCCGGTGCGCGGCATGGATTGGTGGGAAAAGGCCGCCGAGCAGAATTACCCCTCCGCGATCAACAATTTCGCCACCTATCTGGCGGTCGGGGGGGGGCCGGCCCCCGCCACCGAGCGCCCCCCCCCAATGCTGGCGAAATTGTCGGCGGAGGGCGTGGCGCGCACCAGCTTTCGCCTCGGCCTGTGGCATGAGGCCGGCTATGCCGGCACGCCGAAGGATCTCGGGCGGGCGCTGGAATTGTTCAAGCTGGCGGCCGAGCAGGGCAGCGGGCGCGGCGCTTTCAAATACGCCGCTTATCTGGAAGCCGGGCAGGGCCTGCCGGCCGATCCGAAAGCCGCGTTGGACTGGTATCGCCGCGCCGCCGCGCTCGGCAACGGCGATGCGCTGTTCCTGCTGGCGCGCTATAGTTTCAACGGCGATGGCCTGCCCCAGGACACCGCCGAAGCTATGCGCCTGCTGCGCCAAGCCGCCGCGCGCGGCCATCGCGAGGCCCTGCTGGTGATGGGCAATTTCCTGTTTCGGGGCGAGAATGTGGCGGCCGATCCGGCCTTGGCCTGGGCCCATTGGGCGGTGGCCGAGCGGCTGGGGCTGGCCGAAGCCGGCGCCAACCGCCGGGCCGTTGAAACCCGGCTGGGGCCGGATCAGCGTTTGCAGGCCCAGGCGGCGGCGGAAGCCCTGCTTGCCCAGGCTCTGGTCGCGCAAGGAGAGGACGAATGATTACCCTGGTCATCGCTGCCATCGTCTGGGTGGGATTGCATGTTGTGGTTGCAGGTCCGTTGCGGCCTTTGCTGGTCGACAGGCTGGGCGAGGCGGTCTATCGCGGGCTGTTCTCGCTGGCCAGCGCGGCCAGCCTGGGGGCGATGATCTGGGCCTATCCGCAGGCGCCCTATGTGGAATTCTGGCCAACCACCGAGGCGGTGGCCATCGTGCCGCTGCTGGTGATGCCGGTGGCCTTGCTGTTCCTGGTGGCCTCGCTGCGGCCGACCAACCCGACCCTGGCCGGGCCGGACATGATCCTGAAAGGCGAGCTGCCGGTGGTCGGCTTCACCAAGATCACCCGGCATCCCATGCTGTGGGCTTTCAGCTTCTGGGCGATCTCGCACATGATCGCCAATGGCGACGCCGCCACCTGGCTGCTGGCCGGGGCGGTGCTGTTCACCGCGCTCAACGGCATGGGGTCCATCGACCGCAAGCGGGCGGGCAAATTCGGCGAGGTTTGGCAAAGGTTTGCGGATAAAACCTCGATCGTGCCGATGGTTGCGGTGCTGGAAGGCCGGCAGAAACTTAACTTCGAGGATATCGGCTGGCTGAATATCCTAGTAGCAGCAGCGCTTTATGCCTTGTTCATATGGGGCCATGCGATCTTCTTCGGCGTGCCTGTGATGCCGATTTATTAAATTACATAAATTCAATATAAATCAGTATGTTAAATTTAATATATAAACTTATTTAGAGGTTGATATGGCGCGCCGAGCCGCCGGCCGCTTCATCGGCTGGTTTCGCCCCCTGCGCGGGGATGAACAGCCGCCATTGCAGGAGCAGCTTTACCGTGCCATCCGGGCCGGAGTGCTGGAAGGCCGGCTGCGGCCTGGCGAGCGGCTGCCGTCCAGCCGGGCGCTGGCGGAAGACCTAGGGCTGTCCCGCAACACGGTGACCGGCGCCTGCGACCGGCTGGTGGCGGAAGGCTATCTGGCGGCCCGCCCGGCTTCCGGTCTGTTCGTTGCCGAGGATATGCCGGAAAGCCTTGGCGGCCAGGTCGACCATGGAGCGGCTGCCAGCTTTTCGCGTCGCGGCCAGCGCCTGATCGGGGCCGGCGGCATAGTGGGGGGCGACCCGCAGGCCGGCCGGGTCTTTGCCATCGGCGTGCCGGCGCTGGACGAATTTCCCTTGGAAACTTGGCGGAGGATAACCAATCGCAGGTTGCGACGTTCGGAGCGCGGCCTGCTGGCCCATGGCAACCCCCAGGGGCTGTTGGACCTGCGCCTGGCCTTGGCGGATTATCTGCGCGAGGCGCGCGGCCTGCGCTGCGGGCCGGAGCATATCCTGGTGGTTTCGGGCGCGCAGCAGGCGCTGGACCTGGTCGGCCGGGTGCTGCTCGATCCGGGCGATCTGGCCGCCCTGGAAGACCCCGGCTATGCCGGCATCCGCCAGGCCCTGCTGGCGGTGGGGGCCAGGCTGGCTCCGGTGCCGGTGGATGCCCAGGGGCTGGATCCGGCATTGCTGCCCAAATTGGCGGCGGGGGCAAAGCTGGTGGCGGTGACGCCCTCGCATCAATTTCCGCTCGGCGGCACCATGCCGCTGCCGCGCCGGCTGGCTCTGCTGGCCCAGGCGCGAGAGCAGGATTTCATGATCCTGGAAGACGATTACGATTGCGAATTCCGCTATGCCGGCCCGCCCTTGCCGGCCTTGCAGGGGCTGGAGCAGGCCACAGCGGAGATTGGTGCCGATAACGGCCGGGTGATCCATGTCGGCACCTTCTCGAAGGTGCTGTTTCCCGGCCTGCGCCTTGGCTATCTGGTGCTGCCGCCGGCCTTGCTGGATGGTTTCCGGCGGGTGAAAGCAATTGCCGATGGCCATGGCGCGGCCTTGCCTCAGGCGGTGTTGGCCGACTTCATCGCCGAGGGTCATCTGGCCCAGCATGCCCGCCGCATGCGCAAGCTCTATCGCCAGCGCCAGCAGACTTTGCTGGCCGCCCTGCAAGAGAGCTGCGGCGATATCCTGGGCGTCGGCCCTGCCGAGGCCGGGCTGCATCTGGTGGCGCGGTTCCGGGATGGCCGCGATGACCGCGCGGCGGCAGCGGCCTGCGAAGCCGCCGGCCTCGCGCCATCGCCGCTGTCGCGCTATTGCATCGAACGCAAGATGAGCGGTCTGCTGCTCAGCTATGCCGCCTGGCCGCCTGAGGCGTTGGCTGCCGCAGCCCGCAAGCTGGCGAAGATTCTGGCTAAGCCTTGAGGTAATCCGGCAGCGCGATGCCGGGCGCCAGCAGCGGATCGGGGATCGGCGTTGCAAAGCCTTGCTTCAGCGGCACTACGCCGGCCCAGCAGCGCAGGGCCATATCCGCGTCGTCATCCTTGGGCGGGCCGCTGCGGATTTTCACCGAGGCTTCGGCAAGCTCCAAGCCGAGCAGCTTGGTGGCCTTCATTTCCTGCTTGTTGGGCGCGCGGATTTCCGCCCAGCGGCCGGGGGCGAGCTTTTCCATGAAGGCCTCCAGGCCGCGCAGCTTGGCCTCGGGCTCGGTCACTTCGAAAAACCGGCCCAGGATCACCGCCGAGCGGTAATTCACCGAATGATGGAAGGCCGAGCGCGCCAGCACCAGGCCATCCAGCATGCTCACCGTCACGCAGGCTGGCGCGCCCTTGGCCAAAGCCATCGCCATGCCGCTTTTCGACGAGCCGTGGATATAGAGATGCCCGTCCTCGCGCCAAAAGGCGGTGGGGATCACCATCGGCGTGTCGCCCATCATGAAGCCGACATGGCAGATCAACCCGGCATCCAGCACGGCATGCAGGCTGGCGGCATCGTAACGGCCGCGGTCGGGCAGGCGGCGCAGCTTGACGCGCGGGGAGGCGGGCTTGTCGGACATCTGGGGCGCTCCTGAAAAACTCCATCTCCTGCTACCGGCTTTCCGGCCCTGGCATAAGGGCCGGATTTTGCACAAATGATGGTGCCGGAATGGCGGCGCCGACACTCGCTTTATGCAATCAAGCGCGGCTATTGTCCGCCGGGACGATGAGGACGGGGTGGGTTTACGTGCTGGATGTGTTGATGATGCTGGGGAAGGGGGCGGTGGCGGGCTTCGTGATCGCCGCGCCGGTGGGGCCGGTGGGCGTGCTCTGCGTGCAGCGCACGTTGGAGCGCGGGCCGCTGAGCGGCCTGGTGGCCGGCCTGGGCGCGGCGCTGGCCGATGCCGCCTATGGCTGCGTGGCGGCTTTCGGCCTCAGCCTGATCGCCGATTGGCTGCAACGGCATGATCTGGCGTTTCGCCTGGTGGGCGGGATTTTTCTGTTGTTCATGGCTTGGCGCATGCTGAAACCGCCCAAGACGAGAGCCGGCGATGCCCGAGCGGGCGAGGCGGGTGCGGCCGATCTGCCGGAGCAGGAAGGTCTGGCCCAGGTGTTTCTCGCCACCATGTTCCTCACGGCAACCAATCCGATCACCATCGTGGCCTTTCTCGGCATCTTCGCGTTTCTCGGCATCGGCGCCATCGGCGTGGATCGCAGCTTGGCCTGGCCGCTGGTTTTCGGGGTTTTCGCCGGCTCTTCGCTGTGGTGGCTGTCATTGGCCGGATTGGCCGGGCGGTTCCGCGATAAATTGCGCGGCGGCGGCATGGCGCGGATCAATCGCGCCTCGGGGCTTTTGCTGCTCGGCTTCGGCCTATACGGTATCGGCAGCGTGTTATGGATATGGAGCCGATAGGATTATGTCTGAGCCAGCCGCCGCCGAATTGCCGTTGATCGAAGTTCTGCCGCGCGACATCTCGGCCTACCGCAAGGGCAATCGCGGCGTCGATTACGTGCATACCCTGGAATCCGGCCAGCCCGGCCCGCATGTGATCGTGAACGGCCTGACCCATGGCAACGAATTCTGCGGCATGACGGCGGTGACCCATCTGCTGGATAGCGGCTTCCGTCCGCTGCGCGGCAAGCTGACGCTCAGCCTGTCGAATGTCGATGCCTATCATCTGTTCGATGCCGCCAAGCCATTCGATTCCCGCTATGTGGAGCGCGATTTCAATCGCCTGTGGGATGACGCGCTGCTGGATGGCCCCACGCCGGGCTCGGACCTGGATCGGGCCCGGGCGCTGCGGCCGATCTTCACCGAAGCGGACGCGCTGCTGGATCTGCATTCCACCAGTTCGGCCATGCCGCCGATGCTGATCTATCAGCCGATGGCGAAATATCAGCCGCTTTCCGCCCATATGCATTCGCCCTTGCACCATGTGCTGCTGCGCGGCGTGAAGCATGCCGGGCGGCCGCTGATCCAGTATGGCGCTTATGGCGATGCGGATGCGGCCCCGCTGGGCATCGTGGTGGAATGCGGCCAGCATTTCGCCAAATCCGCCGGCGATGTGGCGATCGGCGTGGCGATCCGTTTCCTGGATTTCTTCGGCATGGCGCCGCGCGCTTTGGCGGACCAGCATCCCGCCTTGCCCGGCGAGCCGAAGCGTTACGAGATCGAGCAATCCGTGGTGAGCAAAAGCGAACAATTCCGCTTCGCCCGGCGCTGGGTCGGCTTCGAGGAATTGCAGGAAGGCGAGTTGATCGCCACCGATGGCGACGTGGAATTCCGCGCGCCGTTCCCCCGCTGCACCATTGTCATGCCGTCCGGCCGGGTTACCGTGGGCCGCGATATGGTGTTGCTGGCCCGTCCGGTCTGAACTTCCCGGCGGTCGGGCTTGCCGCTAGGTAAAATCATTTGCCTAACAACCATCTAGACGGCCTCGCGCGCTTCTGCCTATGATCGGTGCAGATCCCGTCCGGCGCCAGGCCGGCGGGTGGGGGCAATCATGTCGGCAAACGCCGGACCAGCCAAGCTCGGTCGGCGCGTGCAGGCATGTCCGCCACAGGGAAAAAGGATAAGGGGACCATGACTGCACGCGCATTCTTCAAGGGCACGCTGCTTGCCGCTGTTGCCGCCATTTCGCTCATGGGCGCACAGCCGGCAGCCGCCAAGACCTTCAAATGGGCCAATGACGGCGACGTTAACTCGCTCGATCCCTATGCCCGCAACGAAACCTTCCTGCTCAGCTTCGTGTCGAATATCTACGAGCCGCTGATGCGGCGCGACAAGAACCTGCAGCTCGAGCCGGCGCTGGCCACCAAGGTGGAGAATCCGTCGCCCACCGTCTGGCGCTACACCCTGCGCCAGGGCGTGAAATTCTCCGACGGCACGCCGTTCTCCGCCGATGACGTGGTGTTCTCCTACATGCGCGCGGCCGGCAAGGGCTCCAATATGGCGTCCTACTTCGTGTCGATGAAGGAGGTGCGCAAGGTTTCCGATTCCGTGATCGAGATCGAGACCAAGTATCCGGACCCGCTGTTCGCCAGCAAGATGGCGCAGATCTACATCATGTCGAAGACCTGGGCGGAAAAGAACAACGCCGTCAGCACCGCCGACATGACGAAGAACGAAGAAAACTTCGCCACCCGCAACGCGATGGGCACCGGCCCCTTCACCGTGAGCGTGCGAGAGCCCGATGTGCGCACCGTGCTGAAGCCCAATCCGGGCTGGTGGGACAAGCCGGAACATAACCTCACCGAGGTGATCTTCCAGCGCATCGCCAACGACGCCACCCGCGTCGCCGCCCTGCTGTCGGGCGAGATCGACATGGTCTACACCGTGCCGCCGCAAGACGTGGACCGCATCAAGCGCACCGCCGGCCGCCGCATCATCGAAGGTCCGGAAACCCGCATCGTGTTCCTGGGCTTCAACCAGCAGCTCGATGAATTGCCGGAATCCAATGTGAAGGGCAAGAATCCTTATAAGGACAAGCGGGTGCGCGAGGCGATGTATCGCGCCATCGACATCGAGTCGATCAAGCGCACCGTGATGCGCGGCCAGGCGCGGCCCACCGCGCTGATGGTCGGCCAGGGCATCAACGGCTACAGCGCCGATCTCGACAAGCGCCCGAGCTTCGATCCCGAGGCGTCGAAGAAACTGCTGGCGGAAGCCGGCTATCCGAACGGCTTCGAGACCGGCATGGATTGCCCGAACGACCGCTACGTGAATGACGAAGCGATCTGCCAGGCCGCCGTGGCGATGCTGGCCCGCGTGGGCATCAAGGTGAAGCTGCTGGCGCAGACCCGCGGCAAGTATTTCGCCAAGATCCTGCGCACCTCGTCGGATGTGGAGAAATCGCCGAATATCGACTTCTACATGTTGGGTTGGTCGCCGGCCGCCACCTACGACACCCACAATGTGTTCGAGGCCCTGATCCAGACGCCCTCGAATGCCACCAAGAAGGGCCTGTTCAACGCCGGCGGCTATTCCAACAAGAAGGTGGACGAACTGGCTGACGCCATGGAGCGCGAGACCGATGTGGCCAAGCGCAACGCCATGATCGCCGAAGCGACCAAGCTTTATGTGGACGACTTCGCCTATATCCCGCTGCACCAGCAATTCGTTGTCTGGGCGGCCAAGGAAGGCGTGGATCTGGTGCAGCTGGCGGACAACAACTTCCCGCTGCGCTTCGTGAAGCTCAAGTAACATAAAATCCGCGAGGTCGGCTTTCTAGCAGGGCCGGCCTCGCGGACTATGCCGCCCCCCGATGTTCGCTTTCATTGTGAGACGATTGCTGCAGGCCGTCATGGTCATGCTCGCGGTCGCCTTCATCGCCTTCTCGATGTTCAATTTCGTCGGCGATCCCATCGTGCTGATCGCCGGGCAGGATGCCACCGCCGAACAGCGCGAGGATTTGCGCAAGGCGCTGGGCCTGGATCTGCCGACGCCGCAGCGTTTCGTGAAATACGTCGGCGACGCCGTGCAGGGCAATTTCGGCCTCAGCTACCGCACCACGGAAAAGGTCGGCAAGATGATCGCCGACCGCCTGCCGGCCACCCTGGAACTCAGCTTCATGGCGGCGCTGATGGCGCTGCTCCTGGGCATACCGATGGGGGTGTTCACCGGGCTCTATCCAAAATTATGGGTCAGCCGGATGCTGCTTGCGGTGTCGCTGGTCGGCATCTCGCTGCCCACCTTCCTGATCGGCATTCTGCTGATCGTGATTTTCGCCGTGGTGCTGGGTTGGCTGCCGTCTTTCGGGCGCGGCGATGTGGTGCATATCGGTTTCTGGTCCACCGGTTTTCTCACGCTGAGCGGCTGGAAGGCGATCCTGATGCCGGCCTTCACGCTCGGCCTGTTCCAGATGACCTTGATCATGCGTCTGGTGCGGTCCGAAATGTTGGAAGTGCTGCGCACCGACTACATCAAATTCGCCCGCGCGCGCGGGCTGCATAACCGCGCGGTGCATTTCGGCCATGCGCTGAAGAATACCCTGGTGCCGGTGATTACGATTACCGGCTTGCAGGTCGGCGCGCTGATCGCTTTCGCCATCATCACCGAAACCGTGTTCTCCTGGCCGGGCCTGGGGCTGCTGTTCCTGCAATCAGTGCAGAATGTGGATATTCCGGTGATGTCGAGCTATCTGGTGCTGATCGGCTTCCTGTTCGTGATGATCAACCTGATCGTCGACATCCTCTATTTCGTGGTCGATCCGCGCTTGCGCGGACAAGCGGGCGGCGGGGTGGCGAAATGATGCTGCCGCTGGCCCGCACCATCGAATTCTGGCGTCGCGCCGCCGACAGCGACATCTTCTTCAGTTTCACGCGTTCCTGGCTGGTCATGGCCTCGGCGGCGGTCACGGCGCTGTTCTTCATCTGCGCTTTCGGGGCCGGCTTCATCGCGCCGCATAACCCGTTCGATCTCGCCACTCTGCAATTGTCGGATGCCTTCCTGCCGCCTTCATGGGAAGAAGGCGGGATGGCGAAATACCTGCTCGGCACCGACGATCAGGGCCGCGATATCCTTTCCACCATCATGTACGGCTCGCGCACTTCGCTGGTGGTCGGCTTCCTGGCGGTGGCTTTCGCCATGGTGTTGGGCATCGGGCTGGGCCTGCTGGCCGGCTATGTCGGCGGCGGCATCGACAGCTTCATCATGCGCGTGGCCGACGTGCAGCTTACCTTTCCGGCCATCCTGATCGCTTTGCTGGTGGATGGCATGAGCCGGGCGCTGCTCGGTTCGCAAGGCCATGCCGAGGCGCAGGAACTGGTGCTGATCGTCGCCATCGGCCTCAGTTACTGGGTGCAATACGCCCGCACCGTGCGCGGCTCGGTGCTGGTGGAGAAGGGCAAGGAATATGTGCAGGCGGCCCGGGTGATCGGCATGCCGGCGGCGCTGATCGCGCTGCGCCATGTGCTGCCCAATGTGATGGGCCCGGTGATGGTGATCGCCACCATCAATCTGGCGTTGGCCATCATCACCGAGGCGACCTTGAGCTTCCTCGGCGTCGGCCTGCCGCCCACCGAACCTTCGCTCGGCACGATGATCAATACCGGACAGCAATTCCTGTTCTCCGGCGAATGGTGGATCACCATCTTTCCGGGCGCCGCGCTGGCTATCCTGGTTCTGGCAGTGAATCTGCTGGGCGATTGGCTGCGCGATGCGCTGAATCCGAAACTCAGGTAACGCCCGCATGAGCAAACTTCTGGAAGTGAAGCATCTGCGCGTCGAATTCCCCACAAGGCGCGGCACGCTTGTCGCGGTGGACGACGTGTCGCTGCATATTGATGCCGGCGAGGTGCTGGGCGTGGTGGGCGAGTCCGGCGCCGGCAAGTCGATGACCGGGGCCGCCATCATCGGCCTGCTGGAGCCGCCGGGCCGCATTGCCGGCGGCGAAATCCTGCTGGAAGGCCGCCGCATCGACAATCTGCCCTATGCCGCCATGCGCGCCATCCGCGGCCGCCAGATCGGCGCGATCTTCCAGGATCCGCTCACCAGCCTGAACCCGCTGTATAAAGTGGGCGACCAGTTGGTGGAGACCATTCTCACCCATCTGCCGCTCAGCCTGGCCGACGCCAAGGCGCGCGCCGTGAAGCTGCTGGAGGATGTGGGCATTCCCTCGCCGGGCGAACGCGTGAACCATTATCCGCATCAGTTTTCCGGCGGCATGCGCCAGCGCGTGGTGATCGCCCTGGCGCTGGCGGCAGAACCGAAGCTGATCATCGCCGACGAACCGACCACGGCGCTGGACGTGTCGATCCAGGCGCAGATCATCTCGCTGCTCAAGCGACTCTGCCATGAAAAAGGCACGGCGGTGATGCTGGTGACGCACGATATGGGCGTGATCGCCGAAACCGCCGACCGCGTGGCGGTGATGTATGCTGGCCGCATCGCCGAGATCGGTCCGGTGCAGGATGTGATCAAGCGGCCCAGACATCCCTATACGGTGGGCCTGATGGGCGCGATCCCGTCGATGGGCCAGGATGTCGAGCGCCTCACGCAGATCGACGGCGCCATGCCGCGCCTGAATGCCATACCCAAGGGCTGCGCTTTCAATCCGCGCTGCCCGGCGGTGTTCGACCGCTGCCTGGTCGAGCGGCCCGACCCGATGCCGGCGGGCAGGGGGCTTGCCGCCTGCTGGCGCGTCATGCAGGAAGCGGAGCATGCCAATGTCTGATGCCGGCGAAGCGATCCTACAAGTCGAAGACCTGCGCCGGTATTTCGACGTATCGCCGCCCTGGCTCAATCGCGTACTGGAGGGCAAGCCCCAGCAGATCGTGCGCGCGGTGGATGGCGTGTCCTTCTCGATCAAGCGCGGCGAAACCTTCAGCCTGGTGGGTGAAAGCGGCTGCGGCAAATCCACCGTGGCGCGCCTCATCGTGGGGCTTTACGGCCCCAGCGCCGGCTCGATCAGCTTCGAGGGCACCGATATCGGCCCGCCGGCCGAACGCGCCAAGCATCCCGAATTGCAGGCGCGGATGCAGATGATTTTCCAGGATCCCTATGCGTCGCTCAATCCGCGCTGGCGGGTGGGCGACATCATCGCCGAGCCGATCCGCTTCCGCAAATTGCTCAAGGATGAGAAGCAGGTCGAAAAGCGGGTGGGCGAATTGCTCAGTCAGGTCGGCCTGTCGCCGCTGGATGCGCGCAAATACCCGCATGAATTCTCCGGCGGCCAGCGCCAGCGCGTGTCGATCGCGCGCGCCTTGGCCGGCGAACCGGAATTCCTGGTCTGCGACGAACCCACTTCGGCGCTGGACGTTTCGGTGCAGGCGCAGATTCTGAATCTGATGAAGGAATTGCAGCGCCGCCTGGGGCTGACCTATCTGTTCATCAGCCATAATCTCGCCGTGGTCTATCATGTCTCCGACAAGGTGGGCGTGATGTATCTCGGCCGCCTGGTGGAATGGGCCGACAAGAAAATCCTGTTCCAGCGTCCGCTGCATCCCTACACGCGCATGCTGCTGGATGCGATTCCCGATCTCGACATGACCGGGCGCCAGCGCACGCCGGTTGCAGGCGAAGTGCCGAGTCCGCTCAATCCGCCATCGGGTTGCAGCTTCCATCCGCGCTGTCCGTTCGCGAACGAACGATGCAAGCGCGAGATTCCCGCAGCGCGCGCAGTAGAGGGCGGCGCTGTCGCCTGTCACGCCGTGGAAGAGGGGCGTTTGCCGCCTTGGAAGGCGCAAGCCGCGGCCTGAACGGGCAACTGAACCGGCTGCGACGGAATGTTCACTTGTCGGGCCCGTGCAATGGGCCTAAAATCATCGTACAAAACAGGGGCGGCGCTTCCGGGGGAATTGGAGCGCCGGCAAAAAGATCGACACGTCCGATGAACTGCCACAACTGAACAACCCAGGAGGCAGGCGATGAGTTTTCGCGATATCACCGTGCATCTCACGTTGGATCCACGCAATGGCGCGCGCACGCAGCTGGCCATTACGTTGGCCAAGCGCTTCGCCGCGCAATTGACCGGCTTCTACACCGTGCCGCCGCCGAACGTGCCCTATTATATGGGCGAATACATCCCCACCGAGTTGATCCAGAAGCAGATGGACGATGCGCAAGT
>JAYSEE010000042.1:0-17671 GCA_041914045.1 Ferrovibrio sp. | reverse complement strand
GCGCCCAGCCGCAGATAATCCTCCATGCCGAGGTCGCGATCCTCGTATTCCGGATTCTTCCACGACACCATGAAGACGGTATGGCCCTTGCCGACCAGATACCGCACCAGCGAATTCTGCGGCGAAAGATCGAGGATGTAATATTTCATGATCCAGGCCGGCAGAATCAGCAGCGGCTCGGCATGCGCATCGGGCGTGGCGGGCGAATACTGGATCAGCTCGATCAGCCGGTTGCGGAACACCACCTTGCCCGGCGTGACGGCCACATTGCGGCCGACCTGGAAATCCTCGGCGCCGGCCGGCGGCATGCCCAGCAGGTTGCGCTGGGCGTCTTCCAGCAGATTCTGCCAGCCATGCAGCAGATTCTGCCCGCCGCTTTCCAGCGTCTGCTTCATCAGCACCGGATTGGTGAACAGGTAATTGCTGGGCGAGAAGATATCCAGCAATTGCCGGCTGGTGAATTCCATCACGTCTTCATGATGGCGCGACACGCCCGGCACGCCGGTGGTGGCGTTGTGCCACCATTGCTGCATCAGCAGGAAGGATTGGTAGATCAGATTATAGGGCTGCTGCTGCCAGGCCGGATCGCTGAAGCGGCGATCCTGCTCCAGCGGCATGATGCAGGGCACGCTGCCGTTATTCTGCGACATGCAATGGCCGATATGGGTGGCCAGACGCATCAGCTTGCGGTTCGCCTTGCGCACCAGATCGGCGCGCTTGCCCGGCGCGGCCAGCAGATGCGCCGCCCAATCGGTATAGGCCAGGGTCAGAGAAGCCGGCGATAGGCCATGGGTCAGCCGGGCCAGCGCCGCGTTGGTGAAGCGGTCGGCCAGGAAATCGGTCTTGTCGGCATCGCCCATCGCCGCCGGCAATGCCGGGGGGGCTGGGGGCGCGGCTGGCAATACGCCCGGCAGCGTGATGGCGGCGGATGCCGCCGCCGGTACGGGAAGGGATGCTGTCTTGGCTTTACGCAAGGCCATGGCCTGTTAATCCTCAATCTACGAATGAGGACAGTATGCACCATATCCTTGCCTCCGGCACTGACTTCGATCAATGCCGAAAAAGGCGGAAATCAGTTGTCGTAGCCCGGGTCGCTGAGCGCCACGCGGCGCTTGAAGGCGGCCCATTCGGTATCGGCCAGCTTGCCTGTCGCCATTTTGTCATAGGCGCTGGCATATTGCTGCGCGACTTTCTCCGGAATCCCCGGCGGCACCGGGGCGGCTGGTGCGCCCGAGGACTGGAAGGCCAATTGCGCCTGGCAGGAGCGTTCCAGGTTATGCATCAGCTTGAAGGCTTCCGACACGCTGCGGCCGCAGGTGAGCAGGCCGTGATGGCGCAGGATCATCACCGGCTTGTCGCCCAGATCGGCCACCAGGCGGCGGCGTTCGTCCAAATCCAGCGCGATGCCTTCATAGGTGTGATAGGCCGTCTTGCCGTGGAACTGCATCGACCATTGGTTCAGCGGCAGCAGGCCATCCTGCTGGCAGGATACCGCCACGCCGGCCACGGTATGGGTATGCAGCACGCAAACCACATCATGCCGCGCGGCATGGATGGCGCTGTGGAGGGTGGCCGGGTTGATGCCCAGCCCCAGCTTGTCCTCCAGCACATTGCCGTCGATATCCACTGCCACCAGATTCGAGGCGGTCACTTCCTCGAAGCGCATGCCGAAGGGATTGATCAGAAAGCGTTCGGCGCCGCTGCCGTCGCTGGGCAGGCGGGCGGAAATATGGGTGTAGATGCTGTCGTCCATCCCCAGGCGATGGATCAGCCGATAGCAGGCAGCCAAGTCCACACGCGCTTGCCAAGCCGCATCCGACTGTTCGGCAAGCTTGAGATGGGAAGACTGCGCTTTCATCGGCTGCATGGGGCTGCTTTCTGGTTTCAGGCTGGGATCAGGTGCATGTCCACTTCGCGCCAGGCGATGCGCACCGTATCGCCTTCACGGAGATGCGAAGCCTGCACGGAAGGAAGCCGTGCGCGAAGAGCGAGGCCAGCAGCACTGCCGATCAGTAGCACGGAATCGCCGTAATGAACCAGACCCTCGATGCGATAAGACAGCACGCAATGGCCGCTTTCATCGGCGCCCTGCCAGAGGCTGATTGCCTCGGGCCGCACCAGGGCATGGAAAGCATTCGCCTGCGATGGCGCGGCGATATTCAATGCGCCTATTCCTTGGGCAACCAGGCCGCCGCTTTGGCGCGTCACGTCCAGGAAATTGCTGTCGCCGATGAAGCTGCCGACGAAACGCGTGGCCGGGCGCTGATACACGTCCAGCGGCGATGCGAATTGCTCCACCACGCCATGGCTGAACACCGCGATGCGGTCCGACATGGTCATCGCTTCGCTCTGGTCATGCGTCACGTAAATGGTGGTGATGCCCAATTCGCGATGGATGCGCTTGATCTCCACCTGCATCTGCTCGCGCAGATTCTTGTCCAGCGCGCCCAGCGGTTCGTCGAGCAGCAGCACATCGGGGCCGAATACCAGGGCGCGCGCCAGCGCCACGCGCTGCTGCTGGCCGCCCGACATCTCGCGCGGATGGCGCGCGCCGAAAGCCGACAGGCCCACCATGTCCAGCGCCTGGGCGGCGCGCTTGGCGATTTCGTCGGCCGGAGTTTTGCGCATGCGCAGCGGAAAGCCGACATTCTCCAGCGCCGTCATATGCGGAAACAGCGCATAATTCTGGAACACCATGCCGATATTGCGCTTATGCGCCGGCACCGGGGCGATCTCGCGGCCGCCCAGCAGAATGCTGCCCGAAGTCGGCATTTCGAAGCCGGCCACCATCATCAGCGTGGTGGTCTTGCCCGAGCCGCTCGGTCCCAGGAAGGATACGAACTCGCCCTTGCGGATATCCAGCGAAATGCCCCGCACGGCCTGTTGCTTGCCGTCGTAGGATTTCACCAGATCGCGGATTTCGAGATAAGCTTGCGTCATTACCACCCCCTGGCCCCATGCATGCGGGCAACGCGAAATATTTGATGAGAAGCCGGCATCACGCGGATGCCTGCGGATTGCCGCGCGCCTTCACGATGGCGCGCCAGGCCAGCGGGCTCAGCACCGCCAGCAGCACAAATGCGAACAGCAAGGTGGAGACCACCGAAATGATCGGATCGGCCTCGATGCGGATGCTGTCGAACATCTTGCGCGGCAAGGTGGATGCCGCCTGGCCGGAAATGAAGATCGCCACCACCGCTTCGTCGAAGGAATGGATGAAGGCGAACAGGCCGCCCACCAGGAAGCCCGGCCGCAGCACCGGGAAGGTGACTTCCCAGAAGGTGCGCAGCGGGCCGGCGCCCAGATTCATCGCGGCGCGTTCCAGGTTGCGGTCGAAGCCCTTCAGCGACGCGGCGATGATCAGATAGCAGACCGGCACCGAAAGGCAGGTATGCGCCAGCACCACGCCCAGCGGCGAATGGATGATCTTGAGCTGGCTGAAATAGGTGTAATAGCCCAGCGCCATCACGATATGCGGCACGATCATCGGCATCATCAGCAGCAGGTTGATGGCGCCGCGGCCCATGAAGCGCCGGCGCACCATGGCGAAGCTGGCCGGAATCACCAGCAGCATGGTCAGCAGCATGGTGGCCAGGCCGATCAGGATGCTGTTGAAAACCGGGCTCAGCCAGCGCTCGTCGGAAAAGAAGGCGCGGTAATAGCCCAGCCAGTAATTCGGCGGCGGGAATTCGAAGGAATTGGCGGTGCTGAACGACATCGGCACCACCACCAGAAGCGGGCCGAGCACGAACAGGGCGACGAGCAAAGCGAGGGCGAGAACGATGCGCATGATGCTCAGCCCCACAATTTGTCGAGGCCGACGAAGCGGTTATACAGCGCAAACACCGACAGCGTGACCGCCAGCAGGATCACCGAGGTGGCCGAGGCTTCGCCGAATTCGAGGAATTCCTCGATCTGCTGGCCGATCAGGCCGGCGATCATCTGCTCGCGCGGGCTGCCCAGCAGCACCGGTGTGACATAGAAGCCCAGGCACATGATGAAAACCAAGGTGCAGCCATTCACGATGCCGGGCGCGCTCAGCGGCAGGAAGACGCGGCGGAAGGCGTCGAACGGCGAGGCGCCCAGGCTGCGCGCGGCGCGCGCCAGATTGGGGTCGATCTTTTTCATCACGGAATACAGCGCCAGCACCATGAAGGGGATCAGCAGATGCACCATGGCCAGCGTGGACGAGAAGCGGGTGAACAGCAATTGCGGCGCGGGCACCACGCCCAGCATTTCCATCGCGGCGCGGAACGGGCCGTTATTGCCCAGGATCACCATCCAGGCGAAGGTGCGGACCAGGAAGCTGGTCCAGAAACTCATGGTCACGATCAGCAGAATCGTGGTGGCGAAAGCGCCGCCCAGCCGCACCACCATATAGGCCAGCGGATAAGCCATCAGCAGCGAAAGCGCGGTGACCAGGGCCGCGGTCTGGAAGGTGCCGAACAGCACCTTCCAGTAGAACGCATCGGTGATGAACGCGGCGTAATGCTTCAGGGTGAAGCCCGGGTCCATCACGCTGAAATACAACACCTGGCCGAGCGGAACGAGGAAGAATACGGCGAGAAACCCCACCACGGGCAGCAACAGCAGCCAGAGCAAAGTTCTCTCGTTTTGAAGTGCGGTCATCCTCGCCTCCACCCGGCTAGGCTATGTTTAGCGTGCGATCCAGCGGTCGAACTGCTTGCTGGCTTCCGCCAGCTGATCGCTCGCCTTGCTGGTATCCTGCAGCACCACCTTCTTGAAATTCACCGGCGAAGTCGGCATCAGGGCCGCGTCCTCGGGGGAGATGTGCTTGAAGGCATCGGGGTTGAGCGGGCCATACACGTTGGCCAGGCTGAACTTGGAAACATTCTCGCCGCGCACGGCGGTCTGCACGAATTTCCAAGCCAGCGCGGCGCGCGGCGAGCCCTTGGCCACAACCCAATAGGCGCGGTCGAGCAGGGCCTTGTCCCAGATCATCTCCACTGGCTGGCCCTCGCGGATCAGGCGCACCGGATAGGTCTGCCAGATGCCGATCATGTCCACTTCGCCGTCGCGCAGCAGCTGGCCGGATTGCGGACCCTGGGTCCACCACACGCGGATATGCGGCTTGATCTTGTCCAGCTTGGCGAAGGCGCGATCCAGATCCATCGGGAACAGCTTGTCCGGCGCCACGCCATCGGCCAGCAGGGCGATGGCCAGCACGCGGCCGGCATGGCGCTGCAGGCAGCGCGAGCCGGGGAACTTGATCGGATCGAAGAAGTCGGCCCAGGTCTTCGGGCCGCCATTGGGGAACTTGTCCTTGCGGTACGAAATCAGCGTGGCGAAGGCATGCGAGGCCACGCCATTCTGGAATATAGCGCCATCCCACAGCTTGGACTTGTCGAGCGGGGCCTTGCTCACGTCTTCCAGCAGGCCGGCTTCGTTGGCGCGCACGATATCGGCATCGCCCAGGGTGGTCACGTCGAATTCATACACGCCGGTCTTCACCTGAGCGGCCAGCTTGGCGAACGACACCGGGGAAACCGTTTTGATTTCCACGTCGTTCTCGCGCATGAAGGGCTCGAACAGGTTCGCCTTGGCGGATTCTTCCCAAGGGCCGCCCCAGGTGTTCACATACAGCACGTCGCGGGCATGGGCGCGGCTGATGAACGGGCCGGGAAAGCTGAGCGCGGCGGCGCCGGCGGTTGCTTTCAAAACGGAACGGCGGGTCGGCTTCAGCAAGCCGGAGCCGGTAATGAGTGTCTTGTCACGCATAATAGCCTCCTGTTTGAGTGTTTTGGTGGAATGAAACGTCAAGCATGATGACAGCCGCAGGTGGATTTCCAGCGCGGCATCAAAGCATGCGCATTCTCGCAATCAATCTGGCGCATCTCCACCTCGCTGAAGCCGCACTGCCTGAGGCCGTCGATTTGCGAATGGCTGGTGCGGAAAGGAAAATCGGTGCCGAACAGCCATTGCGAGGCTCCCATCAGGGCGCGCATCGAGGCCATGCCGGTGGGATGCGCGCGCAAGGCCGTGTCGTAATGGAAGCGGCAGAGCGCGGCATGGGCGCCATCGGGCACGGCCGCGGCCAGGGCAGGGCTGACCAGCGCCGCGCGTTCGATCAACTGGCTGATGAACGGCATGGTGCCGCCGCAATGCGAGAAGATGAATCGGATATCGGGATAACGCGCCGCCGCGCCGGAATAGAGCAGGCTGATGATGGTGCGCGTGGTGTCGGTGGGATATTCCACCACCCAATCGGGAATGCCGGGCAGCAGGTTGCGGCAGCATTCCGGCGCGGTGGGATGCACATAGGCCACCGCTTTGCGGCGGTTCAATTCCTCCAGCAGCGGCGCGAAGGCGGCATCGCCCAGCCATTTATTCTCATAGCTGGTGAGCAGACAGACGCCATCGGCCTGCAAGACATCGAAGGCATAGGCGATCTCGCGCAGCGCGCCGTCCAGGTCGGGCAGCGGCAGGGTGGCGAAGATGCCGAAGCGGCCGGGATGATCGGCCGCCAGCCGGGCGGCATAATCGTTGCATTCGCGCGCCATCAGGCGCAATTCCTCGCGCTCCAGCATTTCCAGCGCGGGCGCGGTGAGCGAGGTGATGGCCGCCGCTATGCCGCCGCGATCCATATCATCGATGGCGCGGGCCGGGCTCCAATCCAGCGCCGGCTTCTGCGCGATCTTGCGATCGGTCAGCCGCTTCAGATAGACCGGCGGATAAAGATGATGATGCACGTCTATGCGATGCGGTGGATTTTGCGGCATGGGCATGGCTTCAGGCATGGGCATGCAATCCCCCTGCTCCAAGAGCCGCCGTCATTCCACCCCGGTCGCGCATAGATCTAATACGTGTCCTCTATCCCTTTATCCGTTGCCCGAAAGCCTCAGCCGAACACGGCCTTGTAAACGCGATGCCAGTTGCCATGGGTCAGCTTGGCGACTTCTGCCGCGTTGAAGCCGCGCCGCGCCAGGCCATCGGAAACCAGGCCGAGATTCTCCGGCTGCTGGAACCAGTCGGCCGGCGGCGCCTTGCCGGTATTGGTGGCCGAACCGGCGCCGAAATCCACGCCGCGCGTCCAGCGGCCGGTGCGCATCCAATCCAGATCCTTCACCGTGGTGTTGTGGCTGCGGTCGGTGCCGATGCCGACATGATCAATGCCGGCGATATCCACCGTGCGGGCCACCATCTCGCACCAATTGTCCACCGAGGCGCAGTAATGGTTGCCGGTGATGTTGCGATAGGTGGCGCAGCCGATCACGCCGCCATTGTCGCGCAGCGCATGCAGCACGTCGTCGGTCTTGTTGCGCTTATGCGGAAACAGGCTGTCGGCATTGGCATGGCTGATCGCCACCGGCTTCTGCGAATGCTTCACCGCGTCCAGCGTGGTGCGGTTGCCGACATGCGAGAGATCCACCAGCATGCCGCAGGCGTTCATCTCGCGGATCACTTCCTTGCCGTAGCGGGCCAGGCCGGAATCATGCTCTTCGTAGCAGCTGCCGCCCAGATCGTTCTGGTTGTTGTAGGTCAACTGCACCACGCGCACGCCCATATCGGCGAACAATTCCACGAAGGCGATGCGGCTTTCGAACAATACGGCATTCTGGAAGCCCAGCAGCAGGGCCAGCTTGCCTTCGCCCACCGCGCGGTCGATATCGCCGGCGGTCAGCGCGATCGACACGATGTCGCTGTTGGCCCGCGCCAGCGCGCGCCAGCGGGTGATCGATTCCATCGATTCGATGGCGTTTTCCCAAAAGCCGAGCGTGACGGTGACGCAGCGCACGCCGCCTTTCAGCAGCGATTCGAACACCGCGCGGTCGAAATGGCCGCATTGCAGGGCGTCGTAGATCAACGGTTTGACAGCAGACATAGAGAATCCCTCAGGCAGCCGCGTTGGAATCGGCGGTGCTGGTCAGCAGCGAGAAGTCGGTTTCGTCGTCGTCGGTGCGGCCGATGATGCGGCCCTGCTCGTCCAGGATGATCGGGCCGGCATGGCGGCGCGACACCACGGAATCCGGCGTCAGCGAACGGTTCGACAATTCATAGATATCGGCCCAGAGCGCGCGTTCCACTGGAAAGCCGCGTTTGAGCATGTCGGCCAGAAAGCGATCGGTGCCGATGACATCGGCCGCGGCGATCCGGCCGCGCTTGTCGATGGCGGCGATGCGGAAGCCGTCGGCTTCGCGCGTCACGCTCACTTCCGCCTGTTGGCGCAGAGCCAACGGCGCCAGCGCGGCGAGGAATTCGCCATGCGCCACATTGCGCAGCAGAATGCTGGCCGGCTTGCCGGTTTCGCATGCCGTCGCCACGGCGATATCCAGCGCGGCGGGCCCCACCGACCAGGCATGCTCGCCCTGAGCGTCAAGCTGAGCATCGAGCTGGGCGTCGAGTTCCTTGTCGCTCAGCGGTTTCAGCTTGGTCGGCTGCATGCCGCGCAGGCTTTCGAAGGCGTCGCGCAGATGCGCCAGGCCGTTGAGGCCCAGGCCTTCGGCGGCCAGAACCATTTCGCGCGCGGCATGCACGGCGCCGGGCGGCAGCCCGGTCAGCAGCATGATGCGTTCCACCATCAGGCGCGTTTCGCGCACCGACAGCAATACATCGGGACCGTCTTTGAGAAGGGATTCAGCGCTCATCGGGTGGGCTCCGCAGGATAGAACCAGTCATCATGGCTGCCGGCGAGCAAATCCTCGGGCAGCGGCGCGCCGTGATAGATCACGCCGCGCAGATTGCGGTTGAGGAAGTCTCGGGTTTTGTCGATGCCGTGCAGGCCGATATTCAGCATCCGCACCATCTGGATGGGCAGGAATTCCTCGCCCATGATGTTCATATGCGGCGAATGGTAACGCAGGCCATGCAGGGTCTGCACGCGCGCGGCGATGGCGCGGAATTGCGGCTGCTCCAGCAGGAAATAAGCCAGCATGCGGTCGGCCGGCTGCTGGGCCAGCGCGGCATCCATTTCCTGGATCAGGCGCGGCAGATCGAGGCCCAGATTGAAGGCCTGTTCCACTTCCTCGCGCGGGCCGCGGCGCGGCTCCTCGGCGGTGGCCGATTTGTACCAGATATAGCGGCGCGAAGCCTCGGTGCTCAAATCCATCTTGAAGCACCAGGCATATTCATCGCGCAGAATCTGGCGCAGCATGCCGGCCTTCATCTGCGGCTGGGTGGCGATCTCTTCGCTCACGATCAGGCTTTCGGCCAAGCCGTCGGCGATTTCAGGCACCAGTTCGATCAGAAGCGAATGCAGGGTTTCCAGGCTTTCCGGCAGCATGCCGGTTTCGGCATGGGCGCACAGAGCCGCGAAAGGCAGCGCCGGCTTCTCGCCCTTCAACTGGCCGGTGGCGGCGTAATCGGCCACCAGCTTGCGCAAGGCGGTCAATTCCTCGGCCACGCGGGCGGAAGGCACCAGCGCGTCGTAAACCATGCGGTCTTCCAGGCGGAAGCGGATGGCGCGATCCAGCAGCGCGAGCAGGCGCTTCACTTCGGCGCTGTCGGGCAGGGCGGCGAGCGACTTGCCATGCGCCAGCGCGGTTTCGCGCGCCGTGATGAAGCGGTCGATCAGCTTGGGATGGTTGTTGGCGAACAGGATCAGGCCCAGCGCCGACCCGTTGCCGACGCCGAGGAAGCGGCGGAATTCCGGCGCCAGTTCCACGGCATTGGGCGAGCGGTGGCGCGCCAGGCAATTCACCAGATCGGTGGCGAATTCGCGCATCAGATAGGCGCTCAGCATCTGCGCCGCCAGCGGCTTGCGCAGGGCATGATCGTCTTCGAGGGTGAGGAAGGAGCGCGTGCCGAAGGTGCCGTTGCCGTCCAGGCCGGTATTGCGCATCAGATAGCAAACCTGGGCGATGCTGGCGGCATCGGGTTGCTTGCCCTGCGCCAGGCTCTCCACCGTATGGTCGAAAGCGCGCGACGAGCGGTTGGCGCGCGCCCAAACCAGGCTGCGCTCGGTGGCGCGGCCGGCATAAAGCTTGGGCAATTCGGTTTGCGTCTGCTCGATATCGGCGGCGCTCATCGGGCCTTCGGCCAGCGCGCCCATCATGTCCCACGAGCGGCCGATGATGCGGCCGGTGCGGCCATGCGGGCTGTATTCGAAGGAGAAGACCGGAAAATCGAACACGCCCTTGGGCGTTTCGATGCGATACAGCGCGCGGCCCTTGGCGCGCTCGTCGATATCGAATTGCAGCTTGCGCACCGACCAGCGCTCGCGGCTGGCTTCGGCGATGAAGGCGCGCGCAATGCTCACGCGGCTGGGCTGAAGCGCGGCCAGCACTTCAGGACGCATCAGCGTCTCGGCGGAACGCAGCGGCACCAGCGGCTGTTTCGGTAGCGCTTTCTCGGCGGCACTCATTGGCTTTGCCCTCGCAGCATTTGGGTGATCTTGGCGGCTGCCGCGCAAAGCGCGGAGCGGGTTTTCTCGGCGTCGAAACGCGGTTTCGGCCCCACCAGCGACAGGGCGGCGATGCAATTGCCGCTGGCTTCGAAAATCGGCGCGGCATTGGCGACGATGCCTTCCAGGCGCGGACCGGATACCGCGTAGCCTTCGCGGCGCACGCGCTCCAGCACATCGGTCGGCGGCGGCGTCACGCCGTTGTCGATCATGCGCTGCAGGCGGGCGGGCGGCAGATAGGCGGCCAGAATCTGGCCGGAGGCCGAATTGTCGAAGCTGAGCAGGGCGCCCACTTTCAGTTCGGCGCGCAGGATGCCTTCCGATTCCACGCGCTGCACGATGCGGGCGCCGGGGCCGTCCAGCACCGCCAGCGAGACGGTTTCGCCGGTGGCGTCCACCAGTTCCTGCATCAGCGGCACGGTGCGCAGGCCCAGATTGGCCTGCTCCAGCGCCGCATTGGCCAGGCGGGCGGCATGCATGGTGAGGCGGAAGCTGCCGTCTTCCAACTGCTCCACCCAGCCGGCTTCGATCAGGGTGACCAGGCGCTGATACACGGTGGCGCGCTCCGCGCCCAGTATGCGCGACAATTCCATCAGGCGGAGGCTCTTGCGCGCCTCGGCCATGGCATCCAGCACGGCCAGGGTCTTGAGCACGCTGCTCAGGGGTCGAACGCCTTTGGGTGTCTCGCTCATGTATTCTATCAGAATATCTCGTCTTGTAATAGTATACTAAAGTTTTTTTGCGCTTTGGTCAAGCGAAATTTTCGCCTCGCTGTTGCAGCGAGTCGCTATCAATTGCCTGGAGTAAGACTCAGCGGATATTTAGAGGGGGATATGCCCGGGAAGGGATCAGGTCAGCTTGAAGCCGAGATTGAGCAGGGCTTCGCGCAGCCGGTGCCGCCCGGTCAGCGCTTCGGGGCTGCCCACGCGGCGCATCATCTGGCGGCTCCAGTCGATGCTCGGCATGCCCTGGCTATCCTGGAAGCGGCCCAGCGCCGCATCGTATTCGGTTACCAGCCGTTGTTCCGCATCGGCAGGCATTTCGTAGCGTTCACGATGCAGGATGGCTTGCGCCTTCAGACGCGGACGGATGGCGGCTTCGCGCTTCGGATCGGGATAGCCGATGGTGAGGCCGAACACCGCGAAGCATTCCGGCGGCAGGCCCAGTTCGGCCGCCACATCTTCGGGCTTGTTGCGCATGCCGCCGATATAGCAGCTGCCCATGCCGAGAGATTCCAGCGCCACAACGCAATTCTGCGCCGCCAGCGCCGCGTCCACCGCGCCCAATACAAAGCCTTCCAGATAATCCAGCCCCGGCGTGGCGGCCTGCCGCAGATCGCCGATGCGCCGCAGCCGCGACAGATCGGCCAGGAAGATCAGCAGCAGCGGCGCCTTGGCCACATGCGCCTGCCCGCCGGCCAATTCCGCCAGCCGCGCCTTGCGGCCGGCATCCTGCACCGCCACCACGCTCCAAACCTGCATGTTGCTGGAGGTGGAGGCCGATTGCGCGGCGGCCATCAAGGTATCCAGCAGGCCATCGGGCAGCGGCTTGTCGGCATAGGCGCGCACCGAACGATGCGCCAGCAGCGCGTCGATGATGGCGCTATGCGGGCCGTTCAGCAGCGCATTGTCGTCGCCATAACGGGCTTGCAGCATGGTATCGGTGTCGCTCATCGTTTTATCCTTTCGTAGCGGTGCGGGCCGAGGCGCTGAGCCAGCAGGCCAGCGCGGAACCCAGGCCGAATATGATCATGGAGGCCACCATCGGCAGGGCGCTGGGATGCATGTCCTGCCAATGGCCGACGACCTGGCTTGCCAGCGCGCCCGCCGCCATCTGCATGCAGCCGACAATGCCCGAAGCCGTGCCGGCAAGCCGCGGATTCACCGAAACCGCGCCGGCCATGCCGTTCGGCATGGCGATGCCGTTGCTGCATGTCACCATCATCATCGGAATGAAAAGCAGCACCGGATTGGCGGCGCTGGCCCAGGCGCCAAGGCCGACCAAGCCGGAGCCCAGCAAGGCCAGCACGGCGGCGAAAACCATCATGCGGTCGTTGCCGTAGCGGCGCGCCATGCGCGAGGTGAAGAAACTGCCGCACATGAAGCCGATGGATACCAGGATGAAGCATACGCCATAGACCAGCGGCGGATAGCCCATCACGGTCACCACCACGAAGGCGGCGCCGGACAGGAAAGAGAAGAAAATTCCCGATGAACAGGCGGTCTGCAGGGCATAGCCCAGGAAGGCTGGATTGCGCAGCAGCGCGCCGTGATCGGATAGGAAAGCGCTCAGGCTCCAGGTCGATGGCGGCGTGATGTCGCGGCGCAGGGTTTCCGGCAGCCAGAGCAGGATGGCGGCAAAGGCAAGCAGGCCGAACAGCATGCAGGCGGCGAAACTGGCGCGCCAGCCGGCCAGTTGGTCGTGCTGGCCGCCCAGCGCCGGCGACATCATCGGCACCATCGCCATCACCATGCTGATGCGGCCGATCATCGCCGCCGCATCCTCGCGGTCGTAGCGGTCGCGCACCACGGCGCGCGGAATCGCAAGGCCGGCGCAGCCGCCGATGGCTTGCAGCATGCGGCCGAGAATCAGGATTTCAATGGTCCAGGCGATGGCGCAGAGCAAGCCGCCGAGGATGAACAGGCCCGCGCCGTATAGCAGCGTCGGCCGGCGGCCCAAACGGTCGGAGATCGGCCCATAAATAACCTGCCCCACGCCCAGCCCCACCAGGAAGAAGGTGAGGGTAAGCTGCACCGTGCCGTAATCGGTGGCGAAGACCGCCAGGATGCCGGGCATGGAAGGCAGGAAGATGTTGAGCGACAGCGGTCCCATCGCCGTGGCGATGACCAGAATCAACAGGAATTGCCGCCCGGAGGCGGGTTTGACGGGGAGGGCCATTATCTCTGACGGGGAGGGCGGCTGAAAAGGAACCCGGCTGACAATAGACCGAGATCTCCAGAGGTCAAGTATGCCGGGATCAAGCATGCCGGGGTCAAGCATGCGGGGCTCAAGCTGGTCGCCACTCCCTGGAATAGTTCGGCCGAAACCGCTAAAAAGCAGCGCAGCGACAAGTGGAAAGCGGCATGTTCGACGGCGATACCTGGGCGGATCTGGCAACCAACCGGCGCGAATCCTATTTCGCCGCCGATCTGGCGCGCAACGATGCCGCTCTGCGCGAAGCCATCGCCGGCCGCCGCTTTCTGGTGATCGGTGCGGCCGGCAGCATCGGGTCCGCCACCCTGGCGCGCCTGGCCGATTACCGCCCGGCCAGCCTGCATGCGGTTGATCAGGATGAGAATGCGCTCGCCGAATTGGTGCGCCATCTGCGCAGCCGGCCCGAGCGGCTGACCGTATCGGATTTCCGCGCCCTGCCGCTGGATTACGGCGGGCCGATCATGCGGCAATGGCTGGCCGCGCAGCCGGCCTATGACGGCGTGCTGAATTTCTCCGCCATGAAGCATGTGCGCTCGGAGAAGGATGCCTATTCGCTGCTGCGCATCCTGGAAACCAATGTGATCAAGCTGGCGCGATTCCTGGGCTGGCTGCGCGAATACGGCCATGACCGCGCGTTCTTTTCGGTCTCCACCGACAAGGCGGCCAATCCCACTTCGCTGATGGGGGCCAGCAAGCGCATCATGGAGCATGCGATGTTTTCGCATGCGGGTAATGAGCGCGCGGTGCGCTCGGCGCGTTTCGCCAATGTGGCGTTTTCCAATGGCAGCCTGCCGCAATCCTTCCTGATCCGGCTGGAGCGCCAGCAGCCGCTGGCCGCGCCGCGCGAAACCCGGCGCTATTTCGTCTCGCCGCGCGAAAGCGGCGAAATCTGCCTGCTGGCCGCCCTGGCGATTCCCTCCGCCACCATCGCGGTGCCGGCGCTGGACCCGGAAAAGGATCTGATCGAACTATCCGGTCTGGCCGAACGCCTGCTGCGCCGGCGCGGGCTGGAGCCGGCGCATTACGACGACGAGGCCGCCGCCGTGGCCAATGTGCAGGCGGAATTGGCGCGCGGGCGTTATCCTTTGCTGCTCACGCCGCTCGATACCAGCGGCGAAAAACCTTACGAGGAATTCGTCGGCGCCGGCGAAAGCCTGGTCGATCTGGGCAATCTATCGGCCTTGCGCGGCGTGCCCTATCTGCCGGCGGCCGATGGCGCGCTGGCCGCTTTCATCGCCGAGATCGAAGCCGCCATGCAGGCGGCGCAAGCGCCGTCGAAAGCCGAATTGGTGGCGGCGATGGCGCGCATGGTGCCGCAGATGCGCCATGTCGAAACCGACAAGAGCCTGGATAATCGGGTTTGACTATCGCAAACCGTCGCCCTCGCACTTGTTGCGAGGGTCCATGCCTGACATAGCAAAGCCGCTGAACCAAGGATGCCCGTAACAAGTACGGGCATGACGGATGGCGGGTGTTTAGGCTTTCCGCTTCAGCTTGTTCACCTGGGCATGCCGGTGGCAGCCCACAGTGTGATCGTTCACCATGCCCACCGCCTGCATGAAGGCATAGACGATGGTGGGGCCCACAAATGTGAAGCCGCGCTTTTTCAGCGCTTTCGACATCGCCTGGCTTTCCGGGCTTTCCACCGGCACCTGATGCAAGGCGGTCCAGCTGTTGCGTTTCGGCTTACCGCCGACGAAATCCCACAGGAAATCCGAAAAGCTGCCTTCCTGCTCCTGAATCTCCAGCCAGCCGCGTGCATTCAGCACGCTGCCCTCGATCTTGGCGCGGTTGCGCACGATGCCGGCATCCTGCATCAGCTTGTCCAGCTTGCGGCGGTCGTAGCGCGCGATCTTGTGCGGATCGAAGCCGTCGAAAGCGGCGCGGAAATTGTCGCGCTTGCGCAGGATGGTGATCCACGACAAGCCGGCCTGGAAGCCATCGAGAATGAGCTTTTCGAACAAGGCGCGGTCGTCCCATTCCGGCACGCCCCATTCGGTATCGTGATAGGCCATGTAAAGCGGGTCGCTGCCGCACCAGCCGCAGCGGCATTTGCCATCCGCGCCGATCAGGTCGCGGCGATCATCCTCTGGCCCCACCGGCATGCTGCTTCTCCCTCAGGCTTTCGCCGCATAATCCGGCAGGCTCGCCTGCAGGGCAATGCCTTCCGCCAGCAACGGCGCGCCGCCTTCGTTGGCTTTCGCCACCTGCTCGTTGCGCAGCAGGGCCAGGCCCTGGCGGCCGTCATGGCTCAGCAACTGGCCGGCTTCCGCGCCATCCTGGCTGATGCTGCTGCCGGGCGGCGGCAGATCGGCCTGGGCGCTCACGCGGTAAAGCTGCTTCTTCACCAGGCCGCGATATTTGGTGCGCGCGGTCACTTCCTGGCCGACATAGCAGCCCTTGGCGAAATCCACGCCGCGCAGGGCCTCGAAATGGTTTTCCAGCAGCAGGCCCTTGTCGATCTCGATATCCTGGCCGCCATCGGGCAGACCGAGCCGCAGCCGCAAGGCTTCATAGGCGGAAAATTCCGCCGGCGCGCCGATGCCGGGCGGCTCATTCCGGGGCAGCCAGAGCCGTGCCCCCATGGCGGCCAGGCGCGGATCAATGCAGGCAAAGCCGGCGCCGAAAGCATGCGCCGCGCCGGGCTGTTCCGGCAATGCAAGCGCATCGGCGGCATTCGACCCGATCAGGGCATAGGCTTGCCAGCCGGGCTGCGGCGCGATCTCCACCTTGGCGCGCAGACGATACAGCTTCAGCTTTTTCGCCAGCTCTTCCAGGCGATTTTCCGCCACATCCAGCCATAGCGCATCCCGATGCTGCTGGATGAACATATCGGCCAGGAATTTGCCCTGGGGGGTGAGCAAAGCGGCATACAGCGCATGCTCCGGGGCCGCCTTGGTCACGTCGTTGGAGACCAAGCCGTTCAGGAAGCCCTTGGCCTCCGGCCCGTCCAAGCGCAGCAAGGCGCGGCCCGGCAGCTCGATGATTTGCGGTGTTTCGGCCATGGCGAAGATTTATGGCTCCGCGGCTGGCTTGGCAAGCGCGGCCCCGGCTTTTATAACCCTTGCGCCATGCGGATATTGTTCATCACGGCCAACCGGCTGGGCGACGCGGTCCTGTCCACCGGGCTGCTGCGCGCGCTCACCGATCTGGCCCCTTCGGCGAAGCTCACCATCGTTTGCGGCCCCGCCGCCGCCGGGCTGTTCGATGCCGAAGCCTTTCCCCAGCTCGAACGCCTGATCGTGCTGCGCAAGCAGCCCTGGGCGCGGCATTGGTGGGACTTGTGGAAACAGGTGGCCGCCACCCGCTGGAGCATGATCGTCGATCTGCGCGGCTCCGGCATTTCGCAAGTGCTGCTGGCGCGCCGCCGCCGGGTGTTTCGCGGCTCGGCCAACATGCAGCACCGGGTGGTCGACCTGGCGCGCGTGCTGCGCCTGCCGGATGTGCCGCCGCCCAAGCTGTGGATCGGCGAAAAGCATCATGCCAAGGCCGCCGCCTTGTGGCCCGACGGCCTACCTGTGCTGGCCCTGGGCCCGACGGCCAATTGGGGCGGCAAGATCTGGCCCGGCGAACGCTTCGCCGAACTGGCCCGGCGCCTGACCGCGCCCGACGGCATCCTGCCCGATGCCCGCATCGCCGTGTTCGGCGGCCCGGGCGAGGAAGCGCTGGCGGCCGATACGCTGCAGCACCTGCCGCCCGAGCGCAGCATCGATCTGGTGGGCAAGCTGGACCTGCCGACCATTTCGGCCGCCATGCGACGCTGCGACCTCTATATCGGCAACGACAGCGGCCTGATGCACCTGGCGGCGGCCAGCGGCGTGCCCACGCTGGGCCTGTTCGGCCCCAGCCGCGAGGAAACCTATGGCCCCTGGGGCGAAAAAACCGCCGCAGTGCGCACCGACCTGAGTTTTGACGAGATCGTCAAGCAGCCGGATTACGACTACCGCCGACACGACAGTCATATGCTAAGTTTAAGCGTCGACAAGGCGCAGCGCGCCGCCGAGCATCTGTGGCGTTATTCGCGGGATTGACATGAGCGCACCCAAACTGTCTGCCCTGGTTGTGGCGCATAACGAGGAGGCCCAGCTGGCCAACTGCCTCGAGCGCCTGACCTTTGCCGATGAAATCGTGGTGGTGCTGGACCGCTGCACCGACCGTTCGGTGGAGATCGCCGCGCGTTTCAATGCCCGCATCATCGAAGGGGCCTGGCCGCTGGAAGGCCCGCGCCGCAATACCGGCATCGAAGCCTGCAGCGGCGACTGGATTCTGGAAGTCGATGCCGACGAACGCGTGCCGGCCGAGATGGCGCGCGAAATCCGCGACGTGATCGCCAGTGCGCCGTTTGGTCACTACCTGATTCCGTTTGACAATTACGTG
>JAYSEE010000041.1:0-17687 GCA_041914045.1 Ferrovibrio sp. | reverse complement strand
TGTCCTTATGCTGCAACAGATAAGGCGAGGCGGCATGCGCCAGCATGTTGCGCGCCAGATCGGGCGTTATTTCAGGCGTGGCTGTTCCTGACAAGGACGGTTCCGTCATGGTATTCATCGGGTCCGGTCGGTTCACCCCGGTTCGTTACCTGGAGCGGAGCATGAAGATAACAGTCAATGTGGATTGTACGCCAGAGGAAGCCCGCGCCTTCCTCGGCCTGCCCGATGTGCAGCCGCTGCAACAGGCGATGATGGGCCAGGTGCAGGAGCGGGTGATGAACTCGCTCAACGCCATGGACCCCGAAGTGCTGCTCAAGACCTGGGCGCCCATGGGCCTGCAAAGCCTGGAGCAGATTCAGCGCTTCTTTCTGTCGCAATTCAGCGCGGCGGCCGGCGGCGGCAATGGCGGGAGCGGCAAGAAGTGAGCGCTGATTCCGCCGATCCGGGGCCGTATTTTCGCGCCCATGTCTTCATGTGCAACAACGAACGCCCGGCCGGGCATCCGCGCGGCTGCTGCAAGGACAAGGGCGCCGACCAGCTGCGCAACTACATGAAGGCGCGCGCCAAGGAATTGGGGCTGTATGATGTGCGCATCAACCAGGCCGGCTGCCTGGAGCGGTGCGAAGTCGGCCCGGCCATGGTGATCTATCCCGAAGGCGTGTGGTATCGCCCGCACAGCATCGCGGATGTGGAGGAAATCCTCACCACCCATGTGGTGAATGGCGGCCGGGTGGACCGCCTGATGCTGCGGCCGGAAGACGGCCCGCCCCTCAAAAAGCCCAAATAATCCCAAAGCCCATGCCGCAGGCCGACACCATCTATGCCCCGGCCACCGCGCCGGGGCCGGCCGGGCTGGCGGTGATCCGCATCAGCGGGCCGCAAGCCGGCGCGGCGCTGGCGGCGTTGACCGGCAAGGCATTGCCCAAGCCGCGCCAGGCCAGCCGGGCCCTGCTGCGCGATCCCGCTGGCCCGGCCCCCGGCGAACCGCTGGACGATGCCCTGGCCTTGTGGTTTCCCGGCCCGGTCAGCTTCACCGGCGAGGATGTGGCCGAATTGCATATCCATGGCGGCCGGGCGGTGCTGGCCGCCCTGCTGCGCGTGCTGGCCGGCCTGCCGGGCCTGCGGCTGGCCGCGCCGGGCGAATTCAGCCGCCGTGCCTTCGAACATGGCAAGCTGGACCTGACGGCGGCGGAAGGCATCGCCGATCTGGTGCATGCCGAAACCGAGGCCCAGCGCCGCCAGGGCCTGCGCCAGATGCAGGGCGAACTGGGCCGGCTTTACGAGGGCTGGCGCGGGTCCTTGCTGCGGGCGCTGGCGCATCTGGAAGCCGATATCGACTTCCCCGACGAAGACCTGCCCACCGGCATGGCCGAGGCCGTGCGACCGGAAATAACAGTGTTACGAACGGCCATCGCCGCGCATCTGGCGGATAACCGGCGCGGCGAAAGGCT
Organism: Ferrovibrio sp.; assembly: GCA_041914045.1. Classification (GTDB taxonomy): domain Bacteria; phylum Pseudomonadota; class Alphaproteobacteria; order Ferrovibrionales; family Ferrovibrionaceae; genus Ferrovibrio. Next base: position 16,236 of record JAYSEE010000041.1, on the reverse strand, counting down.
GCGCGAGGGCGTGGCGGTGGTGATCCTCGGCCCGCCCAATGCCGGCAAGTCCAGCCTGCTCAACCTGCTGGCGCGGCGCGAAGCGGCCATCGTCTCCGATATCGCCGGCACCACGCGCGACATCATCGAAGTGCGGCTCGATCTCGGCGGCTATCCGGTGCTGCTGGCCGATACGGCGGGTTTGCGCGCAAGCGCCGACCGCATCGAAAGCGAAGGCATGCGCCGCGCCCTGGCCCGCGCCGCCGAGGCCGATCTGAAGCTCATCCTGCTGGATGCCGCGCAACTCGATGCCGGGCAATGGGCCGGCCCGGGGCCCATAATTCCGCCGGAAACCGCCGCCCTGATCGACGCAAATTGCCTGCTCATCGCCAACAAGACCGACCTTGCCCCGTTGCCGCCCGATGCAGCTTATGCCGGCCGCCCGGTGCTGCCGCTTTCCGCCGAAACCGGCGCGGGGTTGGAAGCCGTGTTGGCGGCGCTGGAGGCCGAAGTGGCGGCGCGCTACGGCCTCACCGGCTCGGCGCAGCTCACCCGAGCCCGCCACCGCGAAGCGTTGACCGATTGCCTGGCCGCGCTCGACCGCTTCCTCGCGGCAGCCGATATGGATGCCGAACTCGCCGCCGAGGATATCCGCCTAGCCGCCCGCGCCTTGGGCCGCATCACCGGCCGCGTCGGCGTGGAAGATATGCTGGATATCGTGTTCCGGGATTTCTGTATCGGGAAGTGAGCGGCATTAGGTAGCAAGCACACCTAGCGCGTTGCTCGCTCTGCCGCCTTTCTTCGCTACAATCGCCCCATGGGAGATACTTACGCGATTTCTGCTTTGCTCGACAAACGCGCTCGCAAACTTGGCGAGATACGGGCCAATAAATTTCAAGGCATGCGGCTTCGCATGGAACTGGCTCAAATCGACGCAGTATTACGCATGTTCAAATCTCCCGAAGAACTTCCTGTTGTGGCACCTAAGGCCACCTTTGGCAGAAGCCAAGCTGGACTAGGAAAAGGCGTAGGCACCAGAGTTGCCCTTACCATACTGCGGGAGACTGGTGAGGCTATGACAGCCGAAGAACTAGCTACCGCTGTGCTATTGCGCGAGGGGAAAGAGCCGGATCGGCGCTCGGTCTTGATGCTACAAAAGAGCCTTCATTCCAGTTTTAGCCGTGCCAAGAATCCCGTGGTCATTTACGACCGGGGGACTTGGCCGGGAAAGTGGCGGCTTCTGGTTCCTCTGCTGACGGCAGAAAAGCCTTAATCTCGTCCGGGGTCGGGCCTCCGGGGCGATCCTTACGCCGCCTTTTCTCAAATTGGCGCATCATCAGATGGCGGGCGGCATCATGTTCATTCTTTTCAGAGAGGACATGCTTCGCCAGCCAGCGCAGGTAAGCGATAGCTTCATCTGAAACGGTGAACTTGATCTGCGGCATTTGGCTTAAAATGGCTCATGGTGGCTGGAATTGGCTAAAATTAGCCTTGGCAAGCCACCGATTGTCCCTTAAATTTATCTGGAAAGCGAATCGACTCTTGCGGGTCCGAGTCGCAAATTAAAAGGCCGCTCCCCTGTGGCGCAGAGGAACGGCCCTACTCAGTACTCTAGCACTTTAACTACCTATCCGTTTTACGAAGGCAGGCTGCGGGTGTGAGCACGGACGTGCTCGACCTTGCCGAAGCGGAAGCGTTCGTATGCCCTTACGTGTACCGGGCCGAACAGGTTAAGCTGGTAAGTAATCATGGCAGTTCTCCTTGGCAGGTTGGCCTGCCGCCCCGAGGCGCCCTTGCGCCCCGGCCCGTAACAGGGCTCTGGACGCTGGGTGGAGTTGCCGTTTCTGACTTACCGATTCCCTATATATCAGGGGAATCGGATAACGTGAATACCATATTTGGTACTCAACCCTAGATTCCTCACCGCTGCCAATACCCCTTCCACTGGCGGCTGACCGGATGGTCTAGCGCAGCCTTGGCGGCAAGCTGGTACAGAGTGCCATTGGCGACCCGGCGGTGATCTTCCCGCCAAGCCATTTCGATGGCGTAGGACACCAGATACTTGCCGCTGATGCAGTGATGGGTGCCGATCTCGGCGCGACGCAGGCGGGAGAAATAGCTTTCGGCCTGGTTGGTGCAAGCGCCTTCATCCGAGAACGCCACGGAATGATTGATGCGCCGGGTGTCGAAACGGGCATGCAGGACATCCCAAGACGAAGCTTCATCGGCATAGACAATGCTGCCGGCTTCCACGCGGGCCTGGATCATATCCAGGGCATCGCCTTCCGCCTTGAACACAGCCGGGACCGTGCGGCCATCGCGTTCGCGCATGACAACGACGACACGGCGCTTGCCGGTGCGGTTCTCGGAAAGGCGACGGTCTTTCCGATCTTCCTTATGGTTCTCCGGCTTCACATAGCCGCCGAAGTAAGCGCCGTCGATTTCCACTTCGCCGCCCACCTTGCGGGTATGGATATCGGCGGCCATGGCCTCGCGCAGCTTGTGCGACAGGACGAAAGCGGTCTTGTACTGGCAATTCAAATCCCGGCTCATTTGCAGGGCTGAAACGCCCTTAGCGCCATTCACGAAAATAGCGATAGCGGCCAGCAGATCGCGGAAAGACATTTTCCGGCTGGCAAAGATGGTGCCTGTGGTGACGCTGAATTGGGCCTCGCAGCCCTTGCACTTGAAGATACGGCGGGACTGGTACTCATAGACCGTCACGCAGCCGCAGCGCGGGCAATAGGCTTCCCCATCATTCTCGGCCCAGCGAATGGCCTTGAACGTCTTGTAAGCCTCGTCGTCGGTCAGGCGCATGACTTGGGCCAGCGACAGGGACCGGGCGGCTTTGGAAAGGAGGAAGTGTTGAGACATTTTCATCACCACATTCGATATATTTATACCGAATATGATGGCGAATTACCCCATTGTCAAGGATAAAAATATCGAATATGATGATATTCATTCCGAATGTGAGGTTAACATGGCTGATAATGAATGGTCCGAACGGGCAAAAGGGCTTCTGAAAGCGGAATTGAAGCGCCGCAACGTGGGGTATAGGGAACTAGCAGAAAAGCTGACCCTAATGGGAATCACCGAGACAGAACGCAACATCGCCAATAAGATCAGCCGTGGGGGATTCACAGCGGCGTTCTTACTGCAATGTCTAAAAGCAATTGGCGTGGCCACCTTGCGCTTGGAGGAATAGCAATCGCTATTCTGTTCGTAATTTCTCTAGTTCATTACCATCCACAAAGCCGCTGGCTAATTAAAAATAGCCACATACCAGCAAGTAATAGAAAAGGCCCCACAACCGAGTATGAGCGCGCCGCCACCGATGCGTTTGCGTGGCTCCACGCTGTCAAAAAGCAAGGGCAAGCCGAACCATCCAGCGATGAAAGCGCCAAGCAAGCCGAGAAAGGTCAAGCTCTCAAAGACCCACTTGACCTTACCGCTCAGTGGGTCTCTGCCATTTCTGCCGACAAAATCGTCACTCTCTCTATATGGCAACTCATCATAGGATTCGCCGGGTTTGCCGTACTGATATACAGCCTCCATCTTACGCGGAGAAGTTTGGCCCTTGCGGTCAAGACCCTGAATGCGAATGCCGAGAGTGCAGTCGGTGCCGTGCGAGCGGCTGACGCCGCAGAAAACGCAATTTTGGTTCAGCAACGTATCGGAGAAGCCCAAACGCGGGCTTACATTTCTGTAGAATCCGCTACCTTCGAAATTGACCCCAAGCTTTTTTATCCAATCGTTCGTTTCAAGATTAAAAATTCGGGTAATTCCCCTGCTAGACAATTGATGATTGGCTATCGCGGAGGGTATCGACTGGACAATTCGGCGCGCGTGCAGCCAGATTTCGCCCCCAAGGGCCGTGACTCCTATTCTTGGGGAACTGATATTGCGGGCGGAGAAGCCCGAGAAATTGTTACTCGGCTGACGAACTTCCCGCTGAATCAGGAAGAGATTACCGGCTTGTCTGCTAAAGCAATTCTGATATTCGAATCTATGGTGAAATTTGAATTTATTGATGTCTTTGACAGACCGATTTCCGAGGTTCAGGACTGGTGCGGCTTCGTAGTCGACCCCGGAATACAAACGCCATTCTTGCGCGCTGCGTTCGTGTCCTTCCGATTGATCGAGGACCGCGCACAAGCCAAAGGCCAATAAACCGCCGAGCGACGCTACGATTAGCCCCCTCATCGGTCAGCCCGGACCCAAGGTGCGCTTGCTACATAATGCCGGAAGTGAGGGGTATTTGGGGGGTGTTTATAAGAATTACATGTAATATTTTTGACGCGATTCGGTGCCATTACCTGGGGGATTAGCCATGATTTTAACTGATCGTCAGATTATTGAGGCGCAAGGTAAGGGTGAAATAGCAATAACCCGTTTTGATGAAAAACAAGCCCAAGCTGCTATATATGATTTGTGTGTTGGTGATCAGTTGGAATGGCAGTTATTGCTGCAAGTGTTGCAATAAAATAACCTAAGCAGAACATTAGTATTGGTGAGGCTAAGCCGTGGCGAAATCCTACGAGGCATTGCGCGCCAAGCTGCCGGCGGCGAGCCGCAAGAAGGCTGCCGAGCAGACCCGCGCCATGCGGGCCGATATCCGCCGGCAGGAAAAATTGACGCAAGCAGCCTTGGCTGATGCCCTTGGTGTGAGTCAGGTGGCGATTTCCAAGCTTGAGCGCCAAGGCGACATGACCATCGGTACGCTGCGCCGCTATGTGGAAGCCGCCGGCGGCCAGCTCGATATAGTCGCGCGTCTGCCCAAGGGCAAGCTGCGCCTGGATCACCTGGGTAAATGACCGGCGATCACCCTGAATTGCCCACCGAGCGGCTGCGGTTGCGCGGCTTCGTCGGCGACGATTTGCCTTACTTGCAGGCTTTCGCGGTGCGGCCGGCTTTCTGGCGCTATCTGCCGGGGCCGGAAATGAGCGCCGATCTGGTGGAGGCGTTTCTGGCCGCGCGGCTGGCCAGCCCGAGCAACAGCGATTGGCATTTCTGCCTGGAGCATGCCGGGCTAGGCCTGCCGATCGGCACGGCGCGCTTCACCATCGCATCGCCCGAGCATCGCCAGGGCAATATCGCCGTCTCGCTGGACAGCGACCATTGGGGCCAGGGCTATGCGCGCGAGGCGTTGGCCGCCCTGACGCGGTTCGGCTTCGAGGATCTCGGGCTGCACCGCCTGGCGGCGCTCACCGATACGGAAAACCTGCCGGCGCAGAAAATGCTCGAAGCTTGCGGTTTCCGCCGCGAAGGCCTGCTGCGCGGCAATTTCCGGGTGCGCGGCGGCTGGCGCGACAGCCTGCTTTACGCCCGGCTGGAAAGCGATGCCTGATCCCGGCTGCTGCTGATCCCGGCTGCCGCCGAGAGCGGGGGATCAGGCAATAACAGCGTTATTGAATCTGGCTGTGGCTGGCTGCGGTTTCCGCCTCATGGCCGCTATAGGATTGCGCGGCGGCCTTGATGAGCTGGAAAATCCGGTCGCGCACCAGGGTGTCGCCGATGCGGCTGAAATTGCGCACCAGTTCCAGCGCCTGCCGGCGCGAAACCAGGCTGCCATCCTGGTCGATATCCGACACCACGGCATGATCGGCGCGGCCAAATCCTTGATTTGGCTGCTGATCCACGCCCGGCATGCCCTCGAAGAAATAGGACGGCGGCACGTTCAGGATTTGCGAGAATTGCTGCAGGCGGCTGGCGCCGATGCGGTTCAGCCCCTTCTCGTATTTCTGAATCTGCTGAAAGCTCAGGCCGACCGCGCCGCCCAGGCGTTCCTGGCTGAAGCCGGCCAGGGTGCGGCAGGCGCGCAGGCGGGAGCCGACATGGGCATCATAGGGATTGGGTTTGCGGATCATGCTGGTCTCTCCCTTCAGAAGAGGTGTAATAACGCTGTTATTGCTCTATGCGGCCTTCGCCGCGCCATCGCATCTGCCCCCCGGTCTTATCCGTTTCGGGTCGCATCCGCTCCGCAAGCTGCCGGCCAAACCCGGATAACCGTCAAACCGAAATCCGGGGCCCGGGGGAAAGGCCCTGCGGCTTGGCGGCCCATATGGCGGGCTTGGCCGGTCTTGCTTCCCGAACCCAAGATGTCTGGGGCATGGCCGGGCGGCGGCTGGGGGGAGCAGCTTGGCCGCTAGGCCGTCCCGGGTTCGGACGGGGAAACGGAACGCACAAAACTGAGACTGGGCAATTTGTGCGCCCGGGGAACTTTGAGACTGGGTGACTGAACGCTCGACGCTGCAACCTTAAGGATTGTATCCGCTTCGATCCGGATCGGGGCATCAGGACCTGCATATGCGCTGCAACCCTTAAGGTGAAAACTGGATATCGCAGGCACACTCAAACGGCAGCTAATTTTTCAGTAATATGTCCTATAGGCAGATTATAAATCGGTAACAACTTCACAGCGCGGTATCCGGTTGCAGCAGATCGCACGGGAAGGCTTATTTTCAACCGCAGGCAGCCGCGACGGGCTTAACCCGCGGGGGCGGCGGGGCCTGATTCGCCGCTGTCTTATCGGCTGGCCTCGCCCGCCGCTTCCTGCTATACCGCCCGCGTATTCGACCTGCCGGCCTGTCGGCAGGGCTTGCGGCAAGGAGTTTGGCATGGCCGAGCGCAAGGCAAGCGTGGCCCGCAAAACCAAGGAAACCGAGATCGAGGTGAGCCTCGACCTGGACGGCACCGGCGCTTACGACGTGAGCACCGGGGTGGGTTTCCTCGACCATATGATGGAGCAGCTGTCGCGCCACAGCCTGATCGACCTGCGCCTGCGCGCCAAGGGCGACACCCATATTGATTTCCACCACATCACCGAGGATGCCGGCATCGCCATCGGCCAGGCTTTCGCCAAGGCCTTGGGCGACCGCGCCGGCATCCAGCGTTACGGCGATGCGCTGATCCCGATGGATGAAACGCTGACCCGCGTGGCGCTGGACGCTTCCAACCGGCCCTATCTGATCTGGAAAGTGGTTTTCACCAAGCCCAAGCTGGGCGAGATGGATACCGAGCTGTTCAAGGAATGGTTCCAGGCCTTCGCGCAGAATGCCGGGCTGACCCTGCATGTGGAAAATCTCTACGGCGAGAACAACCACCATATCGTGGAATCCTGCTACAAGGCGCTGGCCCGCGCCCTGCGCGCGGCGATTGCGCTGGATCCGCGCAGCCCGCACGCCATTCCCTCGACCAAAGGCTCCCTCTAGGGCGCGCCGATGCGGTTCTTCAGCATCCATACGCGCCCGGGCCGAGGCCCTGATGGCGCCGGCAGCCTGTTGCTGCCGCCGGAAACCCGCGTGATCGCCTCGGGCTTTTCCTGGGCCGCCGCGCTGGTCACGCCGATCTGGCTGGTCTGGCACCGGCTGTGGTGGGGGCTGGCGGGCTATGTCGGCCTGATGCTGGCGCTCGGGCTGCTCTATGCTTGGGTGGATATCGCCGATCCCGCCGATCTGCTGATCGGCATCGCCATGGCTTTTCTGTTCGGCGCTTCGGCGGCGGAATTGCGGCGCTGGAGCCTGGCGCGCCAGGGCTGGCGCCTGGCCGCCATGGTGGCGGCGCGCAATGGCGTGGAAGCCGAGTTGCTTTATGCCCGCCAGGCCTCGGCCGACGCCGTGAGCCATGCCGCCTCCCTGAGCGACCGCATGAGCGAGGGGGTGAGCGTGCTGCCGCGCCGGCCTGCTTCGGATGCCGCCGCCGGTCCTTCCGGCGGCCCTTCCGCTTTGCCCAGGCTGGTGTGACATGCGCGTCGCGTTGATTGATTACGGTTCCGGCAATCTGCGCTCCGCCGCCAAGGCCATCGAGCGCGCCGCCCTCGATAATGGCTTGCCGCTGAAACTGGATGTAACGGCCGATCCCGGCCTGGTGGCGGCGGCGGATCGCGTGGTGCTGCCCGGCGTCGGCGCGTTCGGCGATTGCTATCGCGGGCTGGCGGCGCTGGACGGCATGATCGAAACGCTGAACGCCGCGGTGATCGAAAAGGGCCGGCCCTTTCTGGGCATCTGCGTGGGCATGCAGCTGATGGCCGAACGCGGCCTGGAGCATGGCGAGCATACCGGCCTGGGCTGGATTCCCGGCACGGTGCGGATGCTGGAGCCCGCCAAGCCAGGGCAAGGCGATGCGGCGTTGAAAATTCCGCATATGGGCTGGAACCAGCTGCATCTGCATGCCCAAGACGGCGTTGCCAAGCATGCGCTGCTGGACGGCATAGCCGAGGGCGCGCATGCCTATTTCGTGCATTCCTATCATCTGCAAGCCAGCGATCCGCGCCATGTGCTGGCCAGCGTGGATTATGGCGGGCCGGTAACGGCGGCGGTGGGGCGCGACAATCTGTTCGGCACGCAATTCCATCCCGAAAAAAGCCAGGCCACCGGGCTGCGTCTGCTGGCGAATTTTTTACGGTGGCAACCGTGACAGGTGCGGCATGAACAGCCTACCGCAAGCCCGCGTCGAACAGGTGCGCGTCCTCAACGAGGACGAGGTGGACGAACTTTGCACCGCCGCCGAACAAGCCATCAGCGATGGCAACGGCTTCGGCTGGCTGGCGCCGCCCTCGAAGATGGTGCTGGAGAAATATTGGCGCGGCGTGCTGATGATGCCGCAGCGCGATTTGTTCGTGGCGCGGCTCGATGGCGCCATCGTCGGCTCCACCCAGATGCTGCGGCCGCCGGCCAACAACGAAGCGCAGAGCCATGCCGCGCATCTCACCACGTTTTTCATCGCGCCCTGGGCGCGCGGCCATGGCCTGGCGCGCGGCCTGCTGGCGGCGGTGGAACGCACGGCGCGGGAGCAGGGCTATCGCCAGGTGGAACTCGATATGCGCGCCACGCAAACGGCGGCGATCCAGCTGGCCGAGGATTGCGGCTTCAAGCGTTGGGGCGTGAATCCGCGCTATGCCTTCGTGAACGGACAATATGTGCCCGGCTATTTCTACAGCAAGCCGCTGCGCGGAGATGATGCAGTGCAAGAGGGAGCGCCGGCGTGAATTTGTATCCCGCCATTGATCTGAAGAACGGCCAATGCGTGCGGCTGGAGCAGGGCGACATGGCGCGCGCCACGGTGTTCAACACCGATCCGGCGGCCCAGGCCAAGGCCTGGCAGGATGCCGGTTTCCGCTGGCTGCATTTGGTGGATCTCGATGGCGCTTTCGCCGGCAAGCCGATGAATGCCGAGGCCGTGCGCGCCATCCGCGCCGCCATTGCGCTGCCGATCCAACTGGGCGGCGGCATCCGCGATGAAGCCACCATCGAAGCCTGGCTCGATGCCGGCATCACCCGGGTGATCCTCGGCACCATCGCCGTGCGCGATCCCGATCTGGTGCGCCGCGCCGCCAGGCGCTGGCCCGGCCGCGTTGTGGTGGGCATTGATGCCAAGGGCGGCAAGGTGGCGGTGGAAGGCTGGGCCGAGGCCAGCGAACTAGCCGCCGTCGATCTCGCCAACCGTTTCGTCGATGCCGGCGTGGCCGCCATCGTCTATACCGATATCGACCGCGACGGCTTGCTCAAGGGCGTGAACGCGCCGGCCACGGCGGCCTTGGCGAAGGCCGTGCCGATCCCGGTGATCGCGTCGGGCGGCGTCGCCGGCGTGGAGGATATCGCCAATCTCAAGGCCGCCAGTTTGCAGATCGGCGGCGCGCCCATCGACGGCGCGATATTGGGCCGCGCGCTCTATGCCGGCCGCATTGATCCGGCGGAAGCCCTGCGAGCTGCGGCATGACTTTGAAAATCCGCGTCATACCCTGCCTGGATGTGAAGGACGGCCGTGTGGTGAAGGGCGTCAATTTCGTCGGCCTGCGCGATGCCGGCGACCCGGTGGAGCAGGCCGCGATCTACGACGCCGCCGGCGCTGACGAACTCACCTTCCTCGACATCACGGCCTCCTCCGATGCGCGCGACACGCTGTTCGATGTGGTGGCGCGCACCGCCGAACGCTGCTTCATGCCGCTCACCGTGGGCGGCGGGGTGCGTACGGTGGATGACGTGCGCAAGCTGCTGCTGGCCGGCGCGGACAAAACCTCGATCAATACGGCGGCCGTGCAGCGCCCCGAATTCGTGCGCGAGGCAGCCGAGAAATTCGGCAGCCAATGCGTCGTGGTGGCCATCGACGCGCGCCAAGCCGCGCCGGGCAAATGGGAAGTCTTCACCCATGGCGGCCGCCAGGGCACCGGGCTGGATGCGGTGGATTGGGCCAGGCGCATGACTTCCCTAGGCGCGGGCGAAATCCTGCTCACTTCGATGGATCGCGACGGCACCGAAAAGGGCTTCGACTTGGCGCTCACCCGCGCGGTGGCCGATGCCGTGAGCGTGCCGGTGATCGCATCCGGCGGCGTCGGCAATCTGGACCATCTGGTGGCGGGCGTGCGCGAAGGCCATGCCTCGGCCGTGCTGGCGGCCTCGATCTTCCATTTCGGACGCTATAGCATTGCGCAGGCGAAACGGCATATGGCGGCGGCGGGCCTGCCGATGCGCTTGGAAGAACCCGTGCGCCTGGAGGATATGGCGTCATGAGCAGCGAAGACCAGATATTGGAGCGGCTTTACGCCCTGATCCTCACCCGCAAGGGCGGCGATCCCGCCACCTCGCATACCGCCAAGCTATTCGCGCGCGGCCGCGCCAAGATCGCTCAGAAGGTGGGCGAGGAAGCGGTGGAAACCGCGCTCGCCGCCGCCGCGTTGAAGGATCACGACGAAGTGGTGGGCGAGAGCGCCGATCTGCTGTTCCATCTGCTGGTGCTGTGGGCCGATTGCGGCGTCACGCCGGCGGAAGTGTGGGAAGAGCTGCGCCGCCGCGAGGGCACGTCCGGCGTGGACGAGAAGAAGAACCGCAAGGAAACCCCCAATGGCTGAAGCCTACGACAGCAACAACATCTTCGCCCGCATCCTGCGCGGCGAGATTCCCTGCAAGAAGGTGCTGGAGACCAGGCATTCACTGGCTTTCCACGACATCAATCCGCTGGCCCCGGTGCATGTGCTGGTGATCCCCAAGGGCGCTTACCTGAACATGGATGCCTTCTCCGCCAAGGCCACGCCCGAGGAGCAGGCGGATTTCATCCAGGCCATCGGCGAAACCGCGCGCCTGATGAAGGCCGAGGAAAACGGCTATCGCATCATCGCCAATACCGGCGCCAACGCCCATCAGGACGTGCCGCATCTGCATATCCACGTGCTGGGCGGCCGCCCGCTCGGCCGCATGCTCAAGCGCGAAGGGGAATAGGCCCGGGGCGAATAGGCGCTAGGACCACAGGCAATTGATCGGCACGGCCCATAGATTCGGGCCGAACGGCACCACATGTTCGCCGGTGTAGAAGACAATGCCGGTGAAAGCCTGTTTGGGAGTCATGGTTTCGCGAAACCAGGACAGATGCTTGAACATCGCTTTATCGACCACGGAGCCGGCCTTCACTTCGATGCCCAATATAGCGCCGTCCTCACGCTCGATGATGAAATCGACCTCGCGCTTCTCCCGGTCGCGATAATGCGTCAACCGATATTCATCGTCGTGAACGTCCAGATGGGCAGCCAGTTGGGTGAAAACGAACGTCTCCAGTAGCTTGCCGTTCATGTCGCCATCGAGCCGCACCGTCTCGAAACGCCAGCGCAGCATCGCCGCCATCATGCCGGTATCGGCCATGAACAATTTATCCTGCTTGCCCACCCGGTCGTAATCGGTCTTGTGCCATGGGCGGACGCGCTCGATCAGATACAGTGCTTCCAGCGCGTTGATATAGCTTTCCACGGTTGGGCGCGTCAGCGACAGGCTTTTGCAGATGGATGCCACATCCATGAATTTCGACGACCAGGCGGCCAGCACCTCGATCAACTTGATCATGCTGTCGTTGCGCCGGATATTGGCGATGTCCTTCAAGTCGCGCTCGATCAGGGCATTCATGTAATCCCTGTGCCAGGCGCGATTGTCGCGCTCGTCTTGCAGCAAACGCGGTTCAGGGAAACCGCCCTTGATGGCTTCGGCAAGATAGGCGTCCTTATCCCAGGAACCGCTCACCGGAAATTCCTGCTTGAAGGCGTTTTGCAGAAAATGCGGCGGGCTTGCGTGGATTTCGCCCAGTGCCAGCGGGCGCAAGCGTATACTGCTGACGCGGCCCGCCAGGGATTCGGTGACCGTCGGCAGGGATTGGATATTCGCCGAGCCGGTGAGCAGGAAACGGCCGGGGCGCTGGCTTTCATCCACCTCCTGCTTGATGGCCGGCAGCAGCAAGGGCGCGCGCTGCACCTCGTCGATGATCATGGTTCCATCGTTATGGCGCACGAAGCCGCGCGGATCGCTCAGCGCGGCATTGAGCAGGGTGGCGTCATCCAGCGTGCGGTAAATGCTGCCGGTTCCGGCCAGCGCTTTGACCAGGGTGGTTTTGCCGCATTGGCGCGGACCGGCCAGAATCACTGCCCGGCGCTTGGAGAGGGCTTTTCGCAGGCCTTCCGCCTGCCAGCGCGCATAGGAGCCGGGCATCGCGATTATCCTATCTGAAAATCCGCAATAATATAAACAATATACTCGCTATAATACAAATAAAAATCCAGCAATAGTATAAATATACCGGAAAATCAACTAGAATTTAATCCCGCTCCAGCATGCCTTGCAAGCGTTTCAGCAGGCGGCGGCGCTGGCGGTCGGTGTTGGCTTCCTGCAGGCGTTTTTGCAGGCCGAGCACCAGCGCGGCGTAATCGTTATGCCAGTCGCGGCCCGATAGCGCCTCGCGGCGATGTTCGGCATCCAGGCGGGCCGGCTTGTCGGCGGCTTTGCGCAGGCGCGGCTTGGGCGCATCGAGCCGCCAGGTTTCGTCCAGCCGGGGCAATTGAATGCCGGCGATATCCATATGCTTCTGCACGATGGCCAGCCGCAGCGCGGCGCTGGCATCGGCTTCGCCATGGGTGAGGAACAGGCCGCGCCGCACCGGCAGGCGGTCGCCCAGCCAATCCAGCAATTCGTCGTGATCGGCATGGCCGGAATAGACTTCCAGCTTGCGGATATGGGCGTGCACCGCGATTTCCTCGCCATGGATGCGCACGCGCTTTTCGCCCTGCTCCAGCAGCGCGCCCAATGTGCCCGGGGCCTGATAGCCGATCAGCAGCACGGTGGCGTTGGCGCGCCACAGATTGTTGCGCAGATGATGGCGGATGCGGCCGGCATCGCACATGCCGCTGGCGGCGATGATGATGGCGCCGGCGGTGATGGTTTCGATCTGCTTGCTCTGCTCGGCGGATTCCAGATAGCGCAGGCCGGCATGCTTGAACGGGTCGGGACCCCCAGGCAAACCATTGCCGAAGCCGGCCTCTTGCCGATGCTGTTCGAATACCCGGGTGATGCGGGTGGCGAGCGGCGAATCCACGAAGATCGGCGCTTTCGGCACGCTGCCGCCATCCATCAGCGCGCAGAGATCGGCCAGCAATTCCTGAGTGCGTTCGATGGCGAAGGCGGGGATGAGAAGATTGCCGTTGTTGGCCAGCGCGGCGCGTACCTCCTCGGCCAGCACGGCCTGGCGCTGGCGCGCATCCAGCTTGGGGCGCGAACGGCCGCCATAGGTGGATTCCATGATCACGTAATCCAGATCCTTCGGCGCCTGGGCCGGCGGCTGCAAGGCCTTATGCTCCGGGCCGATATCGCCGGAAAAAAGCATGCGTAATGGTTCTTCCTTTTCCGTCTCGCGGATTTCCAGTTCGATGGAGGCCGAGCCGAGGATATGCCCGGCCGGCCACATCCGCGCGCGCACGCCCGGCACGGGCTCGAACCAGGCATTCAGCGCCTGCGGCTGCAAAAGTTCGAGCGTGGCCTCGGCATCTTCCGCTTCGTAGATCGGCTGCACGGCATCGCGGCCGCGGCGCTGGTTGCGGCGGTTCAGCCTTTCCACCTCGTTTTCCTGAATCATTGCGCTGTCGGGCAGCACCCAGCGCAGCAGATCGGCGGTGGCTTCCGTGCAATGGATCGAACCTTCGTAGCCGAATTTCGCCAGGCGCGGCAATTGCCCGGAATGATCTATATGCGCATGGGTCAGCAGCACGGCATCGAGCTGCTTGGGATTGAAGGGCAGCGAGCCGTAATTCAATTCGCGCAAAGTCTTGTCGCCCTGGAACAGGCCGCAATCAATCAGCAGCCGATGCCGCCCGACGCTGAGCAGATAGCAGGAGCCGGTAACGGTGCCGGCGGCGCCATGGAAGGTCAATTCAACAGACATGCCGAAATCCTTGAAAATGAATACTCAACTATTGCCGCAGACATAGCCGCAATCGCGCTCGGCGAGATCGGCGGCGAAACGCAAATCGCTGTCCAGCGCGGCATGGATGCGGAATAGCGGTTCGCCGCGTCGCACGGGATCGCCGGCTTTCTTGAACAGATCCACGCCGGCGCCCTTGAAGGCCGGCGCGCCGGCCATGCGGGCGATGCGCGCCAGCCGCAGATTGTCGATGCTGCGCACATGGCCATCGCAAGGCGCGATCACTTCATGCGCCAGCGCGCCGGGCGAGAGGATTTCCGATGCCGGCCCTTGCGCTTGAATGATGCGCTCCATGGCTTGCAAAGCCGCGCCGCTTTGCAGCAATTCGCGGGCGCGCGCCAGCCCCTTGCCGCCGGGCAAGGCGGGATCGAAATCCAGCAGATGGCCGGCCACCAGCAGCGCGCGCTCGCGCAGATCGGCCGGCGCATCGGGATCGTTGCGCAGCACGCTCAGCACGTCGCGCGCCTCCAGCACCGGGCCGATGCCGCGCCCCACCGGCTGGCTGCCGTCGCTGAAGATGAAATCCAGCCGCAGGCCCAGCGCATGGCCGACGAATTCGAACAGCTTGCGCAATTCCACCGCATCGGCGCGGTCGCGCAGCTTGGCCGAGGGACCGATCGGCATGTCGATCACCAGATGGGTGGAGCCGGCGGTGAGCTTCTTCGACAGGATCGAGGCCACCATCTGGCCGCGCGTGTCGATGCCCAGCGGGCGTTCCACGGTGATCAGGATATCGTCGGCGGGCGACAGGTTGGCGCGACCGCCCCAGATCAGGCAGCCGCCAATGCGGTCCACGATATCGCGCATCTCGTCCACGCCGATATCCACGCGGGCCAGCACTTCCATCGTGTCGGCGGTGCCGGCCGGCGAGGTGATGGCGCGCGACGAGGTTTTCGGAATCGTCAGCCCATGCGCCACGGCGATCGGCACCACGATCATCGAGGTGCGGTTGCCGGGAATGCCGCCGATGCAATGCTTGTCGACGACGATCTCTTCTGCGCCGTTGCGCCGCCATTGCAGGCGCCGCCCGGTTTCCGCCATCGCCTTGGTGAGGCCGAGGATTTCCTCCGGCGTGATGAAGCCGGCGCAGGCCACCAGGAAGGCGGCGATTTCCATCTTGGAATAGCGCCGGCCGACGATGTCGCCGATGATGGCGGCGTAATCCTCCGGCGCCAGGATGCGGCCCTGGATCTTGCCGCGCACGGCTTCCAGGCTTTCCGGCCGGCTGGGATGTTCGATGCGCACCGGGCTGCCGGCGGGCAGGCCGAAGGCGCGCGCCGCCTCATGGCTCAGGCCCAGCTCGTCGGCCGCCAGCAAGGCGGGATCGTCCACGATGTTGAGCACCGCCACCAGGCGCTTGCCGTCGTTGACGATCTCGATCTTTTCCAGCGCCAGGAATTCCTCGGCGCGATACAGCGTGCAGGCGCGGTTGATATAGGCCACCGCCTCGCGATGGGTGTCGATGGCGAGCGGCCGCAATTTCAGCATCGGCACGTTCATGCCTCCCGCTGTTCCAGCTTCTCGACCTGGGCCGACAAACGCTCGATGGCGCGGGTGAGCGTGATGATCTCCTGCTCGCGCATCAGGTCGATCTTGTGATGCAGCCATTCGATTTCCAACTCGGCTTTTACATTGACGCGGTAATCTTCCTCGGCCTGGCGGCGGTCGAGTTCCGACATGCGGTTCTGGCTCATCATGATGATCGGCGCGGTATAGGCGGCCTGGAACGACAGCAGCAGGTTCAGCAGGATGAAGGGAAACGGATCCCAACTGCCCGGCCCGAACCAGGCATTGCCCACCAGCCAGGCCGCCAGCAGCAGACTCTGGATCACCACGAAATTCCACGATCCCACCGCGGTGGCGAAACCATCGGCGATGCGTTGGCCTAGGCTTGGCGCCGGCCGCGGCGGCTTGCGATGGCTCTGGCGGCGATGCTGGCGCAGGTCGCGCAGAATCTCCACTTCCTCCGGCGTCAGGCCGCGCAGGGTTGCGGCATGCGCGGCATTGCGCGGCGTGGCGGCGGTGGCG
>JAYSEE010000040.1:17199-17771 GCA_041914045.1 Ferrovibrio sp. | reverse complement strand
AGCGCCTGCATCATCGCCACCCACATGTCGGATTGCTGCACGCGGATCTTCATGCCCTTCATGTCGGCCACCGACTTGATGGGCTTCTTGGTGGTGTAGAAGCTGCGCGAGCCGCTGTCGTAGAAGGCCAGACCGACGAAGCCCTGGCTTTCCAGCGATTTCAGAATCTCGTCGCCCACCGGACCATCCAGCACGCGGCGCATATGGTCCTTCGACTTGAATACGAAGGGCAGCGCCGGCACGATGGTTTCCGGCACGATGTTGTTGAACGGCGAGATGTTGACACGCACCATGTCGAGCGCGCCGATCTTGGTCTGCTCGATGGTGTCCTTCTCGGAGCCGAGCACCGACTGATTGAACACCTTGATGCTATGCTTGCCGCCGGTGCGCTCGCCGATCAGCTTGGCCATGTAATTCACCGCCACCACGGTGGGGTAATCGGCCGGATGCACATCGGCCGAACGGAATTCCTTGGCTGTTGCCGCCTGCGGCGCCGCCAGCCCGAAAACGGCGGCCAGGCCGAGCGCGGCCGCAAGGGTTTGCTTGAGCGTCATTGTATGTTCCTCCCGGTG
>JAYSEE010000040.1:10454-17189 GCA_041914045.1 Ferrovibrio sp. | reverse complement strand
GTATGGCCCATGCCGATACCGTCATTTCCGACGTTGAGTCGTAGTATCATCATACAACATTGGCTGTATTTTCTGTCAATCTGGAAAATCGCACCGCTGGATTTATGCGAAATTATCCATAAATTTGTTTATTTTCAGGCGATTATTGGATAATTCAGTCTATCTCGGCCGAACTTATCCACAAAAATATATGTCAGTTGTCATACAAGATAGGCCATGCTAAAGCTAAACACGAAATAACCGGGAGAGAGACAGTGACGGCACTTCGCCGACGCGAAACCCTGACCTCGCAATTGGTCAAAAGCCTCACCGAGCGCGTTACGCGCGGCGAGCTGCGGCCGGGCGACAAGCTGCCCAGCGAGCAGGAATTGATCGAGGCTTTCGGGGTAAGCCGCACCGTGGTGCGCGAGGCGATCTCGTCCTTGCGCGCCGCCGGCCTGGTCGCCACCCAACAGGGCGTCGGCGCCTTCGTGCAGCAGGCCGCCCTCACCCAGCCCTTCCGCATCGACGAAACCGCGCTGAACCTGCTGAAGGAAGTGATCAACGTGCTGGAGCTGCGCATCGGTCTGGAAGCCGAAGCGGCGGCGCTGGCCGCTCAGCGCCGGCAGCCCGCGCATCTGGAAGCGATGCGGATCGCGCTGGATGCCATGGCGGCCGCCATCGAGGCGGAAGACGATGCCGTTGCGCCCGATCTGGATTTTCACCGCACCATCGCGGAAGCCACCGGCAACAGCCATTTCACCCATCTGTTCAGCTATCTCGGGCAGCTCATGATTCCGCGCGCCCGGGTGCAGACTTTCCGCTTCTTCGCCGATGACCGCGCCGATTACCTGCATCGGGTGAACCGCGAGCATGAGGACATCTACCAAGCCATCGCGCGGCAGGATTCCGATGCCGCGCGCTCGGCCATGCGCCTGCATCTGAGCAACAGCCGCGAAAGGCTGCGCCGCGCCATGGAGCGTGGCGGCCCATAACGATAAACGGGAGGAAGAATGGACCCGCAAGCTTTGAAGGCGGCGATCTCGCATGGCCTGCTGTCGTTTCCCGTCACCGATTTCGATGCCGCCGGCGCGTTCGAACCGAAAGGCTATCGCCGCCGCCTGGAATGGCTGATCCCCTATGGCGCCAGCGCGCTGTTCGCGGCGGGCGGCACCGGCGAATTCTTCTCGCTGGCGCCCGATGAATTCGGCGATGTGATCCGCACCGCCGTGGAAACCTGCAAGGGCAAGGTGCCGATCATCGCCGGCTGCGGCTATGGCACGCGCCAAGCCATCGCCTATGCCCGCGAAGCCGAGCGGATCGGCGCGGCCGGCCTGCTGGTGATGCCGCATTATCTCGTGGAGGCGGATCAGGAAGGCATTTCGCGCCATGTGGCGGCGATCTGCAACAGCGTGAAGATCGGCGTGATCGTCTATAATCGCGGCGTCTGCCGCCTGGGCCCGGATGCGCTGGAAAAGCTGGCCGCCGCCTGCCCCAACCTGATCGGCTTCAAGGACGGCATCGGCGATCTTGAGCTGATGGTGGCGGTGCGCCGCCGCATGGGCGACCGGCTGGCCTATCTGGGCGGCCTGCCCACCGCCGAATTCTTCGCCGCGCCCTACAAGGCGATGGGCGTGCCGGTCTATTCCTCGGCGGTGTTCAACTTCATCCCGAAAACCGCCATGCAATTCTACGCCGCGATCCGCGACAACGACGAAGCCACCGCCACAAGGCTGCTGGACGAGTTCTTCATGCCCTATTCCGCCATCCGCAACCGGCGGCCGGGCTATGCCATCAGCATCATCAAGGCCGGGGCGCGGCTGGTGGGGCAGGATGCCGGGCCGGTGCGCACGCCGCTGCTGGATTGCAGCCCGGAAGAGCATAAGATGCTGCAGGCCCTGATCGACAAACTGGGGCCGCAATAGGGAGAGAAACCCATGCGACGCGTATTGCTCACCGGCGCATCCGGCGGCGTCGGCACCCGTTTGCGCAGGCTGTTGAAGCCGCTCTATCCCGAACTGATCCTGAGCGATCTGAATCCCCCCGCCGATCTTGCGCCGGATGAACGCTTCATCGCCGCCGATCTGGCCGATGCCGATGCGGTGCTGCGCGCCTGCGCCGGCCCGGACGGCAAGGGCGTAGACGGCATCGTGCATCTGGGCGGCTATTCCATCGAGGGACCGTGGGAAGCCATCCTGCAAGCCAATATCATCGGCTGCTATAATCTGTTCGAGGCCGCGCGCCAGCAGGGCGTGCGGCGCGTGGTATTCGCCTCCTCCAATCACGCCATGGGCTTTCATCGCCGAGACAAACGGATCGGCATCGAGGCCGTGCCGCTGCCCGATACGCGCTATGGCGTGAGCAAACTGTTCGGCGAGGGCCTGGGCGCGCTCTATGCCCATAAGCATGGCCTGGGCGTGCTGAGCATCCGCATCGGCAATGTGGGCGACGCGCCGATCGACCGGCGGCGGCTGGCGATCTGGCTGGAGCCGAACGATCTGGTTTCGCTGATCCGCATCGGTCTGGAGCGGCCGGGCCTGGTGTATGACGTGGTCTATGGCATGTCCGACAATGCCTCGGCCTGGTGGGACAATCGCCGCGCGCTGGAACTGGGCTACAAGCCGCAGGCGCGTTCCGCCGATCATCTGGCCGCCGCCATGGCTGGGCAGGCGAAATTGCCGCTCGACCCGCTGGGCGATCTCTATCAAGGCGGCAGCTTTTGCAGCCAGGAATACGACGCCGACCGGAAGGCGCGCTGACCATGCGGATCGCGGCCTTCGATATTCTGCGCCTCGATCTGCCCTTCGACGATCTCTATGACGGACCGCGCCACAAGCCGCGCGGCTGGACGCAATTCGACCATGTGCTGCTGAGACTCGCCGACGAGGCCGGCCATGAAGGCTGGGGCGAGGCTTTCGCCTTCGCTTGCCCCGCCGCCACCGAAGCCGTGCTGCACGATATGGTGCGGCCGCGCGTGCTGGGCCGCGAAATCGCCGACATCGCCGCCTTCATGCATTGGCTGCAAGTGGAATTGCATATCCAGGGCCGCTACGGCATCACGCAATTCGCGCTGTCCGGCCTGGATATCGCGTTGTGGGATCTGGCCGGCCAGCGCGCCGGCAAAAGCATCAGCCGCCTGTTAGGTGGCCGCCTGCGTGAAAGCATCCCCGCCTATGCCAGCCTGGTGCGCTATGGCGCGCCGGGCCCGGTGGCCGCCATGGCGACGCGGGCTGCGGCGGAGGGCTATGGCTGCGTGAAGCTGCATGAGATCGCGTATGAACCCATCGCGGCGGCGCGCACGGCCCTGGGCCCCGATATCAAGCTGACCACCGATGTGAATTGCGCCTGGAGCCGCGAGGATGCCGAAGCGATGCTGCCGCGCATGAAGGCGCTGGATTTGTTTTGGGTGGAGGAGCCGATTTTCCCGCCGGAGGATTACACAGCGCATGCGGATTTGCAGGCGCGCCATGGGGTTGCCCTGGCCGCCGGCGAGAATGCCTGCACGGCGCAGGAATTCCAGCGCCTGTCGGCAGCGCTCGCCTTCCCGCAGCCCAGCGTGGTGAAGCTCGGCGGCATCTGCGAATTCATCGCTGTCGCGCAGCATGCCGCCAGGCTCGGCCGCAGCGTGATGCCGCATTCGCCGTATTTCGGCCCAGGCTATTGGGCCACCTTGCAGCTTGCCGCCCATTGCGAGGCGGTGGCGCAATACGAATTCCTCTATGTGCAGCCCGAACGCTGGATTGGTTTGGATATGCCGCTGCCGGAGAATGGCAGCATCCGCATTCCCGATGCGCCCGGCCTGGGCTTCCGCCCCGATCCCGAAACCCTGTCGCGCTTCCGCGTTTCATGACGAGGCCCGCCATGTATACCCGCATCCTCACCGGCGCGAAGCCGAAGCTGCAAGCGCCCGCCGGCATGTGCGATACCCATATTCATTTCTATGCCGAGGGCTGGAGCGCCTTGCCCGGCACGCCGCAGCCGCCAGCCGCCAGCGTGGCGGATTACCGGCAGGTGATGGATTGGCTGGGCATCCAGCGCGTCGTCGTCGTGCAACCGAATGCCTATGGCTTCGACAATACCGTGACCTTGAATGCGGCAGCCGAGTTGGGCGATTGCGCGCGCGCCATCGTAGTTGTGCCACCGGATATCTCGGATGCGGATTTGCAGGCGCTGCATGCCCAAGGCGTGCGCGGCGTGCGCATCATGGCCTTGCTGGGCGGGACGCTGGGCATGGACAAACTGGAAGCGACGGCGCATCGCATAGCCGCCATGGGCTGGCATGTGATCGTGCAGCTCGATGGCCGCGACTTGCCGCACTATGAAACCCTGCTGCGCAATCTGCCCTGCAAGGCGGTGATCGATCATATCGGCAAGTTCCAGCAGCCGGTGCCGCCCGAGCATGAAAGCTTCCGCTGCCTGCTGCGGCTGGTGGATAGCGGCCATATCTGGGTGAAGCTGGCGGCGATCTACGAAACCTCGCAATCCGGCGCGCCGGATTATGCCGATATCGGCCGGCTGGCAAAAATCCTGGCGCATCACGCGCCCGAGCGCATGCTCTGGGCCAGCAATTTCCCCCATGCCCAGGCGCATCGCTTCGGCTATCCCAACGAAGCCGCCTTGCTGGATCTGCTGCTGGATTGGGCGCCCGATGCGGCGGCGATCGAAAAAATCCTCAGCCGCAATCCGGCCGCGCTATACGGCTTCTGAGCATCCGTGGCATGCTCGCCGCTTTCCAACCGGGAGGAAGCGGCAATGGCCGAGGATCAGATCAACAGCTTGTTCGAACGCGGCCTGAAGGTGCGCCGCGAGGTGCTCGGCAAGGATTACGTGGACCAATCGCTGGCCAAGGCGAACGAGTTCACCATGGCCTTCCAGCGCGTGACCAGCGAATGGTGCTGGGGCTATGTGTGGGATCGGCCGGGCCTGGAACGCAAGACCCGCAGCATGCTCAACCTCGCCATGCTCACCGCCTTGGGCAAAATCCCCGAAGTGAAGCTGCATGTGCGCGGCGCCATCGCCAACGGCGTGAGCGTGGACGAGATCAAGGAAATCCTGCTGCAGGCCACGATCTATTGCGGCATTCCCGCCGGCCTCGATGCCTTCAAGGCCGCCAACGAAGTGCTGGTGGAGATGGGCCTGCTGCCGGCGGCGTAAGGCTCAGCTTCCGGTGAAACGCGGGGCGCGTTTCTCCAGCATGGCATCCACCGCTTCCGTATGGTCCTCGGTGGCATGGGCGAGCGCCTGCATGGAAGCTGAAAGCTCCAGCAGGCTGTCCAGCTTCATATTGCGGCCCTCGCGCAGCAGCCGCTTGGTGAGCCGCAGCACATGCGGCGGATTGGCCGCCACCCGCGCCGCCAGCGCATGGGCCGCGCCGAGCAGTTGATCATCGGGCACCACGCGCGAGACCAGGCCGCAGGCCAAAGCCTCTTCCGCCGCGATCGCATCGCCGGTGAAGGCCATCTCGCAGGCCTTGGCGAAGCCCACAGCGCGCGGCAGCAGCCAGGCGCCGCCATCGCCGGGGATCAGCCCCACCTTCACGAAGCTTTCGGCAAATCGCGCGCTCTGGCCGGCGATGCGCATGTCGCACATCAAGGTGAGGTCGCAGCCGGCGCCGATGGCCGGGCCGTTCACGGCGGCGATCACCGGCACTTCCAATGCCTCGAAAGCCAGCGGGATGCGCTGGATGCCTTTACGGTAATTGCGCCGGGTCAGCGCCGGCATGGCATCGTTCAGGCCGCCATGCCGGCCCATCTGCTTGAGATTGCCGCCGGAGGAAAACGCGCTGCCGGCCCCGGTGAGGATCGCCACCCGCACGGCGCTGTCTGCCTCGATGCGGGCCAAAGCCGCCAGCAGCGCTTCGATCATATCCTGATCGGAGATCGGATTCCGCGCTTCCGGGCGGTTCAGGGTGAGGGTTACCACGCCTTCGGCGGTGTTTTCGTAAAGAACCGGATTGCTCAAAGCTGCCTCCCATATTGATGGAGGCAGTATCAGACATGGCCCGGATGCGCGCTATAGCCGGGTTTTGCATGAAATAAACAAGAACATTTTGCCATGGATTCCATATATAACATTATAATTATGTAATACAAAAAATATTTGTTGTTTATAATTGTAAAATATAATTGTAGCCATAATATTTTTGTGAAATAAGCCTGTCCCACGATTACCAGACCCTTCCCAAACGGGAGCACGCCATGAGCATCGCTATTCGCGGCATCACCAAAAGCTTCGGCGCCACGCCGGTGCTGCGCGGCATCGACCTGGATATCGCCGATGGCGAATTGGTGGCTTTGCTGGGCGCGTCCGGTTCGGGCAAGACCACCCTGCTGCGCATCTTGGCCGGGCTGGACTGGCCCGATGCCGGCCCCAACAGCGGCACCGTGCAGGTGGATGGCGCCGATTGGCTGGCGCTGGAAACCCAGAAGCGCCATGTCGGCTTCGTGTTCCAGCATTACGCCCTGTTCCAGCATATGCGGGTGCGCGACAACGTGGCTTTCGGCCTGAATGTGCGGCCGCGCGCCAACCGCCCGGCGGCCGATGAAATCCGCGCCCGGGTGGATGAATTGCTCGATCTGGTGCAGATCGGCAATCTGGGCGACCGTTTCCCCTCGCAGCTTTCCGGCGGCCAGCGCCAGCGCGTGGCTTTGGCCCGCGCGCTGGCCATCAAGCCCAATCTGCTGCTGCTCGACGAACCCTTCGGCGCGCTGGATGCCCGCATCCGCAAGGATCTGCGCCGCTGGCTACGCGAATTGC
>JAYSEE010000040.1:0-10413 GCA_041914045.1 Ferrovibrio sp. | reverse complement strand
TAACCCACGACCAGGAAGAGGCTTTCGAACTGGCCGACCGCGTGGTGGTGATGAGCCAGGGCCGCATCGAGCAGATCGGCACCCCGGATGAAATCTACGAATCCCCGGCCAACCCCTTCGTGGCGCGCTTCCTGGGCGATGTGAACGAGATCGCCGCCGAAATCGCCGATGGCCATATCAGCGTGAACGGCGCCGAAACCTCGGCGCTGGATCGTCTGGCCGCCGGCGACGGCGCCATCCAGCTTTTCGTGCGCCCGCACGAAATCGCGCTGGAAGCCGCCAGCGACGCGCCGGCCCGCATCCGCGCCATCGCCTCCAACGGCCCGGTGCTGCGCTTCGATGTGGACCTGCCGGAAGGCGGCAAGCCGCTGGAAGTGGCGATCCCGCGCAACGCGCCGCAGGCCCGCCAGCTGCGCCGCGGCGATGCCGTGCGCGTGCATATCCAGCGCGGCCGGGTGTTCCAGCCCGCGCTGCATGCCGCCAACCAGCAGACCAAACCGCAGCCGCAGAGCCTGCAGAACAGCCTTTAACATCACGCTCAAGGATTAAGTGCCATGAAACGCCTGCTTG
This sequence comes from Ferrovibrio sp., assembly GCA_041914045.1. Taxonomy (GTDB): domain Bacteria; phylum Pseudomonadota; class Alphaproteobacteria; order Ferrovibrionales; family Ferrovibrionaceae; genus Ferrovibrio. The sequence goes on along the minus strand of JAYSEE010000040.1, from coordinate 9,843 downwards.
CCTATACCCTCAGCCTGGGCCTGATCGCGGGTTCCGCCTCCGCGCAGGACAAGCCCGTCGAGCTGCTCAACGTGTCCTACGACATCGCGCGCGAGCTGTTCGTCCAGATCAATCCCGCCTTCGCGGCCGAGTGGAAGGCCAAGACCGGCCAGACCGTGGATGTGAAGCAGAGCCATGCCGGCACCTCGCGCCAGGCCCGCGCCATTCTGGAAGGTTTGCAGGCCGATGTGGTGACCTTCAACCAGGTGCTGGATGTGCAGATTCTGCATGATCGCGGCAAGCTGATCCCGGCGGATTGGCAGAAGCGCCTGCCCAACAACGCCTCGCCGTATTATTCGCTGCCGGCCTTCCTGGTGCGCAAGGGCAACCCGAAGAAGGTCAAGGATTGGTCGGACCTAGTGCGGCCCGATGTGCAGTCGGTCTTCCCCAATCCGAAAACCTCGGGCAATGCGCGCTATACCTATCTGGCCGCCTATGGCTTCGCGCTGGAGCAGAACAAGGGCGATCAGGAAAAGGCCAAGGCCTTCGTGAAGACCATGCTGGGCAATGTGCCGGTATTCGACACCGGAGGCCGCGGCTCAACCACCACTTTCGTCGAGCGCGAGATCGGCGACGTGCTGATCACCTTCGAGGCCGAAACCAACGGCATCAAGCGCGAATACGGCGACAAGGGCTTCGAACTGGTGACGCCCTCGGTGAGCCTGCTGGCGGAATTCCCGGTCAGCCTGGTGGACAAGGTGGCCGAGCGCAAGGGCACCACCAAGGTGGCCCAGGGCTATCTGGAATTCCTCTACAGCGAAGCCGGCCAGGAAATCCTCGCCAAGCATTTCAACCGCGTGCATCACCCCAAGGTGAAGGAAAAGTACAAGGCGCAATTCCCCGAACTGCGCTTGATCACGGTGGAGCAGGTGTTCGGCGGCTGGGAGAAGGCCAACCAGGATCACTTCGCCGAGGGCGGCATTCTCGATCAGGTTTTCGTCAAGCGGTAAATCATGTCTGATAGCGTAAAGCATGCCGGGCCCAGCATGGCCCGGCATGTGCTTCCGGGCTTCGGCCTCACCATGGGCGCGACGCTGCTGTATCTCGCCGTGCTGATCCTGCTGCCGCTGACGGCCTTGCTGCTCAAATCGGCGGAGATCGGCCCGGCGCGGTTCTGGCAGATCGTCAGCAGCCCGCGCGCGCTGGCCTCTTTCCAGATCACGCTGGGCGCGGCCGCGTTCGCCACCGTCTTCAATGCGCTGTATGGCCTGCTGATGGCCTGGATCCTGGTGCGTTACGAATTCCCGGGCCGGCGCATCCTGGATGCGCTGATCGACATTCCTTTCGCGCTGCCCACCGCCGTGGCCGGCATCGCGCTCACTGCGCTCTATTCCAAGAATGGCTGGTTCGGCGCAGTGCTGGAGCCGGCCGGCATCAAGGTGGTTTACACCATGGCCGGCGTGGCCATCGCCATGGCTTTCACCAGCGCGCCTTTCGTGATCCGCACGGTGCAGCCGGTGTTGGAGGATATCCAGCCCGATGTGGAGGAATCCGCCCGCACGCTGGGCGCCTATCCCTTCACGGTGTTTCGCAAGGTGGTGGTCCCCGCCATCCTGCCGGCCTACCTCACCGGCACGGCGCTGAGCTTCGCGCGCTGCCTGGGCGAATTCGGCGCCATCATATTCATCGCCGGCAACCTGCCGATGAAAACCGAAATCGCCGCCCTGCTGATCTTCATCCGGCTGGAGGAATTCGACTATCCGGCCGCTGCCTCGATCGCCGTGGTGCTGCTCGCAGCCGCTTTCATCACCCTGCTGCTGACCAATCTGCTGCAAGCCTGGCAATTGCGCTACAAGGGCAAGGAATAACGCCATGGCGCATGCAAAAACCGCCGCCGGCCCACTCCCCAAGCTGCTTATCGCGCTCGGACTGCTGCTCACGTTCGGCTTCATCGCGATGCCGGTTTTCGTGATCTTCCAGCAGGCTTTCTCCAAGGGCGTGGAATTCTATCGCACCAATGTGCTGGAACCCGACACGCTGCATGCCGTGTTCCTCACCCTCGTCACCACCCTGGTCGTCGTGCCGATCAACATCGTGTTTGGCGTGGCGGCGGCCTGGGCCATCGCGAAATTCCAATTCCGCGGCAAGAAGCTGCTGCTCACCCTGCTGGAACTGCCCTTCTCGGTCTCGCCCATCGTGGCCGGCGTGATCTATCTGCTGCTCTATGGCAGCCAGGGCCTGTTCGGCGGCTGGCTGGAGGATCATGGCATCCGGCTGATGTTCAGTTGGCCGGCCATCGTGCTGGTGACTCTGTTCGTCACCAGCCCCTTCGTGGCGCGCGAATTGATTCCGCTGATGCAGGCGCAGGGCACCGATCCCGAAGAGGCCGCCGCTACGCTGGGCGCCAGCGGCTGGCAGATTTTCCGCCGCGTGACCTTGCCCGCCATCCGCTGGGCGCTGCTCTATGGCGCGGTGCTGTGCACGGCGCGCGCCATCGGCGAATTCGGCGCGGTTTCCGTGGTGTCGGGCAATATACGCGGCGAGACCAACACGCTGCCGCTGCATGTGGAATTGCTGTATCACGATTACAACGCCGTGGGCGCCTTCGCCGCCGCCAGCCTGCTCACCGTGATCGCGCTGATCACCCTGCTGCTGAAGGCCGTGCTGGAACGCTGGCAGCCGCGCTAGCGATCCTGCTCGAACCAGCCGAGGCGGCGGAAGATAAGCTTCTCGATTTCGAGAATCGCCATCATCGCCGCGCCGCTCGCCACGATGATGATGCCATCCAGAAGATCGGCCGGCCGCGAGTCGAACCAGACATGCATGAACGGCGCATAGGTGAAGATGAGCTGCGCCGCCGTGACCACGGCCAGGGCCAGCAGCACTGCCGGCGTGCCCAGCGCGCCGCGCCAGGTAATGGATGCCATATGCATGTAGCGCACATTGAACAGATAGAAGATTTCATACACCACGATCGCGTTCACCACCAAGGTGCGCGCGGTTGCCAGATCATGGCCGGCCTGCTGGGCATAGAAGAATATGCTCAGCGCGCCCAATGCGACCAGCAGCGAAACGAACACCACCCGCCAGACCATGAAGGGCGACAGCAGCGGCGCATCGGATGCGCGCGGCGGCCGCCGCATCGCGTCCGGCTCGGAGGGCTCGAAAGCCAGGGCAAGGCCCAGCGTGACGCTGGTGATCAGATTGATCCACAGAATCTGCGCCGCCGCCATCGGCATGGCGAAGCCGAACAGGATCGCGGCGATCACCGTTACGGCCTCGCCGCCATTGGTGGGAATGGTCCAGGCGATCACCTTGCGGATATTGTCGTAAACCGTGCGGCCCTCATGCACCGCCGACACGATGGAAACGAAATTCTCGTCCAGCAGCACCATTTCGGAGGCTTCCTTGGCCGCCTCGGTGCCCTTGCGGCCCATCGCCACGCCCACATCGGCCTGCTTCAGCGCCGGCGCGTCGTTCACGCCGTCGCCGGTCATCGCCACGATGGCGCCGGTGGATTGCAGCGCCCGCACGATGCGCAGCTTATGCTCCGGATTGGTGCGGGCGAATACATCGGCATTCTGCGCGATCGGCACCAACTCAGCATCCGTCCTGGCGTCGATATCGGCGCCGCTGACCACGGCCGCGCTGTTCAGCCCCAATTGCCGCGCGATGGCGGCGGCGGTGGCGGCATGGTCGCCGGTGATCATCTTCACGCCGATGCCGGCCGAGCGGCATTCGGCGATGGCGTGGATCACCTCCTCGCGCGGCGGATCGATGAAGCCGATGATGCCGAGGAAAATCGCGCCGTCATTCAGATCGTCGAAACCCAGCGGCGCGATGGCGGCGGGCTGGCGCTTCATGGCGAAGCCCAGCACGCGCTGGCCTTCGGACGCCGCCTTGGCGATCTGGCTCTCCCAATAGGCCGCATCCAAAGGCTCCGGCTGTTCGCCGGCGCCGAGCTGCCGCCGGCACATGGCAAGCAGACGTTCCGGCGCGCCCTTCACGAAAATCGCGTGATGCCCGCCGGCGCTATAATGCGCGGGCGCGGCATGCCGGGTGGCCATGAAGCGGTATTGCGCATCGAAAGGTATCTCATCCTCGCGCGGCCATTCGGCGCGCAGATGCTCGGGCGCCAGGCCGGCTTTCATGGCCAGCGCCACCAGCGCGCCTTCCATCGGATCGCCATCCACGATCCAATGACCGTCCTTGCCCTGGCGCAGATGCGCATCGTTGCAAAGCAGGCCGCAACGGATCAGCGGCGCCACGGCTTCCAGCGCCGCCACATCGTCGTCGCCATCGGCGGTGAGTTCGCCCTTCGGCTCGTAGCCGGCGCCGCTCGCTTCCACGCCATGGCCGGCGGCGACCAAACGGCGCGCGGTCATTTCATTGCGGGTCAGCGTGCCGGTCTTGTCCGAACAGATCACCGAAGTCGAGCCCAGGGTTTCCACCGCCGGCAGACGCCGGATCACCGCATTGCGCTTGGCCATGCGCTGTACGCCGATAGCCAGCGTGATGGTGATCACCGCCGGCAGGCCTTCCGGCACCACGCCGACGGCCAGCGCGACCACGGCGATCAGCGCATCCACCCAGTCATAGCCGCGCAGCAAGGTGGCGAACAGATAGATCAGTATGGCCGCGGCGATGGCGATCCAGGTGAAACGCCGGCCGAAACTGTTGATCTGGCGCAGCAACGGCGTGCTGAGCAGATCGACGCTTTCGATCAATTTGCTGATGCGGCCGATTTCGGTTCGCGCGCCCGTGGCCACGACGATGCCGATGCCCTGCCCTGCCGCCACCAGAGTGCCGGAAAACGCCATGCAGCTGCGGTCGCCCAGCATCGCTTCGGCGGCCACCGCCTGCTCATGCTTTTCCGCCACCACGGATTCGCCGGTCAGCATGGCTTCGTCGATCAGCAGGCCGCGCGCCCGCACCAGCCGCAGATCGGCCGGCACGCGGTCGCCGGCCTCCACGATCACCAGATCGCCCGGCACCAGATCGGCCACCGGCAAAGCCAGGCGCTTGCCGTCGCGCCACAGATTGGCCTGCGGCGAAATCAGCTTGCGGATGGCGGCCAATGCCTGCTCGGCCTTGCCCTCCTGCACGAAACCGACGACGGCATTCACCAGCACTACGGCCAGGATCACCACGGCATCTATATGATGCCCAAGAATCCAGGCCGCCACTGCGGCAGCCAGCAGAAAATAGATCAGCGTATTATTGAACTGCGCCAGAAAGCGCATTAAAGGGTGCGCGCGCGGCGCTTCGGACAGACTATTGGGGCCATGCGAAGCAAGCCGCCTAGCTGCCTCGGTTTTGCTCAGACCATGCGGCGTGGTTTCGAGCGCCTGATAAAGCGCATCGACCGTCTTCGCATGCCACATCTCATCCGCAGGCTTATCGTCTGCATTTTGCTCGCTCATCCCGCGAGGTTAATCACTCAACCTGCGGCGTTCAACCTTCGATGCCGATGAGTGGCCCCGGGTCTTGATATGAGTCAATTGCAAGCGGCTTACAACGCGGCGAAATCAAATCGGCGTGACTTTAGCCGACCGGCAAGGCCGTGGTGTATTTCACCTGTTTCAGCGCGAAGCTGGATTTGATGCTGGCGACGCCGGGAATCTTGGTCAGGTGATCCAACAGAAAGCGTTCGTAATCGTGCAAGCTGCCCACCACTACGCGCAGCAGATAATCGAAATCGCCGGTCATCAAATAGCATTCCATCACTTCCGGCCGCCGGCGCACCGCCTTCTGGAAAGTCTCCAGCGCGGTCTCGATCTGCTTATCAAGCGATACATTGGTGAAGATGCTGATCGACAGGCCCAATGCTTCCGGGTCCACCAGAGTTACGTATCTGGAAATGACGCCGGATTCCTCGAGCGCCTTCACCCGACGCCAGCAAGGCGACGGCGAAATGCCGACCTGATCGGAAAGCTCCTGACTCGACAGGCGCGCATTGCCTTGCAGCGCCTTAAGGATTTTTCTATCTATCTGATCCAGCGCGACAATATCTTTGTTCATTTTTGCCTCTTAGCGCAAATATTTTGCAAAATATATACATCAGACGCCCTGCTTTGCAAAGGAATGCCCGCCCGAAGCCTTTAATCTGGCGCGAACACGTCAGGCGGAACCATGACCGGCATTACCAGCAGCGAATTGAATATCCTTCGCGATCTCGAGCGCAAAGTCCTGTGGCTTTCCACTTGGATGATCCACAATGCAAATCATCTGCGCGAGAAGAGCGACGGATTGAAAGTGGGCGGCCATCAGGCATCCAGCGCCTCGCTGGCGACCGTGATGACCGCGCTGTATTTCCATTCCCTGCGTGCGTATGACCGCGTGGCGGTGAAGCCGCATGCCAGCCCGATTTTCCATGCCATTCACTATCTGCTGGATCGACAGTCGCGCGAGCGCATGGAGAATTTTCGCGGCTATAAGGGCGTGCAATCCTATCCCTCGCGCACCAAGGATACCGCCGATGTGGATTTCTCCACCGGCTCGGTCGGCCTTGGCGCGGCGCAGACGATCTTCGCCAGCTTGGTGCAGGATTACGTGAAAGCCCATGGCTGGGCCCAGGGCGTCGAAACCGGCCGCATGATCTCGCTGATCGGCGATGCCGAAATGGACGAAGGCAATATTTACGAGGCCCTGCTGGAAGGCTGGAAGCATGGCCTGCGCAACACCTGGTGGATCATTGATTACAACCGCCAAAGCCTCGACGCCGTGGTGCGCGAAGGGCTTTACGACCGGCTGGAAGCGCTGTTCCGCGCCTTCGGCTGGGACATCGTGACGCTGAAATACGGCCGCCTGCTGGAAAGCGCCTTCCAGGAACCCGGCGGCGACAAGCTGCGCGATTGGATCGACCGCTGCCCGAACCAGCTTTATTCGGCGCTGACCTTCCAGGGCGGCGCGGCCTGGCGCAAACGACTGCTGGACGATCTGGGCGATCAAGGCGACGCGACGCAATTGATCGAGCGCCGCAGCGACAGCGAATTGGCGCAATTGATGACCAATCTCGCCGGCCATGACCTGGCCTGCCTGACCGCGGCCTTCGACGGCATCGACCATGACCGTCCGGTGGTTTTTCTGGCCTATACCGTCAAGGGCTTTGGCCTGCCGCTCGCCGGGCATAAGGATAATCACGCCGGCATGCTGACTCCGGCGCAGATGGCGGCTTTCCAGAAGGATATGGGCATCCGGCCCGGCCATGAATGGGACAAGTTCGAGGGCATGGCGCATGCCGAAGCCGTGCTGAGCGATTTCATCGGCTGCATCCCCTATAACCAGTTGAAGCAGCGCCGCCTGTCTTCACCTCGGATCGAGGTGCCCGCCGCCTTGCCGGTGCCGAAACAGGACGAGATATCCACCCAGCACGGCTTCGGCCTGATCATGAATGAACTGGCGCGCCTGCCCGGCCCGCTCGCCGACCGCGTGGTGACCACCGCGCCGGATGTGACCGTATCGACCAATCTGGGCGGCTGGGTGAACCGGCGCGGATTGTTCGCGCAGGAGGCGGTGGCCGATCTGTTCAAGAAAGAGCGCATTCCCTCTACTTTCGCCTGGGATTTTTCGCGCAACGGCCAGCATTTGGAACTCGGCATCGCCGAGATGAATCTGTTCACGCTGCTGTCCGCGCTGGGCCTGTCGCATTCCCTATTCGGCGAACGCCTGCTGCCGATCGGCACTCTGTACGATCCGTTCATCTGCCGCGGTCTGGATGCGCTGAATTACGCCTGCTATCAGGATGCCCGTTTCATCGTGGTGGCGACGCCATCCGGCGTAACGCTTGCGCCGGAAGGCGGCGCGCATCAATCCATCTCCACGTCGCTGATCGGCATGGCGCAGGATGGCCTGGCCGCTTTCGAACCCGCCTATGTGGACGAACTCGCCGTCATCCTGCGTTTCGCCTTCGATTACTTGCAGCGCGATGGCGAGGAACGGGCCGATGCCCGCAGCTGGCTGCGCGACGAGACCGGCGGATCGGTCTATCTTCGCCTGTCCACGCGGCCCCTGGAGCAGCCCAAGCGCATGATGACCGCCGAATTGGAGCGCGACATCATTGATGGAGCCTATTGGCTGCGGCCGCCCAGCCCGAATACCGATATCGTCATTGCCTATACCGGCGTGCTGGCCCCGGAAGCGATCCAGGCTGCCGCAATGATGTCGGAAGATCGGCGCGATATCGCCGTGCTCGCCATCACATCGGCCGACCGCCTGAATGCCGGCTGGTCGGCGGCGATGCGCGCCCGTCGGCGCGGCCTGCCGCATGCGAAATCCCATATCGAAAATTTGCTGGCGCCATTGCCGCCGCATTGCGGCATCGTAACCGCCGCCGATGGCCATCCCGCATCCTTGGCCTGGCTGGGATCGGTGAAGGGCAACCGTCTATCCGCCTTGGGCGTGGAGCATTTCGGCCAGACCGGCACCGTGGACGACATGTATCGCCATCACGGCATGGACGCGGACGCCATCGCGTCCGCCGCCGAGGCCCTGGTGCCCGGCCGCCCGATCCGCCACCTGAAAGTGGCGAATTAACGCCGCCTCATATATCCAAATTCGCGACGGTGAGCGCGTTGGACTGGATGAAATCGCGGCGCGGTTCCACCACATCGCCCATCAGGGTTTCGAAGATGTTGTCGGCATCCTCGGCATGGTCGACCTTCACCTGCAGCAGGCTGCGCTGCTCGGGGTCCAGCGTGGTTTCCCAGAGCTGATCCGGATTCATCTCGCCCAGACCCTTATAACGCTGCAAGGTGAGGCCGCGCCGGCCGATGGCCATCACGGCTTCCAGCAGATCGGCCGGCCCGCGCACATCCTGGGCCTCTTCCTTGCGCTTCAGCTTGCCGGGCGCGAGGTAGATCGCCTGCAATTCGGCAGCCATTTCGTTGAGCTTGCGCGCCTCGCCGGAGCGGAAAAGCTGGGCATCCAGCACATAGCTTGAGGAATAGCCGCGCAGGCTGCGCTTGGCCACCAGCGAGCCTTCGCCGGGCGCCACGCATTCCCAGCCGCGCTCGAGTTCCGGCGCCAGTGCATTGAGGCGCTTGGCGAGTTCGGCGGCCGCCGGCACCGATGTATCGGCATGATCGAGCACATCCGGGCGCAGCATGCCCAGGATCGCCGCCTGCTCCACCACGCCGGCATTATAGCGTTTGCCGATGGAGGTCAGCAGGCCGCGCGCGATGCGGGCATTGTCCACCAGGCGGCGCAGATCGGCGCCGGCAAGCTGGCTGCCATCGTGCAGATGCAGCACCGCCGCGTCGATGCCTTCGTTGATCAGGTAATCTTCCAGCGCCGGTTCGTCCTTGAGATAGCGTTCGGCCTGGCCGCGCTTCACCTTATAGAGCGGCGGCTGCGCGATATAGAGATGGCCGGCATCAATCAATGGCCGCATCTGCCGGAAGAAGAAGGTGAGCAGCAGGGTGCGGATATGCGCGCCATCCACGTCGGCGTCGGTCATGATGATGATCTTGTGATAGCGCAGCTTCTCCAATGAGAAATCCTCATGGCCGATGCCGGTGCCGAGCGCCGTGATCAGCGTGCCGATTTCAGCCGAGGACAGCATCTTGTCGAACCGCGCGCGCTCGACATTCAGGATCTTGCCGCGCAGCGGCAGCACGGCCTGATTGGCGCGATGGCGGCCCTGCTTGGCGGAACCGCCGGCGCTGTCGCCCTCGACCAGGAAGAGTTCGGATTTCGCCGGATCGCGCTCCTGGCAATCGGCCAGCTTGCCCGGCAGCGAGGAGATATCCAACGCGCCCTTGCGGCGGGTGAGTTCGCGCGCCTTGCGCGCCGCTTCGCGGGCGGCGGCGGCTTCCACCACCTTGCCGATGATCATGCGGGCATCCTGCGGATGCTCCTCGAACC
>JAYSEE010000039.1:14836-17814 GCA_041914045.1 Ferrovibrio sp. | reverse complement strand
CGTTGCGGTCGGCGGCATCCTGGTGCTGCGGGGTCCGGAAGCCGCCTTCGGCGTGCTCACCACGCAGCCCTATGGCTTCATCGCGCATTGGACGCTTTCCGCCGTTCCGATGTTCCTGCTGATGGGCAGCGTGGCTTATCATGCCGGCCTTACCCAAAGCTTGTATCGCGCGGCCCGACTTTGGCTCAGTTGGATGCCCGGCGGATTGGCGGTGGCTTCCACGGCGGCTTGCGCGGGCTTCGCGGCCGCTTCCGGTTCGTCGGTCGCCACGGCATCCGCGATGGGGCGCATCGCGATCCCCGAGATGATGCGTTATCGCTACGATCCCGGGCTGGCCACGGGCAGCGTCGCTGCGGCGGGCACGTTGGGATCGTTGATCCCGCCATCGATTTTGATGGTGATCTACGCGATCTTCGCCGAGGTTTCGGTTTCAAAAGCCCTGATGGCTGGAATTCTGCCCGGCCTGCTTTCGGCCTTGATGTTCGGCTTGATGATTGTAGTGCGCTGCAAGATCAATCCGAAACTCGGCCCGCCGGTAACCGAGACGGTTACATGGGCCGAACGCTTTGCCGTGCTGCGCGATGTCTGGCCTTTGCCGGCCCTGGTGCTGGGCGTGATCGGCAGCATGTATTCCGGGGTATTCACATCCACCGAGGCGGCGGCAGGCGGCGCGTTTCTCGCCTTCGTGGTCGCTGCGGCGCAGCGGCGGCTTACCTTAGCCGTGGTGAAAGCGGCCGTCATCGAATCGCTTACCAGCACGGCGGCGGTGTTCTTCATCGCGGTAGGCGGCGTTTTGCTCTCCCGTTTCATGGCCTTCAGCGGATTGCCGAATTTCATGGGCGAATGGCTGGGAGAATTCACGGTCAACAAATACGTGTTCATCATTGTCGTATCAATCGTATTCGTTTTTCTCGGATGCTTCTTGGATTCGATCGGTTTGATGCTGCTCACCATTCCGATCCTGCTGCCCATGCTCGATACCGTGGGGGCGGATTTGATCTGGTTTGGCGTTCTGGTGATCAAGTATCTCGAGATCGGTCTTGTGACGCCCCCGGTCGGGATGAATGTCTACGTCATCAAGGCCGTGGTCGGCGACAAGATACCGCTTGAAACCATCTTCAGAGGAATCGGCTGGTTCGTTTTGACCGATGTGGTCACTCTGGGTCTGCTGATTGCATTCCCATCTATAGCATTGTTGATACCGACATTAATGAATTAGCGGGACGACATTATAACCATCGACAAAAAACGGAGGAACACGCCATGAAGATTACAGCAATCGCAGTTGCCGGTATGGCATTGGCTGCCGCTTTTGGCGGCCAGGCCGCTGCGCAGACCAAGATCGTGTATGCCAGCTATCTCGGTCCAAAGCATACATCCAACCCGGTGATGATGGATTATTTCAAGAATGTCGAGCGCGATACCAACGGCTCGCTCAAGTTCGATCCGCATTTCGCGCAATCGCTTTTGGCGGGCAAGGATATTCCAGCCGGCGTACGAGACGGCATTGCGGATTCCGGATACATCGTCGGGGCCTATGTGCCGTCGGAAATGCCGGTGGATAATTTTATCGGTGATTTCAGCTTGCTGAACGACGATCCGCTTGTGATGACCGGCGTCATCAATGAGTTGATCCTGTTCAACTGTCCGGATTGCAAGGAGGAATACGAGGTCAAGTTCAAGACCAAGTTTCTATCCACCATCGCGCTCACGCCCTACGTCTATCATTGCAAGCCGCATATCAAATCCTTGGCCGATATGAAGGGCAAAAAGTTGCGCGCCATTTCGGGTTGGGTCGATATGACCCGCGCGATGGGCGCGGTGCCGGTGAATGTGAACGCCGATGAAGCATACGAGGCGCTCGATCGCGGCACGATTGATTGCGCGGTTCACTCGATCACGTCGCAGCGTTCGCGCTCCTATGGCGAGGCGGCGAAGAACGTGATCCTGGATCCGATCGGCGGTTATATCGGCGCGTCGATGTTCAATTTGCGCATGGAAAAATGGGGCAAGCTGAGCAAGACGGAACGCGACGTTCTGGTGAAGCATCTGCCTGAGATGGTGACGCGCGCGGTATATAACTATATCCGCGAGGACCAGGAGGTGCAGAAGGAATACGCCGCCAAGGGAACCAATTTCTACAAGGCGGATCCGGATCTCGGCAAATTCCTGGCCGAATTCCCGGCTAAGTACATGCCGACCGCGATCGAGAAGGGCAAGAATCGGAAGGTGAAGAATCCCGAGCAGATTGCCAAAGATTTCGAGCGCCTGCGTGTGAAGTGGAAGGGTCTGCTGGATAAGAATGGCCGCGAGCAGGCCACTTACCAGAAGCTGATCTGGCAGGAGATTTACAGCAAACTGCCGACCTGAGCGGTATGTCCGCGGAACGCCGTATTGCAAATTTCGTCGCCGACCTCAGGGTCGGCGGCGAAACTCTGCGCCATGCGGCCTGCCGCTTGACGGCTGATACGGTGGCGGTTGCTATACCCGGGTCCTTGGCTCCGGGCGTAGCGCCGCTTTGCGATCTCGCGATTAATCAAGGCGGCGTTCAGGAAGCGCGATTGTGGCATGGCGTTGCGAAAGTGCCGGCCGCTGAGGCCGCATTTGCAAATGGCGCCGCCGCCGCTGCATTGGATTTCGATTCGGTGCATGCGGGATCAATCCTACATGCCGATGCGGTGGTGGTGCCTGCCGCTTGGGCTATGGCAGAACGCCAAGGCCGCAGCGGGGCGGACTTTCTAGATGCCTACATCGCCGGCGTAGAGGTCATGCATCGGTTGTCGCTGGCAACGCCGCGACAGAAGAACTGGTTCGGCAGTTCTGCCGTTGGCGTATTTGGCAGCGCCGCCGCCGCCGCTAAACTTCTGGGCTTGGATGCGGCTGGCATCCATCATGCGATGGGCATTGCCCTGAGCATGGCCGGCGGCACCAAGCAGGCGATCATAGAACGCACGCTCACCAAACGATTGCAAACCGCC
>JAYSEE010000039.1:0-14826 GCA_041914045.1 Ferrovibrio sp. | reverse complement strand
TGCACGCGCGGGCATTCATGCGGCGCTTGCCGCCGCCGCTGGCGTGACGGGGCCGATGGCTTGGCTTACCGGGGCAGCCGGGTGGTTCAATCTCTATGAAGGCGGCGATGCGGGGCTCGCGCTCGATGGGTTGGGCGAGCAATTCCATTTCAGCGCCACAGGCATCAAGAAGTTTCCGAGCTGCCTTTGCAATCATGTGGTGATCGACGCAGCTTCGACCATTATGCGCGAACAGAATCTGACGCATGAGGAAGTACGGGGCATTGATGTAATCATATCGCCCTATATGCAGCGAATCGTTGGCGCTGCATTCGATCCATCCGGCGATGCGCAGGTATCGGGCCAGTTCTCGGTGCAATATGCCGCGGCCTGCGCCGTTTATCGCGGCGGCATGGGGTTGAGCGATATCGTTGCCGAACGTGTGTGCGATGCGGAATTCAGGACGAAGGTGCAGGCAGTCGGTGTGGATGTAGAATCCTCCTGGCCGGGCCATGTCTCGCCGGGCCGCGTCACCCTGAAAACCGCGCGAGGCAGTTTCAGCCGCCAGGTCGAACAGGTTCCCGGCAGCAGCGACAGGCCGCTTAGCGATGCGGAAATCAAGGCCAAGGCGGCCGATTGTCTTGCCTCCGCCGGAACCGCCGATGCCCGCTTGATCGAGCGGCTTTTCGCCATCGGCCAGATCGCAAATATGGCGGATTTTTTCAGCTAGGGGTTAAGCATGCTCGACGGCCGTCTCATCTGGGTGATCGGTGCCACGGGTGCCATCGGGGAAGCCATTGCCGCCGATGTTGCGGCGCATGGAGCAAAGTTGATCGCTTCCGGCCGTAAAACCGCTCAGCTTGAAGCGAAAGGCTACGAGGCGGAAGCGGTGGATCTGTCCGACCGGGCCTCGGTGGATGGCGCGGCGCAGCGGATATTGCAGCGGCATGGTCGCATTGATGCCCTGGTCAACACCGTGGCATTGCCCACCTTCGGCAACTTCCTGGAACTCAGCGATGAGGATTGGCTCAGCGTGTTGCAGGCCAAGGGATTCGGCTATATGCGGGCGATCCGGGCCGTGTTGCCGGCGATGCTGAAGCAGGGCGGCGGCGTGATCGTGAATATTTCTGGCCGCGGCGGGCATCAGCCCAATTCAGCCTCGCATATGCCGGGCAGTTCGGCCAATGCCATGGTCAATTTGCTGACCAAGGGCATTTCCAATCTTTATGGCCGCCAGGGAATCCGCATAAATGCCGTGGCGCCCGGCGCGGTGAAGACGCCGCGCTACGACGCCATCGCGGAAGCCAACCGCAAGTTGGGCTTGCCGTCATCCGATGGCAATCCGGCGACTACCGAGCAGATTGCGCAGATTACCCGCTTCCTGCTATCCGACATGGCCTCGCATTTGAACGGCTGCGTGCTGCGGGCCGATGGCGGTTCCACCCTGACGCTCTGAGCGCGCAGCCTTATCGGGCGTTAGGAATCCCAGGCGGAAAGCTTGGCGACGTTGCGGCCGGCGGTCCAGCCGCCGATCACGCATTCTGATAGATTGCCGCCGCCCAGATAGAGATGGCCGAACACGCTGCCCAACTCGCCCGCAGCGAATAGGCGCGCAATTGGCTCTCCGAAGGGATTCAGCACGCGCTGCTCCACATCATGCACCGGGCCGCCCTGGGTGTTGATAACGATGGGATAGGCGCGGCCGAAATAATAGGGCGGCGTGCTGATCGCCACCATCGTATCCGGCATGCGGCCGAATTCGTCGTCGTATCCGGCCTTCACCATGCGATTCCACCGCGCTAGGGTTTCTTGCAGCGTATGCGGCGGCAGGCCGGTTTTCTCGGCCAATTCCTCCAGGCTGTCGGCACGCTCCAGGATGCCGTTCTCAACCTCTTTCAGATTGTCGGGGCTCCAATCATAGCGATGGAGTTTGTCGTTTTGGATCGAGCGGGCGATCGGATACATCTTGCGGCCTTCTTCGTCGAAAATCACGAAAGCCGGAATGCGCGGAAAGCGTTGCGTCTTGGAATCGTACCAGTCGAAGGGCCGGACGCCGGTATCGCCCGGATAGGGCGGATATTCATCCATGAAGCGGCGGCCGGTCTGATCCACGACGATCCAGGCCATTTTGGCCACGGATTTCTGCGACATCCGTTTGCCCTGGGCATCGGTTACGCCGAGGTCGGATACCGCATCAGGCCGCCCTGGCGTCCACATCGGTATCGCTTTCATATAGAAGCCATACGGAAAGGCGGGATCTGGGTGTTTGAGGCCGTAGGGGCCGTGGTAGTGCCACATATGCCAAAGGTCGGCGCCCACTGCCTGCGCCATGCGGATGCCATCGCCGGTATTGCCGCGGAAGGATCCGGTGAGCACGGGCATCGCTTGCAGATATTGGCGCTTCATCTCGGCATCATCCTCGAAGCCGCCGCAGCTCAACACCACGCCGCGCCGCGCCTTGATGCGCCGCGTCCTGCCGGCTTGCTTTACCTGAAGGCCGATCACGGCGCCGCTCTCGTCGGTGATCAGGCGTTCCGCCGCGCATTCCATTTCGACTCGCGTACCGAGTGCGACGACATTGTCCTCCAGCAACTTGAACAGCTTTGTGCCGCCCTTGATGCCTCTGACCGCATGATGCTCGCTGACATTTTCCAGCGCCGGAATGCTGTCGATTTCGCAATAGGCGAGGGAATCCGTACCCTCGAACGGATAATTGCCCAGCGCTTTCACCACCTTCACCACCGCGCCATTGGTTTTGGCCAATTCGCGTACATAATCGGTGGCGAGCGCCATCCCTTCGGCCAAGGCCCGGATCACCGGCTCGGGCGTGCGGCCGGCGCAGGTGGTCATCAGATAGGCGAATGCCTGTTCCACATCGTCGGTGACGCGGATGCCGCCAGCGGATACCGCGGAAAGCCCGCCGGGCCAGGGCATTTTTTCCAGCAACAAGGTATCCGCGCCGGCTCGGCGCGCTTCAATGGCCGCAGTGGCGCCCGCCGCGCCATAGCCGACCACGATTACATCTGCGGCATCGTCCCACTGCATATCGGCCCCGCTCATGCATCAATCCGATGCTTGAAGCCAAGTTTCATGTTGCCCCGGGTCCGTTCCAGAACGGAGAGGATCACATCGCGGGTTTCCGCCGGATGGATCACGTCGTCCACCGCCGCAGCTTCCGCGGCCAGATAGGTGTGGCTGTCGGCATCCATCTTGCGCAGCAATTCCGCACGCATGGCGTCGGGGTCGGCTGCGCGTGATATCTCCTTGCCATGCGCCAGCTCCACGCCGGCGGCCGGGCCCATCACATCGAAGCGCGCCGTCGGCCAGGCCACCAAGGCGTCGGGTCGCATGGTCCGTCCGCCCATCACTAGGTAGGCAAGGCCGATGGCCTTGCGCAGTACGATCGTCACCTTCGGCACGCTGGCGGCGATGATCGTATTCAGCGTGCGCGAAGCCAGCGAGACCATGCGGGTTTTTTCCACTTCCGAACCGACCAGGAAGCCTGGGCAATCGGTGAGAAATACCAGCGGAATGTGGAAGGCATCGCAGAGCTCGACGAATTTGCGGGCTTTGGTGGCGGCCTTGTAGTCGAGAGCCCCAGCCATGTGCATCGGATTGTTGGCAATGAAGCCCACGGCCTGCCCCTGCATGCGGCACCATGCCGTGAGCAGGTTCGGCCCGTAATTCGGCCGATAAGTGAATAATTCGCCGCCATCGGCAAGCAATTGCACCAATTGCACCATGTCGTAGGCGCGGCGCGGATTGTCGGAAACCATCTGTGCGATGCGTGCCCGGCCGGCTTCACCGTCGATCGGAGCGGCGCGCGGCTCGATCATCGGCGGCAACTCGTCGCAATTCGATGGGAAGAAAGACAGCCATTGGCGAATCGTCGTCAGGCATTCCGCGTCGGTCTCCGCCACATGATCGACTTGGCCGGTCTCGCGCGCCACCTTGTCGGCGCCGCCCAGATCCTCGGCGGAAATCACCTCGCCTATCCCGACCTTCACCACCGGAGGACCGGACATGCCGAAAAAGCCGGTGCCGCGCACGATGGAGATGAAATCCGATTGCGCCGCCGTGAAGGAAGGCCCGCCGAAACAGGCGCCCATGATGGCGGCCACCTGGGGCACATGGCCGGAGAGGCGGAAATGTTCGCGGAAGCGATTTCCGATGCTGACGGCGCCGACGCCGTTATTCTCCTGGAAGCGGCCGGCGCCGGCTTCCATCAGCGCGATATAGGGGCGCTTATGTTGTGCCGCCAATTCGCGGATACGGGCGGTTTTGGCCTCAGCCACACGGCCCCGGGTGCCGGCCAGAACGCTCACATCCTCGGAGGTGACATATACGGTGCGGCCCTCGATCTTGCCCCAGCCGGCAATCAAGCCATCAGCCGGGGTACGGTCGTACAAGTCCGGGTTTTGGCTGCGTGCCAGCACGCCGAGTTCCACGAAACTGTCGGGATCGAGCAGCGCATCCACCCGCTCGCGCGCATTCAGCCGACCGCTGGCCTTAAGTTTTTCCAAAGTCGTGGGATTGCCCAGTGTTTTCCCCGCGGCGCGCTTCTCTGCCAATTCTTCGAGGATCTTTTTGTCCATTTTCTAAGCTCGTGCTCCCTGAGTGCTCTTGTTATTGTAAGGCCATGATAGTATCAATTCTACAGAATTGTTTCATTTCATATCAGATCATTTGCTTTGAGAGGATGGCAATGCCGTTAGAGATCAAGTCGCCGGTGGCTGGTACGGTTTGGAAGATCGAGGTCGAGTCGGGAGGCCAGGTCGCATCCGGAGATACCCTGCTGATCCTGGAATCGATGAAGATGGAAATTCCCGTCGAAGCGCCGCGCGAGGGCACTGTACTGCGTTACCTGGCGGCCGAGAAGGATGTCGTGAAAGAAGGCCAAACGATTGCTATCCTTGAGTAAATTTCTTTAGGCCCAGGCCGGGCCGCGCCAGCCGATCTTGCCATCCGCCGATAGCCGGTCGAGCTCGTCGGCGGAGATGCCCCAATCCAGCAAAGCTTCGCGGGTATGTTCGCCTGGGCGGGGCGGCGGCAAGCCTATGCTGCCGGGCGTGCGGGATAGCCGGGGGGCGGGCGCCGCCGAAGCGATCCCGAATATATCAATCATGCCGTCGCGGGCGCGAATATGAGGGTGCTCGCTTACTTCATCGACGGCCATGACTGGGGCGAAGCAGGTATCGAAATCCTCCAATAGGCGGCACCATTCATCGCGTGTCTTTCCGCGAAAGGCCTCGCTGAGCCTTTGTTCCGTCATTTGCCAGGAACTGCGGTCGCCCTGGCGGGCGGGATCAATGTCATGCAAACCCATGCGGCGAAGCAGTTCGGTCCAGAATTCCCGTTCCACCGCGCCAATCGCAACGTATTTGTCATCGGCGGTTTCATAGCAGCGGTAATGCGGCGCCGAACCATCGAGGAAATTCTCGCCCCGTGCGGCGCTCCACAAGCCCATGTTGCTTAAGCCGAATACCATCGACATCATCGACAGCGCACCGTCCAGCATCGCTGCATCCACCACCTGGCCGCGGCCGCTGCGCGCGGCCTCGATATAGGCGCAAAGCACGCCGAAGGCGAGGTAAAGCGCGCCGCCGCCGAAATCTCCCACCAGATTGAGCGGCGGCATGGGCGGTTCGCCTTTGCGGCCCATGCCATGCAAGGCGCCGGTCAGCGCGATGTAATTGATGTCGTGCCCGGCCCGCTTCGCCAGCGGTCCTTGTTGGCCCCAGCCGGTCATGCGGCCATAGACCAGGCGCGGATTTCCGGCAAGCAATTCGTCCGGGCCCAGGCCAAGCCGCTCCATCACGCCAGGCCGGAAACCCTCCAGAAGGATATCGGCGCGATTAGCCAATTGCCGCGTCAGCGCCACGCAACGCGTATCCTTCAGGTCGATGGCTGCCGAGCGGCGGCCGCGATTCATCAGGTCATGCCGTGGATTGCGATCGGATCGAGGGCCGGGATCAGGTCGGTCGATCCGCAGGATTTCCGCCCCCATATCGGCCAACAGCATGCCGCAGAAGGGAACCGGGCCGATCCCAGCCATTTCGAGTACGCGAAGTCCCGCCAGCGGACCCGCAGGCGGACTTGACTGAGCTTTTTTTGCCCCCGGATTAAAATTGCTCACATTCATTAGATACAATATAAGCTTGATTGCATCCATAAGACAAGGCACAATGTCCCTAAGAGTGATATGATCGAATTGATAAAGTAAGTTTGGGAGGGGAAAAATGGATTTCCGTATGACCGATCGGCAGGCGGAGTTGGTCGAGGCTGCCGAGCAGGCCTATCATCGCCGTTTACGCAAGATCATCGAAGCCAAGCCGGCGGATTTGGTGGATCGCCTGCGCTCCGCCATGGCCGAGCAGGGCCTGCTGGGGCTCAATATGCCGGAGGCTTACGGCGGGCAGGGGCTGCCGCTGTTGGATACATTGCTGGTCATTCAGCGTCTTCAAGCCTGCGATTCGATGCTGGGCGCGCTGGCGCACCGCACTTCCACCGGCGCGGTCGGCGCCATCGCCGTGCTCGGCACCGAGGAGCAGAAGAAGAAATACGTGGCTGGCGTTTGCGAAGGCAAGATCGGCATCAGCATCGGCATTACCGAACCGGAAGCCGGCTCCGCCGCCACGGCGATGAAGACGCGGGCGCGTATGGATGGCGACAGCGTGGTGATCGATGGCAAGAAGCAATTCGTCAGCTTCGTCGATCACACCCATTACACTGTGGTTTATTGCCGTTTCGGCACTACGGGAAAGGCCTCCGATATCGGCGCGGTTATCGTGCCGCATGATACGCCCGGCTTCAGCCATTCCAAAGGTACGCTCAACATGGCCGACGAGCTGTTGTTCGAGTTGTATTTCGACAATTGCCGGGTGCCGCGCGAGAATGTTTTGATCGACGGCAGCGCCTTCGGCCGCCTGATCAGCGTTTACAATGCCGAACGGCTGGGTTCGATATCGCGCATGCTGGGTTCGGCCCAGGCGGCATTCGAGCATGCCGTGGAATATGCCCGCACGCGTCGTCAGTTCGGCCAGGAGATCGCCGATTTCCAGGGCGTGCAATGGATGCTTGCCGATATGAAGGTGAAGCTGGAAGCCGCGCAATTGCTGACCTATCGCGCCGCCGCGAATGCCGGCGCTACCGGCCTGCCCGTTGCGGTGGAAACCTCAATGGCGAAGGCTTACACAGCCATCGCCGCCAAGGAAATTTGCGACGATGCGCTGCAATTGCACGGCGCCAATGGTTATACCCGCGAATATCCGCTGGTGCATCGCTATGCGGAAGTGCGCGGCGGCTCGATCTACGGCGGCACCGTGCAAATCCACAAGAATATGATCGCCGCTTCGATTCTGCAGCGGAAGAACAATCAGTGGAAACGTAACGACGGCTAGGCGAGGAAGCGATGAGCAGCGCGGAGATCGACCGCAGCCTGATCGGCCAAGCCAGCGAAGCCTATTGGGTGGAGGTGGAAAAAGGCGCGATCCGCAAATTCGCCGAGGCCATTGGCGACAAGGATCAGCGATATTACAGCGAGGCGGCGGCGCAGCAGGCCGGGTACCGCACAATCATCGCGCCGCCCACTTTTCCGGTTACCTTCCGCGCACCGGAAGAGCCGATCTGGACGCGGCATCTCGACCGGCTGCGCATTCTCGCCGGCGGCCAGAGTTTCGAATACGAACGCCCGATCTATGCCGGCGACCGGCTGGAATGCCGCATTCATTTCGTCGCTGTCGAGGAAAAGACCGGCCGCTCCGGCCGGATGGAACTGCTGAAGCAGGAAATTCGCGGCAGCGACGGCGACGGCCTTCCAGTCTTCGTGCATCGTCGGACCACGATCTATCGCGATCCCCCGCAGCAGAGGGAGAAATGAACGCCGATAGCGCCAATCCGCGCGCCTATCTTGATCAGGCGCTGCGTCACCCCGATGTGACGCGTTTAATCGCTGCGTCCAGGCAGCATTATACGCCGCATTCCGGCGGCGTTGTGGCTTGGCGCGAATGGGGCGAGGGGCCGGCGCTGCTATTGCTGCATGGCGGCTTCGGTTCATGGCTGCATTGGGTGCGCAATGTCGAAGCTCTGGCGCGGCATTTCCGCGTATTGGCGCCTGATATGCCGGGCCTTGGGGAATCCGATCCGGTGGCGGTGGATGGCCGGCAGGCCGTCGCCGCCGATGTGGCGAAACCGCTGCTTGAGGGATTGGATCGTCTGATAGGGCCTGAAACGCCGGTGCGGCTCGTAGCCTTTTCGCTGGGCGCGGTGATCGGCGGTCAAGTCGCGCTCGGATTGGGCAAGAGACTGGTCAGGGCGGTGCTGATCGGTCCTTCCGGTCTGGGAGATCTATGGCGCAATTCCACTACCGAACTGGCGCGTCGCCATCCAGGCATGAGCGAAGCCGAGCGGCGCGAGAATGTTCGGCATAATCTGCGCCATTCCATGATTGCCAACGATGCGGCGATAGATGATATGGCTGTTGATATCCAGATCGATCTGACGCGGCAGAAGCGGCAATTGCTCGGATTGCCGATTTCGTTGTCCGCTACGCTGATGGATGCCATTCCAAAACTGGTGCCGCGTCTCACCATCATATGGGGGGACCAGGATTGCTATATGGCGCCGGATGTGCGCAGCGCGGCGGCAGAACTGGAGCGGCGCGTTCCTGCTTTGCAGTCGCGGATCATCCCTAATGTCGGTCATTGGGCCGCTTATGAAGCCGCGGATGAAGTCAATCGCTTGCTGCCCGAGCTTTTATTTTCCAACAAGGACTAGAAAAAATGACCGGAATTACAGCGTTTGGAGCATATTTGCCGCGTTTGCGGCTGAGCCGTAAAAGCATCGTGGATGCCAATTCCTGGGTGGCGCCTGAGTTGCGCAGTCAAGGCAAAGGCGAGCGCACGATGTGCAATTGGGATGAAGATACCATCACCATGGCGGTGGAAGCGGCGCGCGACTGCCTAGCCGGGCGCGAGCGCGAGAAGCTTGCGGCGGTGCATCTGGCCTCTACCACGCTGCCCTTCGCCGACCGGCAGAATTCCGGCATCGTGGCGGCGGCGCTGGCGCTCGATGAGCATCTAGCCACCATGGATGTCGGCTCCTCGCAGCGGGCGGGCACCACCGGCCTGCTGGCTGCGCTTAGCCTGGCCGGGAATGCCGATGGCGAAGTGCTGTTCGTGGCATCCGACAGCCGAAATACGCGATCCGGCGCCATGCAGGAATTGCAATTCGGCGATGGCGCGGCGGCGCTGATGCTCGGCCGCGACCGGCAGATCGCGCGCCTGCTGGGCAGCAACTCCGTTTCGGTGGATTTCGTCGACCACTACCGCGCCAGCGACCGTAAATTCGATTACGGTTGGGAAGAACGCTGGATCCGCGATGAAGGTTATAGCCGCATTGTACCCGAAGCAGTGAAAGGCCTGCTGGAAAAGACCGGATTGAAGGCGGAGCAGTTCCAGCATTTCATTCTGCCTTGCGTGCTGCCGAAGGTGGCGGGCAACATCGCCAAGAAGCTTGGCTTCGCCGAATCCGCCGTGGCCGATACGCTGCATGCCAATTGCGGCGAGACCGGCACGGCGCATTCCATCGTCATGTTGGTGTCCTGCCTGGAGCGGGCAAAACCGGGCGAGCGGATTCTGGTGCTGGGCTTCGGCCAGGGCTGCGATGCCGTCGCCTTCGAGGTGACCGGGGAAATCGCCAATCTGCCGCCGCGTGCGGGCGTGAGCGGCGCACTCGCGCGCCGCAAGGAAGAGACCAACTATAACAAATATCTTTCCTTCAACGGATTGGTGGAGCGCGAACAGGGCAAGAGGTCCGAACTGGACAATCAGACGCCGCTGACCACGCTGTATCGCAATCGCGAAATGCTGCTCGGGTTGGTGGGCGGCGTATGCACCAAATGCGGTACGCGGCAATTCCCACGCTCGCTGATTTGCGTCAATCCGAATTGCCGCGCCCGGCATAGCCAGGAAGATTTCCATTTCGCCGATATTCCGGCCTCCATCATGACTTTCTCGGCGGACTATCTCACCTACACCGCCGATCCGCCGCTGCATTACGGCATGGTCCAGTTCGAGGGCGGCGGACGCTTTCTGGCCAATTTCACCGATGTCGATGTCGGCGCCGTAAAGGTTGGGCAGCCGATGAAAATGATGTTCCGCATCAAGGATTACGACAACAACCGCGGCTTCCGTCGCTATTTCTGGAAAGCGGCGCCGGCCGCCTCGCAAGGAGCTTGAACATGGCTACTGGAATCAGGGACAAGGTTGCGATCATCGGTATGGGCTGCTCGAAATTCGGCGAGCGTTGGAACGACGACGCCGAAGATTTGATGGTGGAAGCCTACGAAGAATGCCTCGCGGATGCCGGCATCGAGACCGATCAGATTCAGGCCGCCTGGCTGGCGACCGCGATCGAGGATTTCCATGTCGGAAAGTCCGGCGTTCCGCTCTCGCTGGCGCTGCGCTTGCCTTATATTCCGGTCACGCGGGTGGAGAATTTCTGCGCCTCCGGTTCCGAGGCCTTGCGCGGCGCGGCATATGCCGTGGCTTCCGGCGCCTGCGATATCGCACTGGCGCTGGGCGTGGAGAAGCTGAAGGATACCGGCTATGGCGGCCTGCCGCAGCGTTCGCGCGGCGTACTGAATTCCATGTGGTGGGCGAATTATTCCGCACCCGGCTCGTTCGCTCAGCTTGCCGCCGCTTATTCGGCTAAACATGGCATCGAGGGACAGGACCTGAAGCGCGCGATCGCACAGGTATCGGTGAAGAGCCATGACAATGGGTCGCGCAATCCGAAGGCGCATCTGCGCAACAAGGTGACGCTGGATCAGGTGATGAATGCGCCCATGGTCGCTTCGCCGCTCGGCCTGTTCGATTGCTGCGGCGTGTCCGACGGTTCCGCCTGCGCCATCGTTACCACGCCGGAGATCGCCAAAAGCCTCGGCAAGAAGAATCTCGTGACCGTGAAGGCGCTTCAGCTCGCAGTCTCGAACGGCACCGAGGCGGGGCATTCGAGCTGGGACGGCAGCCATTTCATGACCGCGCGCATCGCGGCCAAACGCGCCTATCAGGAAGCCGGCATCACCGAGCCGCGCAAGCAGGTAAGCCTAGCCGAGGTGCATGACTGCTTCTCGGTGACCGAATTGGTGACGATGGAAGATCTGTATCTCTCGCCCGAGGGCGGCGCCATCAAGGATGTGCTCGATGGCTTCTACAATGCCGATGGCGGTCTGCCGTGTCAGATTGATGGCGGGCTGAAATGCTTCGGCCATCCTATCGGCGCTTCGGGCCTGCGCATGCTCTACGAAATCTATCTGCAGCTTCAGGGCCGGGCCGGCGAACGTCAGTTGAAGGACCCGAAAATCGGCCTGACCCATAATCTGGGCGGCGCGCCGCACCAGAATGTCTGCAGCGTGGCGATTATCGGTCATTACTGAAAACGGTTGTTTGGGGAGGCTGGGTAGAAAAATGAATAACGAATTTCTCAAGGGTAAGGTTTGCGTCGTTACAGGCGGCGGTCGCGGCATCGGTCGTGAAATCTCGTTGGCCATGGGCAGAGCCGGCGCCGCCGTGGTGGTCAACGATCTCGGCAGCAACGAAGGCGGCGAGGGCAACGACGCGGCGCCGGCGCAACAGGTGGTGGACGAGATCAAGGCGGACGGCGGCAAGGCCGTAGCCAACTTCGATTCCGTCGCCGGATGGGATAGCGCGCGGCGCATCGTGCAAACCGCCATTGATGCATTCGGCCGGGTCGATTGCGTGGTCAACAATGCCGGTATCCTGCGGGATGTCATCTTTCATAAGATGACGGAAGCCGAATTCGACGCTGTGATTGCCGTGCATCTGAAGGGCAGTTTCTGCGTTGCCCGGGCTGCCGCCGAGCATTTCCGCGTCCAGGGCTCCGGCTCGATGATCCACATGACCTCGAATTCCGGCTTGGTGGGCAATTTCGGGCAGGCGAATTACGCCGCCGCCAAGATGGGCATCGCTGGCCTGTCAAAATCCATTGCGCTGGACATGCAGCGTTTCGGTGTGCGGTCCAATTGCATTTCGCCCACCGCTTGGAGCCGGCTGACCGGTACGGTGCCTTCGGAAACCGAGGAGCAGAAGGTCCGTCTGGCGCGCATCATGCAGATGACGCCGGCCAAAATCGCGCCAGTGGCGGTGTTTCTGGCCTCCGACCGTGCGAAGGATGTCAGCGGGCAGATTTTTGCTGTGCGCCACAATGAGATTTTCCTGATGAGCCAGTCGCGGCCGCTGCGCTCGGTGCAGCGGTCCGAAGGCTGGACTCCTGAAACCGTCGCCGATCATGCCATGCCGGCATTGCAGGGCTCGTTCTACCCGTTGCATCGCTCGGCGGATGTTTTCTGCTGGGATCCGGTGTAACAGGCGAGAAGGCGATTGACTCTTAAAGTGTATCAATTAAAAATGAGACAAATAAAATAAATTGTCCTCATTCGGACAGCAAAACTACATAGTACGCCCAGTGGTTTTACGGCAATCGGCGGGAGGAACTGCCAAAGGGAGGGAACCATGAGGATCGTGCGTTATTTGTCCGTGCTGCTGCTGGCTGCGATGGCGATGTTCGCCCCTAAGGGCGATGCGCAGGCTCAGTTGAAGAAATTTTCGGTGGTGATCGGGTCCACCAGTTTCGCCTTCTTTCCGATCTACGTGGCGCATGGCTCGGGCTTCTTCAGCGATGAAGGGCTGGATGTTTCCATCATCAACGTGCCGGCCAATGCCACGCCGGTGGCGGCAATCCTGTCGGGGAATGCCGATGTCGCCGGCCTGGGTACGCAGGCGGGATTCTCTGCCCTCGACAAAGGGCAGGAAATCCGCCTGCTGATGCCGATCATGAATGAATACACATCCACGATTTTCGCGCACAAGGATGTGTTGAAGCAGAAGGGCGTCAGCCGGGCCTCGCCGATGCGCGACCGCGTCGAGGCGATGAAGGGGTTGAGGCTGGCCTCCACTGCCATCGGCGCGGGTCCGCATCTGATGTACAAGTATCTCTTCGCCAAATATGCCGACGGCGTTGATGTCGACAAGGTGGCGGAAGTGGTGCCGATCGGCAATGCCGGCGAAACCCTTGCCGGCATGCAGCGCGGGGTCGTGCAAGTCAGCGCTTTCTCGCCGCCGGTGGCGGAAAAGGCGGTTGCCGATGGCTATGCCGAGGTGCTTATAGATTTCATCAATGGCGACGTGCCGGAGATCAAGGGGTCGGTCTATATCGTCCTGGCGGCATCGGAAGCAAAACTGAAAAGCGATCCCGAAGGCGTGAAGGCGTTCATCCGGGCAATGGATCGCGCGAATAAACTGGCACAGGCGGATCTGGCGAAGGCAGGCGAAGCCGCCCGCAGTTTCATGAAGAACATGGAATCCGATCTTTATGGTCTCGGCGTCAAGGCGATCGGACCGGCGTTGCCGCATGACCCAACGATCTCCGTGGATGGGCTCAAGCGCTTCATGAGTTTGCTTGAGGTCGGCGGCTATCGCTACAAGGTGGATTATGAGAAGGCCATCAGCAACGATCTGGTTCGCCAGGCCGTTGCGGAAAAGAAGAAAAATTAAATCTATTGGCCGAAGAGCCAAAGGAGGAAGCAATGGCGTATCGGATTCTGTCCAAGCTTGCTATCGCGCTGGCCTTTTGGCTGTCGGTTGCGGGCGTTGCGCAAGCCCAGGCAAAGCTGTCGGTCGTGGTATCGTCCACCAGTTTCGCCTGGTTCCCGCTTTATGTCGCCGATGGCGCTGGATTTTTCAAGGATGAGAAGATTGATGTAACGATCACGAACGTCAAGGATGGCGCGGCCGTGGTGACCGCCATCATGTCCGGCGATGCGGATATTGCCGGTGTAGGCGCGAATGCCGTATTTGCTGCGCGCGACAAGAAGCAGCCCGTGGTGCTATTGACGCCGATGGCGACCGAATACACCTCGGTCATTTTCGGTCGCAAGGAATCCTTTGCCAAGAAAGGCGTCACTCCGCAATCCACTATCGAGCAGAAGGTGGAAGCGATGAAGGGCATGAAGATCGGCGTCATATACTTCAATGGCGCGCAACACATGATGTTCCGCTTTCTGATGTCGCGCTATGCCAATGCCGACCTGGACAAGGTGGCGGAAGTAGTGCCGATCGGCGATTCCGGCAACACGCTTGCCGCCATGAGCCGCGGTTTGTTGGATGTTACCGCTTTTTCGCCGCCTGTGCCGCAGCGCGCCATTAACGACGGCTATGGCATGATGGTGCTGGATCCGATCAATGGCGAAATTCCCGCCACCCGGGGCATGGTGTTCACTGCCATGGCGGTGACGGAGGATAATGCGGTGAAGCGCAAGGCCGATCTCAGCGCCTTCGTACGCGCCATAGACAAGGCCAATAAGCTGGTATTCAGCGATATCGCCAAGGCGGGCCAAGCCGCACGCAAGCACATGTCCTCAATGCAGTCGGAGCTTTACGATGCCGGCGTTCGTGCAATGGTTCCGGCAACGCCGAAATCTCCAGAGGTGCCGATAGCAGGCTTGAAGACCTATTACGAGCTGCTCAAGTTTGGCGGCGAGAAATACGCCCAAGGCGATTTCGATTTCGCGGCTTCTGTACGGAATGATCTGGTCCGCGAGGCTATCAAGAAGTGAATCGGGAGTAGATGTGCTCGTTATGCCGAAGTCGGATATGAATGTTGAAGAGCGTAATCCTTTCGTTGGAGCCACATATGGTTCGGCTCTACAGGATATCTGCAGTCGCTACGCTGAAAACCTGGCGCTGGTCTTTCGAGACCAGCGCTGGAGTTTCGCTGATGTGAAGAAGGAGATTGATGCGGCCGCGGCGCGGCTATGGACGCTTGGCT
>JAYSEE010000038.1:0-17914 GCA_041914045.1 Ferrovibrio sp. | reverse complement strand
TCATGCTGCTCTGCGTGGCGATGATCACATAGCCGAGGCCGCGCTGCGAGGCGACGAATTCGCCGACGATGGCGCCCACCACGGCGGATGTGGCGGTGATCTTCAGGGCGCTGAGAATATAGGGATAGGCATTGGGAATGCGTATTTTGGCGAATACCTTCCATTTCGGCGCATTGAATACGCGGCCGAGGTCGATCAGATCGGTTTCTATCTGCATCAACCCTACGGCCGTGTTAATCACCACGGGGAAGAATCCGATCAACGCGCCGATCAGCATGTTGGGCAAGATGCCATAGCCCATCCAGATCAGGAAAAGCGGAGCGATCGCTACTTTGGGCAGGGTGTTGATGAATACCAGGAAGGGCAGCAAGGCGCGGGAAATCAACGGCGACCACGCGATCAGCGTGCCGAGCAGAATGCCCGCTGCGGCGGCGATGGTAAAGGCGCCGAAGATTTCCACCGCCGTTACCCAGATATGGCGGCTCCAGGGAATATCGTCGCCGGTCAGCGCCGCGAAAACCTGCGCTGGGCTGGGCAGCAGATATTCACGGATTTCCAGAACCGAGACGGCGAATTGCCACAGCACCAGAAGCAGCGCGAACAGCGAAAGCGCGGGCAGGCGTTCGATTACCCATTTCAGGCGTTGCATCAGGCGGCCTCCTCGCGCAGGGCAGTGGTGCGGTCTCCGCTCAGCCAGCGTTGCAGATTGGCCGCAACGAAGGCATCGTCGGTGAGATGCGGATAAGCCTTGCTTACCCGGGTCAATTCCTCTGCCTGGC
The DNA here is from genome assembly GCA_041914045.1 of Ferrovibrio sp. Lineage (GTDB taxonomy): Bacteria > Pseudomonadota > Alphaproteobacteria > Ferrovibrionales > Ferrovibrionaceae > Ferrovibrio. Next base: position 17,135 of record JAYSEE010000038.1, on the reverse strand, counting down.
CCGGGCTCAGGCCTTCATTGGGATCCAGACACCAGATGCCCTCCAGCAGACCCTGACGCCGCAGGATTTCATGGCAGCCGGCAATGCAGCCATGGAAGGCATGGGCCACATCGAATAATGCGCTGTTGCAGTCGGTCACCTGGGAATCCAGGGCCAGCAAATCGGCGCTTACCGCCGGCTTCGCCGCTTCCTGCTGGCAGCGTTCGAGCAGCTTCGCGGCGGCTTGCGCCCAGACCGACCAATGGCCGAGCAGGCCGCCCTTGATGCGCAGGGTAACGGGCTTGCCATCGCGCATCAGCCGATAGGGATTGAGCAGATCGGCGACAATATGATCGTCGTTGCCGGTATAAAGCGTGACGCGGTCTTCCGCCCGCGCGGCCAGCACGCCGCGCACGACATCCAGCGTGGCATAGCGGTTGAAAGGAGCCATCTTGATGGCCACCACATTTTCTATGCTGGCGAAGCGGCGCCAGAAATCGAAAGACAACCGAATGCCGCCGACGGATGGCTGCAAATAAAAACCCACCAAGGGCATCTGCTTGGAAACCGCCGTGCAATGCTCGATCAATTCATCCTCGCTGGCGCCTTTCATGGCGGCCAGGCTGAGCAAACCGGCGTGATATTCCAGGCCATGGGCGATTTGCGCCTCGCTGCAGGCTTGTTCGGTGCGGCCGGCAAGGCCGGCAATGCGCACCAGCGGCCGGTCGGTCCAGGCCGCCGCCGTATCAGCGCAAAGCTTCAATACGGGTTCATACAAGCCGACATCGCGGATGGCGAATTGCGTGGTGTGCACGCCCACGGCCAAGCCGCCGGCGCCGGCATCCACATAATAACGGCTCAATGCGCTCATGCGCGCCGGATCGAATTGGCGCTGCGCATTCAGCGCCAGCGGATGCGCCGGAATGATCGTACCCTTGCGCAGCAGCTTGAGCACGTCCGCCGGAATGTCGCTCCAATGCTTTGCCATCGTTCTGATCCTCAACCTAATTCCGGACCGGCTGCCGCGAAGTAACGCGCGGGATCGCCGAAATGTTTGGTATTTCCCCGCACCATGCGTTCGAAGCTGCGCTGCTCGCGAAAGCCGAGCCGCCGCAATTCCGCCGTCAGGCCGGTTTGATCGTCGAATGCGTCGATAAAAACAGGGCTATCAAGGCGCGCCATCAGGCCATGCAGCAGACCGATGGCCGCGGCATCGTCCGGCGCCACCAGGGGGCCGATCAAAACGGCATTGCGGCCGGTTCGCGCCATGGCGAAGCCATCGCATGCCGGCAGAGCCAAAGCCGGACAATCTCCGCGCGCCAGAAAATCCTCCAGCACGAAGCCGCGCGGCGCGCCGAATACCGCTTCATCCAAGGGTGCCGCCCATGCGATGTCGCTGGCCGTCATGGGGCGCAGGGCAGGGGCGTCTTTCAGGATTGCTCCGCCGGGATGGTGCCAGCGCGTCATTTCGCGCACGGTTTCGAAACCCAATGGCCGATAGACTTTCGCGCCGTCCGTTGTCGCATCCAGGGCGGCTTCGTTGCCGCGCGACGCAAGCCATTCCAGGCAATCCGCCACCAGCCGGCTGGCCAGGCCCTTGCGGCGTTGGGCGGCGGTCACCAGCACCATGCTGATCCATGCCGCCGTGGGGCCGAAGGGCAGGGCAAGCGCTGAGGCGACCAAATCGTTGCCGGCCTTCATTCCGATGGCATGACCGTGGCGCAGCATCAATCGCCAATCCGCCGGCACCTGATTCCAATGCGCTTCCTCCGACAGGCGTTGCGCGGCCGGCACATGCGTCTGGTCGAGAGCGAAGCTGGCGATGGAATCAGTAAGCGCCATCGCGATTCTCGAATTTTGTCGGCTTGTTTAGCGAGGGGCGGCTGGCGGCAACCCAATCGGCCACCCAATCCAGCATCAGCTTGAGCGGCACCAGCGGATAGCCGAATTGCCGCATCGCCTCGGCGGCATTGTTCAGCCATGCGGTGGGCGCCGGGTTGCCGGTGAAGGTAACATCCTTCCCCAGACGACGACCGAATTCCTCGGCCAGCCATTTTACCGACAGGGTTTCCGGCCCGCTGATATTGATCGGGGTGGTGGGGGCGGTGGCATGGCACAGCGCGCGCAGGGCATAGCGGTTGGAATCGCCCTGCCAGATGACGTTGACATGCCCGGTGGTCAGGTCCACGGGCTTGCCGTCGCGCACCTGCACGGCGATATCGAACAGCACGCCATAGCGCAGGTCGATGGCGTAATTCAGGCGGATCAGCTTGCCCGGCGTGCCATGACGGGCCGAGAAATATTGCAGCAGCCGCTCGCGGCCTACGCAGGAATTGGCGTATTCGCCCGGCGGGGTAAGCGGCATGTCTTCGGTGGCGCCGATCTGATCCAGCCCCACGAAGGGATAAACGCAGCCGGTGGAGAAAGCGATGATGCGCGACTTGGCGAAGGCTTCGGCCACCAATCCGGGCAGATAGGTATTCAGCGCCCAGGTCGCCGGCAGATCGCCGCCCGAGCCGAATTTCATGCCGGCCATGAAGACGACATTCTTCACCTGCGGCAAAGCTTCCAGGGCGGCGCGATCGGTGAGGTCGCAGGCAATCGTCTCGATGCCCCAGCCTTGCAGCTGCTCGCGCAGGCCGGCTTCGCTGAAGCGGGCCACGCCGATCACGCGCTTTTCCGGCGCGGCGCGCTTGGCCATATGGGCCAGCGAGGGGCCCATCTTGCCGCCTACGCCCAGCACCATGATGTCGCCATCCAGCTGCTGCAATTCCTGCTGCAATACGATATCGGGCCTCGAAAGGATTTCTTCCAATGCATTCACATCGGCGATCTTGTCCGGCCAGGTGGTCGCCGCCTGCATGGCGGAGGCTTTTTCCTGCTTCATGGGGTTAGACGCTCCCTTATCAAAGCTTGGGCCGATGCGCCGACCACGGCGCGGCCCGTTCAAAGGCATGGGCGGCCTGCAGCACCAGCAGATCGCGATGGCGCGGTCCGACGATATGCAGACCAACCGGCAGACCTTGCGAGTTGAAGCCGCAGGGCACGCTGGCCGCCGGCTGACGGGTGATGTTGAACGGCGCCGTGAAGGGGCACCATTCGCGCGGCTGATAGCCTTCCGGCCAGTCGCGCGCGGCATCGAAGGCGGCGACGCTGATCACCGGCGTGAGCAGCAGATCGTAGCGCTGATGGAATTCATTGAGCTGGCGGGCGAATTGCACGCGCTTCATCTCGGCATCCAGATGCTCCAGCGCCGTGGCGCCGCGGCTCAATTCGATATTCCGCACCAAATCGGGATCCATCATCATCAATTGTTCAGGCGTGAAGCGATGGAAGGCGTATTCGGTCAGGCCGCGCATCAACTGCGCATGCAGAGGGCGCGAATCCTCGCAAACCTGATCCACAATCTCCAATTTTGCGCCCAGCGCGGCGAAGACCTTGGCGGCTCTTTCGGTAAGCGCTGCCACTTCCGCATCCACCTTGAGGCCCCAGAAGCTCGGGCACCAGGCGACGCGCCATTGCCGGGGATCGGCGGCCAACCCTTCATGATAGGGCGGCTCGGCCGGCAGCGAATCCCAGTCGCGCGGATCGGGCGCAGCGATCACGCTCAGCATCAATGCGGCATCGGTCACGCTGCGGCTCATCGGCCCGAAGCCGGCAAAGGTGGCATAGGGCGTGGGAGGATACATCGCCACGCGGCCGCCGCCCGGCTTGAACCCGAAAATGCCGCATAAGCTGGCCGGCATGCGGATCGAGCCGCCGGCATCGGTGCCCAAGGCAAGCGCTGAAATGCCCGCCGCCACGCTGGCGGCCGCGCCGCCGCTGCTGCCGCCCGGCGTACAGGCGGTATTCCAGGGATTGCGGGTGACGCCGCACAAGGCCGTGTTGGTGGTCGGTTTGGCGGCGAATTCGCTGGTAGTGGTCTTGCCGAAAATCACTGCGCCATGTTCGCGCAGGCGCGCAACGGCAGGGCCGTCCTCGTTCCAAGGCTGGTTCGGGTCGATTGCCTTCGAGCCCCGCAAGGTGGGCCAGCCCTTGGTAAGGATGATGTCCTTGATCGAGACCGGCACGCCATCGAGCAGACCTAGCGGCTCGCCTTTGCGCCAGCGCGCTTCGGAAGCCTTGGCTTGCGCCAGGGCGGCATCGGGAGCGAGCAGGCAGAAGGCATTCAGGCGGGGCTGCAAGGCTTCCGCGCGCTGCAAGGTGGCCTTGGCAACCTCCACAGGCGACAGCGTGCCGCTGCGATAGGCTTGCAGCAACTCGGTTGCCGTCAGCCATTCGATGGCATTCTGCGGGCTCGCGTTCAGCATGGTCCCCACCGCCGGTGTGGCGTCACAATCAACTAGTTGGTTGATTTGACCACCGCGAAAGCCGGCCTGTCAAGGAAGATTCTTATTCAGGGGGAGGCGCTCTGCGCGGATATTCAGGGCCGCAGCGCGTGCATCAGCATGTCCACGACATGCCGGCGGCGCGTGAGGATGGCGTCTTGGGTATCGAGATTCTGGCCGAATATCGCTGAAAGCGTATAGATGTTGTTGAAGTAGAAAAAGCCCATGCCCGCTATCGAGATATAGACTTGCAGCGGGTCCAGCCCTTTCCGGAATACGCCTTCCGCCGCTCCCCGGCGCAGCACGCCATCCAGGGTGCCCAGCAAGGGCGTATTCATCCGCTGGATATCCACGATTCGCTTCAGATGCTTGCCCTTATGCAGGTTTTCATCGGTAAGCAGCGATACGAAATCACGATTTTCCGCCAAATAATCGAAGCTGGTTTCGATCAGCCGCCGCATGGCGGTAATTGGCCGCAAGCGCGCTAGATCCAGCCGGCGCTCGCGCTCGCGGATGCCGTCATAGGCGCTTTCCAGCACCTTGCCGTAGAGGTCTTCCTTGTTGCCGAAATGGTGGTAGACGAGCTGCTTGTTCACGCCGGCCTTCTTGGCGATGGCATCCACGCGGGCGCCCTCGTAACCGCGACTGGCGAATTCTTCGTGGGCCGCGGCCAACAACAGATCGCGGCTGCTCATTTCGCTGCGCTCCGCGGCAGCTTTTCTGCCCGGCTTTGCCGATACTGCCGACATGCCCTGATATAGTCCTCTCAACCAAATGTTTGATGGGGAGTATATAGCGCCACGGCAAGCAATGCCACGCGCTTGTATTGCGGCGGCGGCAGAGGGAACTGCATTGGGCCGCGCAAGATTAATGCGGGTTGTCGGGAAAACCGGGTATTCGAGAAGCCAATGTTGTACTTGACCCCATTTGTAGAAGCATACTTGAGGCACGCCTTGCTTTCTAAAAACTGCAGCTATCTTTTATTTTTTTCCGCAGGAAAGGCAGTCCTCGCACGTTTATAACGCTAAGGACTAAGCGCCTCGGCTCAACAGTTTGGTAATGAAAATCGCCACGCATAGTATTTGCTAATAAGTATCATTAGTGATAATGTTCGACCCGCCCCATTCGTCGTTTCGCAATTGATGCGCAACGGTTTTTCGTTACCCGCCGTAGCCGCCGCCGGCGCATGGAGCAATCCACTGCAATGACTTCCTCCTCCAGCCGGAGCCGGCATGCTTTTTGGCTGAAGCATCTGCACCGATGGCATTGGATCAGCGCGGCGATCTGCCTGGTTGGCATGCTGCTGTTCGCCATCACCGGCATTACCCTCAACAATGCCGGCCATATCGAAGCCAAGCCCCAAGTGCGCGAGCTTGCAGCTAGGCTGCCCGAAGCCTTGCTGCCATTGCTTGCGGCCGAACCGACCAGCGACAAAGCCCAGCTGCCTCCTGTCATCGCGCGATGGATTGCCGATGCTTTCGGCGTGGATGCCGTGGGGCGCGCCATCGAATGGTCGAAAGACGAAGTTTACATCTCGCTGCCGCGTCCGGGCGGCGATGCCTGGCTGAGCATTCAACGCGATGGCGGCGAAGCGATCTACGAGGTCACCGATCGCGGCTGGGTCTCGTATTTCAACGATCTGCATAAGGGGCGCAATACCGGCGCGGTCTGGAGCTGGTTCCTCGATTTTTTCGCCATGGCCTGCCTGATCTTCGCCATTACCGGTTTGGTGCTGCTGCATCTGCATGCCCGCCATCGCGCCGCCACCTGGCCACTGGTGGGGCTTGGCTTGGTCGCGCCATTGCTGCTGGCCGTGCTGTTCATTCACTGAAAAAGAGGTCGTTCATGCGTTTGATGCTTGTTTCCGTTGCCGCCTCCAGCGCCGCCATGCTGTCGGGCCAGGCCGCCGCCGCCGATATCGCGGTATCGGTGGAGATTCCGCGCCTCAGCGTGGCCGAATATCACCGGCCTTATGTGGCGATCTGGCTGGAAGCTGAAGGCAGCAATGATGTGACCAATCTTGCAGTCTGGTACGACCTCAAAATGCGCGACAATGAGGGCGGCAAATGGCTGAAAGACATGCGGCAATGGTGGCGCCGCAGCGGCCGCAATCTGCAAATGCCGGTGGATGGCTTGTCCAGCGCCACCCGGCCGCCTGGCAGCCATCAGATCGGTTTCGCAGGCGGCAAAGCGCCTCTCGATAAGCTGAAGCCCGGAAAATACGAGTTGATCGTGGAAGCCGCGCGTGAAGTAGGCGGGCGCGAAATCTTGCGCATTCCCTTTCAATGGCCGCCGCAGACCGCGCAAAGCCTGAATGCCAAGGGCGAGCATGAGCTCGGCGCCATCGGCCTCGAATTGAAGCCATAAGGAAAAAGGAGAAACGACATGCAACTCAAATTCAAGCGTAGCATTCTAGCCTTTGCCGCCGCCGCCGCCATCGGTTTGCCGCTGGCCGCCGAAGCGCACCGCGCCTGGTTTCTGCCGTCCGCCACCGTGCTTTCGGGGAAGGACCCTTGGGTAACCATTGATGCTGCGGTTTCGAACGATCTGTTCTATTTCGAACATCAACCGATGCGGCTGGATAATCTGGTGCTGTTTGGCCCTGACGGCAAAGAAGTGAAGGCCGAGAATTCGGCGACGGGCCGTTACCGCAGCACCTTCGATGTGCATCTCACGCAGCCCGGCACCTACAAATTCGCCTTGGTGAATCAGGGGGTGTTCGCCAGCTACAAGGAAAACGGCCAGCTCAAGCGTTGGCGCGGCAAGGCCGAGGATCTGGCCAAGCAGGTGCCGGCCAATGCCGAAGATCTGCGCGTCACACAATCCCAGAGCCGCATGGAGGTTTTCGTGACTGCGGGCAAGCCCAGCGATGCTGTGCTGAAGCCCACCGGCCAGGGGCTGGAACTGGCGGCGATCACGCATCCGAACGATTTATTCGTTGGCGAGAAAGCCAATTTCGGCCTGTTGCTGGATGGCAATCCGGCAGCGGACTTGAAGGTGACTATTATCCCGGGCGGCATCCGCTATCGCGACAAATTGCAGGAAATAACCGTCACCACCGACAAGGACGGCAAGTTCAGCGTTACTTGGCCCGAACCGGGCATGTATTGGCTGGAAGCCAATCTGCGCGACGACAAGAATGTCGCCGCACCCGCCAAGGAGCGCCGCGCCAGCTATGTCGCCACCTTCGAGGTGCTGCCGCAATAACCCTCGCCGGAAGTGCGCAGCATGAGCGCCTTGCCTGCATCGCGGGTATTCATCCCACGTATATCTCATCCCGCTGCCATTTTTTCCGATGGCGGCGGGGTAACGCATGTTTTGCAGGGCGAAACCATGGGCACTGGCTGGTCTGTGCGGCTGGTGGCGCCCATTCTCATATCGCTAGCTGGGCTGCGCGATGGGATCGAACGGATTTTCGCCGATCTGATTGCGCAGATGAGCCATTGGGAAGCGAATTCTTTGCTCAGTCGCTTCAATGTCGCCGCTAGCGGCGATGCCTTCGATTTGCCTGCGGATTTTTCCTGCGTGCTGGATTGCGCGTTTGCCGTGGCCGATCAAAGCGATGGCGCCTGCGATCCAACGATTGCACCCCTGGTCGATCTGTGGGGTTTCGGCGCTCATGCGGAGTCGCGCAAAGCGCCGCCCGCCCCAGAGGCCATTGCCAAAGCTTTGGCCTGCTGCGGGTGGCATAAGCTTGCGTATGATCCGGTTCGGCGGCGGCTGATTCAGTCCGGAGGCGTGCGGTTGGATTTTTCCGGCATCGCCAAGGGGCATGCCGTGGATAGAGTGGCGCAATTCCTTACCAGTGTCGGCATCCGCCATCATTTGGTGGAGGTCGGCGGCGAACTGCGCGGCAGCGGCGTAAAACCCGATGGGCAACCCTGGTGGGTGGCTTTGCATGCGCCGCCAGGTCTGCGGAGCGATCACGTCAATCGAATTGCCCTGCATAATCTCAGCTTGGCCACAACGGGCGATTATCAGCGCAACTTTCGCCATGGCGGCAAGCTTTTTGGCCATACCATGGATCCGCGCAGCGGTTGGCCAACGGCGTCAAGCTTGGCCTCGGTCAGCGTGCTGCATGCTTCCTGCATGTGGGCCGATGCCTATGCCACGGCGCTTACCGTGTTGGGCATACAGGCCGGCATGGAATTCGCGCAGCGGCATGATCTGGCCGCGCTTTTCGTCAGCCGGCAAGGTGGCGGTCTGAGCGAGGCGCTCTCTCCTGCCATGCTGGCGATGCTGGATTGAGCGATGATCACCAACGATAGCTTTCGATTTGCACTCGCAGGGGCGGTTGCACTGACTTATCTGCTGTTCTGCGCCTGGATATGGCGGCGGCATCGGGCTGCGCGGGCCTCCGATGCGCCGGTTTCTGATGGTACGCCATTGCTGATTGCCTATGCCAGCCAGACCGGTTTTGCCGAGGAATTGGCGCGGCGCTCAGCAAGCCTTTTGCAAAGCGCGGGTGTTTTGCAAAGCGCGGGCCGCGCGGTGCGCGTATTGCCGATCAGTCAGCTTGATGCGTCGCTTCTGGCATCAAGCGGCCGGTCCTTGTTTGTGGTCAGCACCACCGGCGAAGGCGATCCGCCCGATTCCGCAGCCGTTTTTCTGCGCAGGATGATGGTACAACCGCAGGAATTGGCTCATTTGCGCTATGGATTGCTGGCGCTGGGGGATCGCAGCTACAAGCACTTCTGCGCTTTCGGGAGACAACTCGATGCCTGGCTGCGCAAAAGCGGAGCAAAGCCATTATTCGAATCCATCGAGGTCGATAACTGCGATGGCGCTGCATTGCTGGCCTGGCAAAAGCGGTTGCAGCTGTTCGGCGCTGATGGCCGCGCCTGGCAGGCCCCGCCGCATAGCTTCTGGCAATTGCAAGAGCGCGTATGGCTGAATCCCGGCAGTGCCGGCGGAGCGGCTTACCGCATATTCTTGACGCCGCCAAAGGAAGGAAATTGGCATTGGCAGGCCGGCGATATCGCGGAAATTCTGCCCGGCATATCCGGGGATTCCGCATCGCCGCCAAATGGCCAGTCGCATCGGGAATATTCCATAGCCTCGCTGCCGCAGGATGGCGGCATTGCATTGCTGGTGCGCCGCATGGAGCTTCCGGATGGCAGGCTGGGCCTGGGTTCAGGCTGGCTGACCAAGCAAGCCGAAATCGGCGATGGCATCGCGCTGCGCATCCGCAGCAACAGCGGATTCCATCCACCGGAAGACGCTCGCCCATTGATATTGATCGGAAATGGCACGGGTATGGCGGGCCTGTTTGCTCATCTCAAGGCGCGTGCCGCTGCCAATCATAAGCGCAACTGGCTGGTTTTTGGCGAGCGCAGTTCTGCCCATGATTTCTTTTTTCGCAGCGAGATCGAGGCCTGGCTACGGGAAGGCGTGATCGAACGGCTCGATCTCGCTTTCTCGCGCGATCAGACGGGCCGCATATACGTGCAGCATCTGTTGCGCGAACAGGCCGGTATGCTGCGGCAATGGGCGGCTGATGGCGCGGCGATCTATATCTGCGGCAGCTTGCAGGGCATGGCTGGCGATGTGGAGGCGGCGTTAATGGAGATTCTCGGCCAGGATGATTTGCAGAGCCTGCGCGAAAGCGGGCGCTATCGGCGGGATGTGTATTAAGCGTCGGCCCAGCGCCTCAGCAGGTTGTGATACAGGCCGGTAAGCTGCACCACGACGGCATCGCCATGGCCTTTTTCGGCTGCGAGCTGCTGAATGCTGCCATCGAGTTGGAACAGCATCAACCGCTCGGCATCACCGCGCACCATGCTTTGCAGCCAGAAGAAGGAGGCCACGCGGGCACCGCGGGTTACCGGGGTTACGCGATGCAGGCTGGAAGCGGGATACAACACCATATCGCCGGCAGGCAGCTTCACGCCATGCTCGCCATAGGTATCCTGTACGATCAGCTCGCCGCCATCGTATTCCTCGGGCTCGGCCAAGAAAAGCGTGCAGGACAGATCGGTGCGGATGCGGAAATCGCTATTGCGCATGGCGCGGATGGCGTTGTCGACATGGGTGCCGAAAGTCTGTCCCCCGGCATAGCGGTTGAATAGCGGCGGAAAGACCTTGAGCGGCAAAGCGGCCGAAATGAAGAGAGGCGATTGCTCCAATGCGCCAAGGATGAAATTGCCGATCTCGCGCGCCGCCGGCGAATCCTCTGGCAACTGCATATTGTGCTTCGCCAAGGCCGATTGATGCCCGGCAGTGATGTTGCCATCCACCCATTCGGCGGCATCCATGATCTGGCGGCATTGCGCGACCTGTTGTTTACTCAGCACGGCGGGTATTTTCAGCATCATGGCGGAGGGCTCCAAATAAAGTCCCGCCCGTCTTGCGACGGGCGGGATGGGCGGCTTTAAAGCGTCTGATCACCAATCAGAATTTGAAGTTGGTGGTCAGCAATGCGGTGCGGCCAGGGGCGACGGTGGCGAATTGGCCGTTATGCGAGGCGTCGTATATCGTCTCGTCGGATATGTTCAGCACGTTCAACTGCAGATCGACGTTTTTGGTCAGCTTATAGCCGGCCATGGCGTCGAAACGCCAAGTAGAACCCAGCTTGTAAGTGTTGGCTGAGTTCACGAAGCGCGCGGATTGATAGGTGGCGCCGGCGCCGACGGTGATGTCCTGCGTGATGTCGTAGCTGGTCCACAGGCTCAGGCTGTTGGGCGCGATAAGCGGGAATTCCTTGCCGTCGTTATTGGCATTGGGGCCGTCATCCACGATCTCGCTTTTCAGGAAGGTATAGCCGCCGAACACCTTCCATTCCGGCGTTATGTTGCCGGAAAAGCCGATTTCGAAGCCGTCCACCCGCTGTTCGCCGGCATTCTCGGTGGCGCCGCCGGCCACGGTTACGCGGGCGTTTGTCTTCTCGGTGCGGAACACGGCAGCGGTCAGCGACAGCTTCTTCTCCAGCACGTCCCACTTGGTGCCCAGTTCGTAGCTGACATTCTCTTCCGGCTCGAGACCTTCGATCGCCGCCGAAATGTTGCCGTCGTTGCCGCCTTCGCCGCCGCCGCCGCCGGCCGGGTTGGACGAGGTGGCGTAAGATATGTAGATGCTGCCATTCTCCGCCGGTTTGTAGACCAGGCCGGCCTGGTAGTTTAGGAAGTTGGAATCGTTCTTCAGGGTGGCGGTGGCGCTCTCCGAACGTACGGAATAATTATCGAAGCGCAGACCGAGATTCACATCCCATTGCGGCGTCAGATGCGTGGTGTTCAGCGCATAGACCGCCGCCGTGCGGGTGGTGGTGTGGGTGAAGCTGGCCGAGGGGTTGATCGTGCCGTTATAGGGATCGCTCGGATCGGGCGCGTACAGGCTCACATTGTTGAGCGTGGCCGGGGTGAGCGTGAAGCCGCGATTCTTGGATTTCTCGCGGCTGAGTTCGATGCCGGCATTATAGCTGTTGCCGAAGCCGCCGAGATCGAAATCGCCGGTGACATCGGTCAGGTTGGCGAGCAGCTCGCTGTCGGCATTGCGGCCGCGCGATTCACGGTTCATCTGGCCTGCCAACACCTGCGCCAAAGTTGCGTTCGGCTTGGTGACGACGTATTCATTCTCCGAATAGCTGTAGCGCGTCATATTGCGCAGGGTGGCGCTGTCGCTGAGGTCGTGCTTGAACTCGCCGGTCACGCCATCGTAGTAGGTGTGGCGGTAATCGCGCGAGGTCAGGCCGTAGAAGGTGTCGCGGTCCACGCTTACCGGCTGGCCGGTGCGCGGATCGAACGGATGGCCGTAATCCGGGATGTCGTCGGTTTGCAGATGATAATAACTGAGGGTGAAACTGGTCGGCTTGTTCAGGCCGAATGTCACCGAGGGCGCGAAGCCGAAGCGCTGCACCTCCACTTCGTTGCGGCCAGCCACATCGGCATCATGCGCCATGGCGTTGATGCGGATGCCGATATCGCCGTCTATCACGCGGTTGATGTCCACGGTGGCACGCTTGGTCATGTCGGTGCCCAGAGTGACCGAGCCTTCATTGAAGTCGCGCGCCTTGGCGGTTTTCGACACCAGGTTGACGGAACCGCCGGTGGTGCCGCGCCCGCCATAGGTCGAGTTCGGGCCTTTGGTGATTTCCACTTGCTCGAGATTGAAGATTTCACGCGATTGCGCGCCGGTATCGCGGATGCCGTCGATATACATGCTGGTCAGCGCATCGAAGCCGCGGATGAAGGGGCGGTCGCCGATCGGATTGCCGCCTTCGCCGGCGCCCAGCGAAATGCCCGGCGTGGTGCGGAACACATCCTGCAGCGAGGTCATGCCGCGCTCCTCGATCACCGCTTGATTGAAGATCGTTACGCTGCGCGGCGTATCGAGCAGCGGCGCGGTCAGCTTTTGCGAGGCGGACTGATCCACCTTATAGCTTTCCTCCGTCTCCTGCTGGCCTTGCACCGAGATGGTGGGCAATTGCGCCGGAGCGCCAGTCTGTTGTTGCGCGGCGGCGGGCAGGGCAACGGCGGCCCCGAGCACGACGGCGGACGCCAATGCGCCGCTGCGGATGCAATGTTGGGCGCTGTTTCGATTCAGCCGCAAGCGGCCGATGGTGGGTTGCAGCAATGCAGACGGAGCCGAAAGCGGCCCGGACGAAGCGGTCATGATTCCCCCTTGGAATAGACAGCGGATTGAAAATGAACCGGGCTGGCTACCTGGGGTGGTCTGATCGCGATCGGACCGCCTAAGTGGCTGACTAGGCGTTTTTTTGCGCTGGGGCGCACGCCATTGGCTTCAGGCGGCCAAGCTTGGCGGCCTGAACAGGCGGCTTATCTCGGCGGGTATTTTCCTGGAAAGATAAGCACGGCTAGATGGGTATCATTATGTTTTGGTTATTGCAACTCATTCGCATTATTTTTGCAATTCCATCTGCTCGGTAAACGCCTCAGCATTGAACGTGCGCCGCGCTGGAGAGGCGGCCGCAAAGCCGGCTGGTGCTGATCGGTCGGCTGTCGGCTGAAGAATGGGGAGGTATCGTCAAGGCCTTGCGGCAGACCTGCCGCGATGCGGTTGCGGTCGCCTGACGGTCGCCACGAACCGATTGGCGACATTTTTTAGACAAAATCAGGAAAATTTAAGCTCCAAAATTAATGCCGCAGTGCAGCGGACTGCGTTTGCATGACTGAGCTTTAGCTAGCAATTTTCAATAAAAAAAGTAACGCGACTTAAGCCTCGGATCAGGGCAAGATTAAGCTGTAGAATAAATTGTCGACAAAATGATAGACAAAATAGTCGTTATGTGGGAATGTGCATGAAGCAACGGCAAAGACCGAAATTCAGGGGAGGGATAATGATCGTAGCGATCGCGCCATGGCCGCTTCTGCGTCTTATCCAGCAGGCATGCCGGCGGGGCCGGATTTCCGGCCATTGCACTTACAGCAGCGTATTTGGAGCAGAGCATGCATTCGGCCGTTAAGCCTGAGGCTGGGGCGTCGGGTCCGTTCGCCGGCATCCGCGTCATTGAATTGACCTCTACCGTCGCCGGGCCGTTTTGCGGCCGCTTGCTGGCTGATTTCGGCGCCGAAGTGATCAAGATCGAGCCGGCGGAAGGCGATGCCGTGCGCACCATGGGCGAGCGCAAGGATGGCAAGTCGCTCTATGCCGCGAGCATCTTGCGCAACAAAAAGCTGATCGGCTTGGACATGCGCAAGCCGGAAGCGCAAGCGCTGGTGCGCGACATGCTGCGCGATGCCGATGTTTTCATCGAAAATTTCCGCCCCGGCACGATGGAAAAATGGGGCCTGGGTTATCCGGCTCTATCCGAGGCCAATCCGGGCTTGGTGATGGCGCGGATCAGCGGCTATGGCCAGGATGGCCCTTACAGCCAGCGCCCGGGATATGGCGTGACCAGCGAGGCGATCAGCGGGCTTCGCGATCTGACCGGCGATCCGGACCGGCCGCCGGCCCGCGTCGCCACCTCGTTGACCGACTACATCACCGGATTATACACGGCTTTTGGCATTGCCATGGCGCTGGTCGAGCGCGCGAAAAGCGGCAAGGGGCAGGTTATCGACGCCGCGCTTTACGAGGCGGCGTTTTCTTTCGTGGAGCCGCATATTCCTGCTTATGCCGAGTTGGGCACGGTGGCCACGCGAGCCGGCAGCCGGCTGCCTGGGCATGTGCCGAACAATCTCTATCCCACTATGGATGGCCGCTTCATTCAGATCGTGGCTGCCAGCGACAGCATTTTCCGCCGCCTGCTCAGGGTGATGCAGCGCGACGACGTATTGCTCGATCCGCGTTTCGCCACGCCGGCGGCACGCGCGGCGCATCCAGATGAAGTGGATGCCTTGGTGGGAAGCTGGACCTCCAGCCTGCCGCTGCGCGAGTTGGAAGCCTTGCTTGAAAAAGCCGAAGTGCCCTCCGCGCGCATCTACAATATTGCCGATATTTTCAGCGATCCGCATTTCCTCTCGCGGCAAATGCTGTGCCGTGCGGAATCCCAGGCTTTCGGCCAGGCGACATTGCCGGGGGTCGTGCCGAAGCTTTCGCGCACGCCGGGCCATGTCCATTGGGCCGGGCGCGAAACGGGAAGCGATACCGCGGAAGTGCTGGAGAATCTGCTCGGAAAAACCACAGACGAAATCGCGGCTCTTAAAGCCGCCGGAATCGTTATGGCGCAATAAAGACCGGAGCTATCGGGTATATCGGGAGTGGGCAGAAGTTATGGCGCATGAACAATTGATTTTGGAATACGATGAACGCCGGCAGCGCGCTTTGGCCATGGGCGGCCCGGAAAAGCTTGCCAAACGCCGCGAAGCGAAGGTGCTGAACGCGCGCGAGCGCGTCGACCTGTTGCTGGATAACGACAGTTTCCTGGAAAGCGGGCTGTTCGGCACGTCTGTGATGCCGGCCGATGCCGACAACACGCCGGGCGATGGCAAGATCGCCGGTTTCGGCAAGATCGCCGGTCGGGATGTGGCCGTCGTATCTAACGATTTCACGGTCAAGGGCGCTTCGAGCAGCCTGACCAACATGAAGAAGATCGGGCATGTGAAACGCGTGGCGACCCAGCGCGGTCTGCCTTTGGTGATGTTCGGCGAAAGCTCCGGCGCGCGCATGCCCGACAATATGGGCGCGCGCGGCATGGGCACTATGCTGGGCAACGACCCGGTGCAATACGTGCGCCATCGTGAAACCCCTTGGGTCTCCGCCATCCTCGGTCAATGCTATGGGTCTTCCGCATGGTATGCCTGCTTGTCGGATTTCGTCGTCATGCGGCGCGGCGCCGTGATGGCTGTGGCCAGCCCGGCCTTGGCCTCCATGGCGATTGGCCAGAAGGTTGACCCAGAGGAACTGGGCGGCACTAAGCTGCATTCCGAGGTGACGGGATTGGTCGATCTCGTCGTCGATACCGATGAAGAAGCGATTGCCGTTATCAAGCGTTACCTTTCCTATCTGCCCAGCCATGCTAAGGAAGCGCCGCCGCGATTGCCGGTAGGGGCCGGCGCCGATGAAGACGGCGTGGAGATTCTTTCTGCGCTGCCGGAGAGCCGTACGCGGGTATACGATGTGCGCAAAATTCTCCGCTCCGTTCTCGATCGCGACAGCTTCATGGAGATGAAGCCGGCTTTCGGCAAGCCGGCTGTGATTGGTCTGGGGCGTCTCGATGGCCGCAGCGTCGGCGTGATCGCCAATAATCCGATGGGCAAGGCCGGCGCGCTGGATGTGGCGGCTTGCGAAAAGATCACCCGCTTTATCGTGATGTGCGACTCCTTCAACATCCCCTTGTTGATGTTTGTCGATACGCCCGGCTTCGTCATCGGCATCGAAGGCGAGCGCCAGAAGGCGCCCGGCAAGATCATGAATTTCATGACCGCTTTGCAGATGGCTTCGGTTCCGAAACTCTCCGTGTTGATGCGCAAAAGCTATGGCCAGGCGTATCTCAATATGGGCGGCGGGCGGAATTCGGACGATATTGCTGCCTGGCCTACCGCCGAGGTCAGCTTCATGGATCCTGCCTATGCCGCGCGCGTAGTGGCATGGGGCAGCGACGACCCCGCTGAAGTGGCGCGTATCGAAGCGGATATGCGGCGCGATTCAACAGCCTACGATCTGGCCGGCATTTATGCCGTGCAGGAAATCATCAAGCCCCAGCAGACCCGGCGTTATCTCAAGCGGATGCTGGAGATTCATGAAATGCGCCTTACCAAGGGCGTTGGCCAGCATCAGTTGCGGAACTGGCCCACAACTTACTGAAGCATATTCGTCAATAGGAGAAAGCGTTCATGGCTCGTCACGTTATCACTTCCGAAATCACCGGAACGGTTTTCAAAATCGAAGCATCCGTCGGCGCGGCGGTCTCGGCCGGCGATGTTTTGATCGTTTTGGAATCGATGAAGATGGAAATTCCGGTCGAAGCCCCGGCATCCGGCAAGCTGGTGGAAATCCTGATCGCGGAAGGCGATACGATCTCCGAAGGGCAGGCTTTGGCGACCGTGGAAGGCTGAAGCATGAGCTGGCAGCCAGAGGCCGATGAGATTGCCCAGCGCCATGCCTGGGCAAAAGAAATGGGCGGCGCCGAGGCCGTGGCGCGCCATCATGAGCGCGGCCGCTTTACGGTGCGCGAGCGCATCGCTCAATTATGCGACACTGAAAGCTTTCGCGAGATCGGCTCGCTTTCGGGCGCGGCCAAATACGACGCAGATGGCAAGGTGCAGCATGTTGTGCCGGCGCCCTATGTAATGGGCTTGGCACGGGTCGATGGGCGTCCGGTGGCGGTTGGCGGCGAAGACTTCACGGTACGCGGCGGCACTTCCTGGGGCGGCGCGCGGCGCAAAGGCGGGCAGGGCGACTTTGTCGAAGATCTAGCCCAAGAATTACGCA
>JAYSEE010000037.1:0-17916 GCA_041914045.1 Ferrovibrio sp. | reverse complement strand
CTATCACGGCCATCCCAACAGCCTGCATGTCTATGTGGAATTGCCCGATCCCTGGCGACCGAACGATTTCACCGCCCAGGCGCTGATGCAGGGCGTGCGCATCGCCAGCTGCACCAGCTTCGTGCCCGATTATCGCTCCAACCCCGCCGCCTGGGTGCGCATCTCGCTGGCGCCTTGCCCGGATCGCAACGAATTGCGCGAAGGCCTGCGCCGCCTGCGCGGCCTGCTCGACCGCACGCCGGAAGCCCGCCAAGGTGTTGTGTAAGCACGGCCGCGCCCGATGACGGCGCTGATCCAACTGGCGCCGATCCTGCTGGTGACCGGCCTTGTGATGATCGGCCGGATGCCGCTGCTGCGCGCCGGCCTGCTGGGCCTGCTGGCTACCTTGCTGGCGGCCTATTACGCCGCCGCCGATGCCGCGAGCTATCTCGCCATGCTGCCGCTGGAAGTCGCGCGCGGCCTGTGGCTGGCCTGGCAGGGCAGCAGCATCGTGCTGTTCGGCCTGCTGCTGCATCTGACGCTCGGCCGCCGCAACCGCCCAATGGATGACGCGCCGCAAGATGCTGTCGGCATCGCTCCCAGCCACCTGCATCGCCAGGCCTTTCTCTATTGCTTTCTGGCCGGCCCCTGCGTGGAAAGCGCCATCGGCTTCGGCATCGGCTATGCCGCCGCCATTGCCGGCCTGCTGCGGCTGGGCCTGCCGCCCTTGACCGCCGCCTTGCTGAGCGTGTTCAGCCAGATGCTGGTGCCTTGGGGCGCGCTGGCGGTGGGTACGCAGATCGGCGCCTCGCTGGTGCATGTGCCGCTGGCGGATTTCGGACTGCACAGCGCCTTCGCCATCGCGCCGCTGCTGCTGATGCTGCTGGTCTGGTTCTGGCTGCTGCTGAAGCGCCAGGGCATCCATGCCGCACCAAGCGATCTGCTGCGCGAAGCCGGCTATATGCTGGGCCTGATCGGCTTGCTGCTGCTGGCAAACCGGCTGGGCGCGGTGGAAGCCGCCGGCCTAGTGGCCACGGCCACGATGCTGGGCGTGATGGCCTGGCGCGAAGGCATGGCGCGGGCCGCGCCGCCGCGTACCGTGATCGCCTATGCAAGCCTGGCCGGCGTGCTGCTGGCAACGCGGCTGATCCCCGGCGTCGCGCCGTTGCTGAACAGCGTCGCGGTCTGGCGGCCCTTGCCGGACATGCCGAGTTTCCCGCTATTCTATCACGCCGCCAGCATCCTGTTGCTGCTGGCGCTGGCCGACCTGCTGCTGCGCGGCGAGGCGGCCAGATTGCCGCATTTGCTGCGCCAGACCTGGCAGGGCGCACGCATGCCGGTGGCTGCGATGATGATCTTCATGGTGATCGCGCGGCTTTATACCGGCGCCGGCATGGCGGAAGCCCTGGCGCAAAGCTGGAGCGAAACCACCGGCGCCGCCGCGGCCTATGGCGGACCGCTCTTCGCCATGGTGGTAAGCGCGCTGACCGGTTCGACCACAGCAACCAACGGCCTGCTGCTGCCGATCCAGGCCGCGCTGGCGCAGGCCATCGACGCGCCGTTGCTCTGGGTGCTGGGCCTGCAGAATGCGATGAGCGGCCTGATGACCGCGCTGTTCCCCGGCAAAGTGGCGATGGCCTGCGCCTTCGCCGGCATTCCCGGCCAGGAGCATGCCGTGCTGCGCCGCTATGCCGGCTATGCCGCGATGCTGCTGCTGGGCGGCATCGGCATTCTGGCCGTGGTGCTGCGTTTCTGATTACGCTTTGCGCTTGAGCGGCCAGCCGTGATCGAGCGGCCCATGGCCCTGGCCGAAACCGGGCGCGCTCAACATCGCCTGGCGCACATAGTCGCGCGCTTCGGCCACCGCCTGCTCGAGCGGCTTGCCAAAAGCCAAGCCGGTGGCGATGGCGGACGCCAACGTGCATCCGGTGCCATGGGTATGGCGGCTTTCGATACGCGCCGAGGTGAAGGCCGTTTCGCCTTGCGGGGTTTGCAGCAGATCCAGCACTTCGCCATCGGCAAGATGCCCGCCCTTCAGCAGCACCGCCTTGGGCCGCAGCGAAAGCAGGCTCTGCGCGGCGGCGGGCATGGCCTCGCGGCCCGGGATCGGACGGCCGATCAAGGCCTCGGCCTCGGGCAGATTCGGCGTGATGACTGTCGCGCGCGGAATCAATCGCTCGATCAGCGCCACTTCCGCCTCGGGCTGCAACAGCCTGGCGCCGCCCTTGGCCACCATCACCGGGTCCACCACCAGCGGCACATGCGGCGCCAGATCATCCAGCACGCGCAGGATGGCTTCGATCACGCTGGGGGAATGCAGCATCCCGGTCTTGATCGCATCGGCGCCGATATCCTCCAGCACCACGCGCATCTGCTGCGCCACGAATTCCGGCGGCACATCATGCACGCCATGCACGCCCAGCGTATTCTGCGCCGTCAATGCCGTGATCGCCGTGGCGGCGAAACCGCCCAGCATGGTCACAGTTTTGATATCGGCCTGAATGCCGGCGCCGCCGCCGGAATCCGAACCGGCCACGATCAGCACGCGGCCGCGATGCTGTTGCGTCATGCCGCCGCCTGCTCCAGCGCGCGCACGATGTCGTCCACCACCGCCGATACCAGTTTTTCGTCTTCGCCTTCGGCCATCACGCGGATCAGCGGCTCCGTGCCGCTGGGGCGGATGACGATGCGGCCGGTGCCGGCCAGCTTGGCTTCGCCGGCCTTGATGGCGCGCTGCACGTCCGGCGCATCCTGCGGCTTGCCGCCGGAATGGCGCACATTGCGCAGCAATTGCGGATAGGGCTGAAAGCGGCGGCAGAATTGCGAAGCCGGTTTGCCGGAATCGACCAAGGCCGCCATCACCTGCAAGCCGGCGATCAAGCCATCGCCGGTGGTGGCGAAATCCGACAGGATGATATGGCCGCTCTGCTCGCCGCCGAGATTGAAGCCATGCTCGCGCATCGCCTCCAGCACGTAGCGGTCGCCCACCTTGGTGCGGCGCAGCTCCAGGCCGAGGCCGTTGACGAAACGCTCCAACCCGAGATTGGACATGATGGTGGCCACCAGGCCGCCGCGCGCCAGCTTGCCTTGCGACAGCCAGCTTTCCGCCACCACCGCCATCAGTTGATCGCCATCAATCACCTGGCCGCGTTCATCCACCATCACCAGGCGATCCGCGTCGCCATCCAACGCCAGGCCGAGATGCGCGCCATGGGTCACCACGGCTTCCTGCAAGGCGGCGGGATGGGTGGAGCCGCATTCCTTGTTGATGTTGAAGCCGTCGGGCTTCACGCCCAGCGGAATCACATCCACTTCCAATTCCCACAACACGGCCGGCGCCACCTTGTAGGCCGCGCCATTGGCGCAATCCACCACCACCTTCAGGCCGCCCAGCTTCTGCCCCTTGGGCAAGGTGGCCTTGGCGAATTCGATATAGCGGCCATCGGCATCGTCCAGCCGCTTGGCGCGGCCGAGCTTCTGCGAGGCGGCAAGCATGGGCTGCGCTTCGCCTTGGATCATCGCTTCGATTTCGGCTTCCGCCGCATCCGACAGCTTGTAGCCATCCGGGCCGAACAGCTTGATGCCGTTATCGTGGAACGGATTATGCGAAGCCGAGATCATCACGCCGAGATCGCAGCGCAGCGCACGGGTGAGCATGGCGACCGCCGGCGTGGGCATCGGCCCGACCAGGAACACATCCATGCCCACGGAGGTGAAGCCGGCGGTGAGCGCCGGCTCGAGCATATAGCCGGACAGCCGGGTATCCTTGCCGATCAACACCCGATGGCGATGTTCGCCCCGGCTGAAATAAGCGCCCGCAGCCATGCCTACGCGCAAGGCGGTGGCGGCGGTGATCGGCTCGGCATTGGCCAAGCCGCGTATGCCATCGGTGCCGAAAAATGCGCGTGTCATCTGCGATCTCCCAGGGGCGCGGCATCTCGGCTCGCGGCATCAAGGCCCATGTCGTCAGGGCCCGTGACATCTGGGCCCGTGACATCTGGGCCCGTGACATCTGGGCCCGTTGCATCGCGCCGGGCCTCGACCATCATATCCGCCGGGTCCGGCAAATCCAGTGCCCGCCAGACCTTCAGCGCCTGAACGGTTTCGGCTACGTCATGCACCCGCAGGATATGCGCGCCACGGCTGGCGGCGAACAGCGCGCCAGCCAGCGAGCCGCCGAGCCTTTGCCGGGGATCGGGCTGATCCGCCAGAACGCCGATCATACTCTTACGCGACAGGCCCACCAGCAGCGGCAACCCCAAAGCGGCAAAGCGCGGCAAGGCGCGCAGCAAAACCACGTTATGCTCGACGGTTTTGCCGAAACCGATGCCGGGATCTAGGATGATGCTTTCGCGCCGGATGCCGGCCTTGATGCAAGCCTCGACCCGCTCTCGCAGATAGCGCAGCACATCGGCCACCACATCGGCGTAACGGGGATCCTGCTGCATCGTGGCGGGCTGGCCGCGCTTATGCATCAGCACTACCGGGCAGCCGGCCTGCGCCGCCACGCCAAGACTTTCCGGATCGTCTTCCAGCGCGCTGATATCGTTGATGATGGAAGCGCCGGCCGCCAGCACCGCGCGCATCGTGGCGGCATAACGCGTATCCACTGAAATCGGCAGACCGAGATCGCGCAAGCCATGCAGCACCGGCAGCAGGCGCGCCTGTTCGGTGGCGCTATCCACCGGCTCCGCGCCCGGGCGGGTGGATTCCGCGCCGAGATCGAGGATATCGGCGCCCGCCGCCGCCATGGCCCTGGCCTGGGCGATGGCAACTTCCGGCTTTGCCGCCGCCAGGCCATCGCCGGAGAAGCTGTCGGCCGTGACATTCACGATGCCCATGACCAAGCCTCCTCTGGTCAAGGGGCGCGACAAGTCCAGCCCAGGCAAGGGCGCGGGATTTTTATGATCGGGCATGTCGGGCAAATACCATGGCCGCCTAAGCTAGGCCAGCCCCAGACCCCTCGCCCGGCTTCCGGCATCCAGCCTCAGCGGCGGATCACTTCCAGCGTTTTAGCCCGGCCAGCATGGTCGATGGCCCAGATCACCGATGGGTTGCCGATTTGAGTGACGGGAATTTCGAAGGAATAGCCGAACACCGCCGTATTGGCGATGCCGAGCGATTGCGCCACATCGCCGCGCGTGCCCGTGGGCACGCCGCGCCAGACCACCACGCCGCGCGCGATGAACAGCAATTCCGCCGGCGGTCCCTTGCGGTCGACATCCGCTGCCCAGCCGCTCACGACGAACATATTGCCGCGCTGTTCGGCATTCTCCACATAGCCCCGGATCGCCAGCGAGGCCGGCACTTCGCGCCCCTCGGCATCCAGCAGGCATTCTGCGCAATGGCGATAGCGCGCCGGCCCTTTCGACGCCTCGGCCGCCGCGTCCGGCTTGGCGGCTTCCGGACTGCTCTGGCGCCGGAACATGCGAGAGAAAAAGCCGCTGGGACGCGTCTCGGCCGCAGGGGCGGGTGACGGCGTTGCCGCCTGCGCTGTCGCGGGAGGCGGTTCGGCCGTCTTGCTGGGCGCGGCGCCTGGGCGCTGGCAAGCAGCCAGCGCCAGCAGCAGCAGCGAAACGACCAGCAGGCGATGCATCATCCGATCATGCTCCGAGCAAACACCCGATGCTTCAAGATTCAAGCGCCGGGCGTGGGCAGCTTATGATCCTTGAATTGCTCGCGCAATTTGGTCTTCAGCAGCTTGCCGGTGGCAGTATGCGGCAATTCGCTGACGAACACCACGTCGTCGGGCATCCACCATTTCGCCACCTTGTCTTCCAGGAAGGTCATCAGCTCTTCCTTGCTCACCTCCTGGCCGGCCTTCTTGATCGCCAGCAAGAGCGGGCGTTCCTGCCACTTGGCATGGAACACGCCGATCACGGCGGCTTCCTGAATCGCCGGATGGCCGACGGCGGCATTCTCGAGATCAATGGAGGAAATCCACTCGCCGCCGGATTTGATCACATCCTTCGAACGGTCGGTGATCTGCATATAGCCGTCGGGGTCCAGCGTGGCGACATCGCCGGTGGTGAAGAAGCCGTCGGCATCCAGCACATTGCCGCCCTCGCCCCTGAAATAGCCCTTGGTGATCCAAGGGCCGCGCACCTTCACATTGCCGAAAGCCACGCCATCGCGCGGCAATTCGTTGCCTTCGTCGTCGGTGATCTTGATCTCGACGCCGAAAACCGTGCGGCCTTGCTTGGATTGGACATCCACGCGCTTGTCGAGCGCCAGGTCGTTATGCTTCTTCAGCAGATTGCCGGTGGTGCCGAGCGGCGACATCTCGGTCATGCCCCAGGCATGGATGACGAAACAGTTCATCTGCTTGGCGAAACGCTCGATCATCGCGCGCGGCGCCGCCGAGCCGCCGATCACCACGCGCTGCAGCAGGATATCCTTCTTCACATCGAGGTCTTTATTGGCGTCGACATGCTGGAAGAAAGCGAGCCAAACGGTAGGCACGCCGAGCGAGAAATTGCATTTCTCGTCGCGCAGCAATTCATACACGCTCTTGCCGTCCAGCGCCGGGCCGGGGAAGACCAGCTTGGCGCCGCTCATGCAGGCGCCGTAAGGCACGCCCCAGGCATTGGCGTGGAACAGCGGCACGATCACCAGCACGCTGTCGTCGGAGCCGAGATTGAGTCCGTCGCGCTGGCACACCACATAGGAATGCAGCACGGTGGAGCGATGCGAATACAGCACGCCCTTGGGATTGCCGGTGGTGCCCGAGGTGTAGCAGAGCGAGGACGCGGTCTGCTCGTCGAAGACCGGCCAGTCGAATTCGCCGCTCTCGGCGCCGATCAGATCTTCGTAGCACAGCAGATTCGGAATCTTGCTGTCCTTAGGCATATGCGCGCGGTCGGTCATCGCCACGAAGCCCTTCACGGTCTTGAGCTGGGAAGCCAGCTTCTCCACCAGCGGGGCGAAGGTGATGTCGAAGAACAGATAGCTGTCCTCGGCATGATTGACGATATAGTCGATCTGTTCGGGGAACAGGCGGGGATTGACGGTGTGCAGCACCGCGCCCATGCCCGACACGCCGTAATACAATTCGAAATGCCGGTAGGTGTTCCAGGCCAGGGTGCCGACCCGGTCGCCGAGCTTCACGCCTAGCCGGGTGAGCGCATTGGCCAGCTGCTTCGAACGCCGCGCCAGATCCTTATAGGTGTAGCGGTGGATCGGCCCCTCGACGGAGCGGGAAACGATCTCGGTATTGCCATGATAAAGCGCCGCGAATTCGATCAGCGACGAAATCAACAGCGGACGATCCTGCATCAAGCCAAGCATTGTTCCCTCCCCGGAATCTTAAGGTCTTATATTGCCGCCAGTCTATGAATCCGCCCCGCGGACTGCAAGGCGCAGCCCGGCGGGCATAGATGGCGACGCAACGTAACCTCCCGTAAATCTCCGTCCGGCGCGGGCCTGGAAAAGCTCAGTCCCCGGCAAAACTCAGCGCCCTTTGAAAACCGGCTTGCGCTTGCCCAGGAAGGCATCGCAGCCCTCGGCCAAATCCTCGGTGCCGAACAGCACGCCCTGCAAGTCCGCCTCCATGTCGAGCAGCGGCTGCAAAGGCTGCGGCCCGCGCGCCAGGGCGTGTTTGGTCATTGCCATGGCGACCGGCGCGCCGACGGCGAAACGGGCCGCAAGCTCCAACGCCCGATCCAGCGCCGCCCCCCCCGGCGCCACTTCGTCTACCAAGCCGATCCTGCCGGCGGTGGCGGCATCCACTTCCTCGGCCAGCATGAGGATGCGCCGGGTCCAGCCGGCATTCACCCGCTGCGGTACGCTCCACAAGGCGGCCAGATCGGCCATCAACCCGACGCGGGTGAAAGAGGCGCAGAATTGCGCCGTCTCGGAAGCCACAACCTGATCGCACAGCAAGGCCAACGACAATCCGGCGCCATAGGCATAGCCTTCCACCGCCGCCACCACCGGCTTGCCGCCATCGGTGAGCAGCCGGGCCAGCTTATGCAAGCGCCGAAGCCGTTCGCGGCCGGAATAAGATGTGGCCCCCCGCATCGAGGATAGATCGCCGCCAGCACAGAACACGCCCCCATTGCCGGTCAAAACCAGGGCGCGGATCTCGCTATCCGCCAGGGCAGCCTCAACCGCGTCGATCAACTCGGCCCGCAATTCCAGCGACAGGGCGTTGCGCCGTTCAGGCTGATTGAGTTTGAGGACACGGATATTCGCCCGAGTCTCAACCTGCACCAGAGCTTCTTGCATGCAATCCTCTTATTATTAGCGGTTTCCGCACAGAAATCGGGCTGTCAGACTCAATGGAAAGCCGCCTAATTTGCCTACAAAATAACCAGTCTGGCTATTTCTTTACGCAAACGTGACATTCCCGCAACAGCCCAAACACAACCAACACCAATCAATACGCAAGTATTTGTTACTGGTGCAAGAATTTGATTTATTCCGCGTCGGGAAAAGTCACTGGAGGTCTCCCTCATGCAAAAGAAGATTTTGGGTGTTGCGCTCGCCGCTGCCCTGTTTGCCGGCCCGGCGCTCGCTCAGGACAAGAAGTCCATTGACGTGACCGCGACCGCCGCCGCGGTTTCGGATTACAGCTTCCGCGGCATCAGCCAGACGGACAACAATCCGGCTCTGCAGCTCGGCGTCGAAGGCGCGATGAAGGTCAACGACTACTTCACCGGCTATGTCAGCCTGTGGGGCAGCAATGTCGATTTCATCCCGAACGTGGATGACGGCGCGCATGCCGAAATCGACTTCACCGTCGGTTTCCGCGGCGCGGTGGCTGGCGTTGGCTACGATGTGAAGTACATCCTGTACAACTATCCGGGCGCCACCAAGAACCTGAATTACGATTACCGCGAAGTCGCCGCTGCGTTGAACTACGATTTCGGCTTCGTGATCCCGACCGTCGGCATCAACTACAGCACCAACTACTTCGGCAATTCCGGCGACGCGGCTTACTACTATGCCGGCGTGAAGGTGCCGCTGTCGTTCATCCCCTACGACACCCGCATCCTGGCCAATATCGGCAAGCAGAACATCGACAAGAATGCCGTGTTCGGCACCCCCGATTACAAGGACTGGAATGTCGGCCTGTTCGCCACCTTCTTCGGCATTGATGTCGGCGTGCAGTATGTCGACACCGACCTGAAGGCCAGCGAGTGCTTTGGCGGCGGCGCTGCCAAGGATCTCTGCGATGCTCGCGCGATCTTCTCGGTGGGCTACACCTACGCTTTCTAAGTCAGGTTAGGCGCTTTCTAAGTTAACCCCTTCCCGGGGTTTCCCACAGGCCGCCGCGGCAGCAATGCCGCGGCGGTTTTTTTATGCGCGCAGAAAAGCGCCGATGGCGCCGTAGCCATGCGGCCGCATAGGCCGCAACCGACGCCAGGATCGCTCATCCAAGCCGCCAAGGGCAAAAACCGCCAAGCCGTATCGCCTGGCCAGACGCAGCAATATGGCGAAGCGCACCGGGCCGAGCGGCGCGGCGCCGGGATGGCTGCTTGTGGCAAAGACCGGCGAGATGAACACGCCGGCCGCTCCTGCCCGCCAAGCCCCGACGATGGCGGCGGCATCATGGGCCGCGGCCGTAAGCGGCTCACTTCCTGGCCGAACCAGGCCTTGCGGCAAATGCCCAATCCCGGCCACCAGCAACAGCAGCCCGCGCGCCCGGCAAAGCCTGGCTGCATCAGCAATCAGCTTATCCCGTCCCGCCACGCCATAATGGCGCAGCACCACGCCCGTGCCGCGCGGCAGCGCCGCAATCGCCGGCAACGGGTCGGGCAAGCGCGCGGCATCGGTGAACAGCCAGCGGGTCGGCCAGGAGCGCAGAGAGCCCTTGGTCGAAGGCTTTCGTCCGACGCCACGGCTTGTTAGGGTCGCGCGTTTTCGCATCCGTATAGAGTGCCATGACCGAACCCTCGCCGAAAAGCATCGCCGACGCCCTGGCCGAAATCCGCGGCCATATCGGCCAGGCCAACCTGATCGCCGTGGCGAAGACCTTTCCCGCCGAAGCGGTGGCGGAAGCGCTCGCCGCCGGCCAGCGCCATTTCGGCGAGAACCGCGTGCAGGAGGCAATAGCGAAATACCCGGCCCTGCGCGAAAAGCATCCCGACTTGGTGCTGCATCTGATCGGCCCGCTGCAAACCAACAAAGTGAAGCAGGCCGTGGCGTATTTCGACGTGATCCATACGCTGGACCGCGCCAAGCTGGCCGAGGAACTGGCCAAGGAATTCGAGAAATCCAGCCGCCGACTGCCCTGCTATATCCAGGTGAATACCGGGGAAGAGCCGCAAAAGGCCGGCTGCATGCCGCTGGAGGCCGATGCCTTCATCATTGATTGCCGCGACCGCCTGGGCCTGCCCATCGTGGGCCTGATGTGCATCCCGCCCGCCGACGAAGAACCGGCGCCGCATTTCGCCCTGCTGGCCAAGATCGCCAAGCGCAACGGGCTGCAACGCCTCAGCATGGGCATGAGCGGCGATTACGAGACGGCGGTGGAATTCGGCGCCACCGATATCCGCGTCGGCAGCGCGATTTTCGGCGGGCGCAATTATCCGGCGATTGCCGGATAAGCTATTTCTTCGTGCCGCCGGTGGTCAGCGCCACCTTGTCGCCGGTGATGGTGAAGGTGACCTGCCCATCCTTGGTCTTGTAGGTCCATTGCTCGATCGGACCAAGCTTGGAGATTTCGCTGGGCCGGCCGATGGCCTTTTCCAACTCGGCCTTGTTGCCCGCCTTCTCGGCTTTCTTGAGCACCTGTTCGCTGCTATCGGGGCCGCAGGCGGCCAGCAGCAGGGGCAGCAAAAACACAGGTAGAAAACGAGCGAGGCGGACCATGGCAGCGACTCCGTGAAGGAAACCGCCGCCAGTCTGGCCCGCCTCGCCGACTTCGTAAAGCTTCAGAATTGCAGCGGAGTAGCCTGCCGCACGCCGGGGATTTCCTTCACCTTGGCGGCCACTTCGGCCGGGATCGGACCATCCACTTCCACGAGGCAGATGGCTTCCTGGCCCTTGGCGGCGCGGCCGAGATGGAAGGTGGCGATATTGATGCCGGCATCGCCCAGCAGGCTGCCCAGCCGGCCGATGAAGCCCGGCTTGTCCTCGTTGGTGACGTAGAGCATGTTCGGGCCGAGTTCGGCGTCGATATCAATGCCCTTGATCTCCACTACGCGCGGATTCTTGTTGGCGAACAACGTGCCCGAGAGATGCCGCACCTTGTCGGCATGGATGGTGACGCGGATCAGCGTGGCGTAATCGCCCTCGCGATCATGCTTCACTTCCGACACCTCGATATTGCGCTCCTTGGCCACCAGCGGGGCATTGACCATGTTGACGCTGGACAGCTGGCGGCGCAACAGGCCTTCCAGCACGATGGCGGTAAGCGGCCGGGTATTCAGCGTGGCGGCATGGCCTTCGTATTCAATCGTCACCTTGGTGAGATTGGCCTCGGCCAACTGGCCCACGAAACTGCCCAACTGGCCTGCCAGCTTCATATAGGGGCGCAGCTTCGGCGCATCCTCGGCGGAGACGCTGGGCATGTTGAGCGCATTGGTGACGGCGCCGGTGAGCAGATAATCGGAAATCTGCTCGGCCACCTGTAGGGCCACATTCTCCTGCGCTTCGTTGGTGGAAGCGCCCAGATGCGGCGTGGCGATGAAGCGCGGATGGTTGAACAGCACGTTTTCCTTCGCCGGTTCGGTGACGAACACGTCGAATGCGGCGCCGGCGACCTGGCCGGAATCCAAGGCTTCCTTCAGGGCGGCTTCATCCACCAGTCCGCCGCGGGCGCAATTGACGATGCGCACGCCCTTCTTGCACTTGGCCAGGGCCTTGGCATCCAGGATATTCTTGGTCTGCTCGGTCAGCGGCGTATGCAGGGTGATGAAATCGGCGCGCGCCAGCAGGTCGGCCAGCTCCACCTTCTCGATGCCCAGCGTGGCGGCGCGTTCAGGCGTGAGGAAGGGATCGTAGCCGATCACTTTCATCTTCAGGCCCTGGGCGCGGTCGGCCACGATGGAGCCGATATTGCCGCAGCCGATCAGGCCGAGCGTCTTGCCGTAAAGCTCCACGCCCATGAAGCGGTTCTTCTCCCACTTGCCGGCATGGGTGGAACGGTCGGCCTGAGGAATTTCGCGGGCCAAAGCCATCATCATTGCGATGGCATGTTCGGCGGTGGTGATGGAATTGCCGAACGGCGTGTTCATCACGCAGACGCCGCGCGCGGTGGCGGCGGGGATATCGACGTTATCCACGCCGATGCCGGCGCGGCCGACGACCTTCAGCTTGGCGGCGGCTTCCAGCACCTTGGGCGTCACCTTGGTGGCCGAGCGGATCGCCAGGCCATCGTAGTCGCCGATGATGGCGATCAGCTCTTCGGGCTTCAGGCCGACTTTCTGGTCGACCTCGATGCCGCGCGCCTTGAAGATATCGACGGCAGCGGGGCTCAATTCATCGGAAATCAGAACCTTCACCATGGCGGTGTTCCTTCTGGATGTAGCGTGTATATCGGGGGAAACGGCGGGCGTATCGGCACGCCCGCCGGAAAAACGGTCGGATCAAGCGGCGGGCTTGAAGCCGGCCTTGACCTGGGCGAAGGCCCAATCGAGCCAGGGCGTGAGCGCCTGGATGTCGGAAGTCTCGACCGTGGCGCCGCCCCAGATGCGCAGGCCCGGAGGGGCATCGCGATAAGCGCCGATATCCAGCGCCACGCCTTCCTTCTCCAGCACCGAGGCCACCTGCTTGGCGGCGGCTTCCTGATCCTTTTCGCCGAGCGCGGTGAACCAGGGATCGACGATCTTGAGGCAGATCGAGGTGTTGGAGCGCGCGGCCGGATCGGCGCAGAGGAAGCCGGCCCAATCGCTTTTCGCGACCCAATCGGCCAGCACCTTCAGATTGGCTTCCGAACGCGCCTTCATGCCGGCCAGACCGCCGATCGACTGGCCCCATTTCAGGGCGTCGATGATGTCTTCCACGCAGAGCATGGAGGGCGTGTTGATGGTCTCGCCCTTGAAGATGCCTTCCGAGAGCTTGCCATCCTTGGCCATGCGGAAAATCTTCGGCAGCGGCCAGGCCGGCGTATAGGTTTCCAGGCGCTGTACGGCGCGCGGGCTAAGCACGATCATGCCATGCGCCGCTTCGCCGCCGGTGGCCTTCTGCCAGGACCAGGTGACCACATCCAGCTTGTTCCACGGCAGATCCATGGCGAACACGGCGGAGGTGGCGTCGCAGATCGCCAGACCTTCACGGTCGGCCTTGATCCAGTCGCCGTTGGGCACCTTCACGCCCGAGGTGGTGCCGTTCCAGGTGAAGACCACGTCGCGGGTCCAATCCACCTGAGTAAGATCGGGCAGCGCGCCATAGCCGGCCTTCAGCGTGCGCACATCCTTGAGCTTGAGTTCCTTGGTGATATCGCCGGCCCAACCGGAGCCGAAGCTTTCCCAGGCCAGCACGTCGATGCCGCGCGGGCCGAGCAGCGACCACAGCGCCATTTCCACCGCGCCGGTATCGGAAGCCGGCACGATGCCGATGCGGTAATCGGCGGGAATGCCCAGCACCTGACGATGCAGCTCGATCGCCTCGACAAGGCGGGCCTTGCCTTCCTTGGAGCGGTGCGAACGGCCCAGCAGGGCGTTTTTCAGAATTTCGGGGGTCCAGCCAGGGCGCTTGGCGCAGGGGCCGGAGGAGAAATGCGCGACGGCCGGTTTGATATCGGGGGTACGCGCGGCAGGCTTGGTCATGTTTCTATCCTTCCAGATAGCAAGCGCCCCGTTGGGGGGGCGTGGCCCGCCGCCCTTGTAGCCCGGCTGCCCCCCGCGCCGCAATGGCCGGACGGGGGCCGGGTTGAGATATTTTGCCGCAGCCCTTCCCTCAAGCTTCCGGCCGTTAGTGAAAAATAAGCCACGATGGGCAGGCGTTCAGGCGCCATTCATGCGCCCTGTCGTACCCGGGCAACATAGTTTCGGGAGACGCGCCTCCAATGCCCTATCAGCACACCCTTGCCGGCTCGGTCGGATTTTCCGCGCCGCGCATCCGGCTCTGGCTCGCCTGCATTCTGGTTTTCATCGCCATCGCGGCCCTCACCCGGCTGACGCTGTCGATCTGGATCGCGCTGGATGCCCCGGAAAGCGCGCTTTCGATCCTGAGCGCCTGGCCGGCCGGATTGCTGGACGATCTGGCCTCCGCCCTGCTGCTGGGCCTGCCTTTCCTGGCTGGGCTGTATCTGCTGGCCCGGCCGCTGGATTGGCGGATCGGCCGCTGGCTGGCGCATGGCCTGTTGCTGGTGCTGACCGGCGTGGCCGTGTTCAGCGCCGTGGCGGAAGTGTTTTTCTGGAACGAGTTCAACAGCCGCTTCAACGGCATCGCGGTCTATTACCTGATCTTCCCCAAGGAAGTGATCGGCAATATCCGCGAAAGCTTCGATCTACGCATCTACCTGCCGCCGATCGCCATCGCGGCATTGGGCATCTACCTGCTGCTGCGGCCCAGACTGCAACGGGCGCTGACCGCGCCGCGCGCCATCGGCGAATGGAAAACCGCCCTGCGCGCCGGCGCGATAGCCCTGCTGGCGGCGCTGCCCGCCATGGCGCTGGGACCATTCGAGCCAGCCGCCGAGCGCACGGTGAACGAACTGGCGATCAACGGCATGCACAGCCTGTTGCGCGCCGCCCTGACCAACGACAGCCAATATGACGGCGTCTATGCAGGTCTGCCGGAAGCCGAAGCCTTGCCGCTGGTGAAGGCGATGGTGCGGCAGGACAACACCGCGCCGCTGGCGCCGGCCGACGCCCGCAGCCTGCTGCGCCGCGTGGATAACGGCCCGGCGCCGGCCAAGAAGCTGAACGTGGTGCTGATCCTGGAAGAGAGCTTCGGCTCGGTCTATTTCGAGGATGTGTTCCAGGAAAAGCAGCGCGACTATTACCGCACCGTTTCGCCCAACTGGCACCGGCTGGCGCAGGACGGCCTGATCTTCACCAATATCTACGCCACCGGCGACCGCACCGTGCGCGCGCTGGAAGCGGTGTTCACATCCTTCGCGCCGATCCCCGGCATCTCCACGGCGCGGCGCGCCGGTTCGGAATACATGCATTCGCTGCCCGCCCTGCTGAAAAGCCAGGGCTATCGCACGCAATTCCTTTATGGCGGCCCCACCAGCTTCGACAATATGGGGCATTTCTGGGAAAGCATCGGCTTCGACAGCGTACTGGGACAGAACGACATCAAGGATCGCAGCTTCAAGACCATCTGGGGCGTGGCCGACGAATATCTGTTCAAGGAAGGGCTGGACCGCATCGACGCCATGGCGGCGCAGCCGGGGCCGTTCCTGTTCTCGATGCTGACCGTGACCAATCACCGGCCCTTCCTGTATCCGGATGGCCGCATCGCGCAGAAACCCTCGCCGAACGAACGCGACAATTCCGCCGCCTATGCCGATTGGGCGCTGGGCCAGTTCATCGACGCGGCGCGCAATAAACCGTGGTTCGACGATACGCTGTTCGTGATGATCGGCGATCATGGCCCGAAAGTATGGGGCGCGGCGCAGATTCCGGTGCAGGCCTTCCGGGTGCCGCTGCTGTTCCTGGCGCCCAAGCATCTTGCGGCCGCGCGCAATCCGGTGCTGGGCTCCAGCCTGGATGTGACGCCCACCATCATGGGCATCCTGGGCCTGAGCTACGACAGCCCGTTTTTCGGCGTGGATCTGCGCCGCGTGCCGGAAGGCGGCGGCCGCATCGCCATGGCGCATAATTTCGACGTGGCGGTGGGCGACGGCAAGCATGCCGTGGTGCTGACGCCCAAGGGCGATATCCGCAGCTATACGATGAAGACCGGCCCCTATCAGCTGGAACCCGCCAAGGACGCGCCGGAACTAATCCGCAAACAGGCGGTGGCGATGACGCAGACCGCGCATCGCATGTTCTACAATCATCAATACCACGAGAAATAGACGCTACGTCTTATTGGCGTGCTTCTCGGCCAGTTCCAGCAAGGCCGGGGCGCGCTGGGCCACATCGCCCAAAATGGTTTCCGCCACCAGCAGGCGCTTGCGCGCGTCTTCGTTGAGCAGATGACTCATATCCTGCCGGTCGATGCGGGAAACGGTTTCCTTCAATTCCCAAAGCGTGGCGAGGAAAACCTTCTGCGCGCCGATCGGCAAGGTGGCGGCGATCTCCAGCGCCGGAAACACCCGCAGGATAACGTCGATCTTCATGCGCAGCAGGCCCGCCACCAGGCTGGAATGGTATTCGGCAAGCTGGGCGCGGGCCTTGGCGTCGGCATGCGCCATGCGATCCTCGATCAGCACCAGCACGCCTTCGATCTCGGTCAGCGATTCCCGATATTCGTAATAGGGCTCGAAGGAAGATTTGGTGATGCGCTCGATGGCGCCTTCGGCTTTCTTGGCGGCGCGCTTGGTTTGCCGATCCATCGCCTGCAAAAGGCTTTCGATCTCCGACTTGCTGTATGTCTTGCCGCCAATACCGACCATGGCCGCAATTTATTCCGGGGCGCGGGTGAAATCCAGATCGGCCGGGTTGGCGCCGCAAACCAGCACGCCGATTTTTTCATTTTCCGCAGGACGATAAGCGCCGCTCAGCAAAGCCGCCAGCGCTGCGGCGCCGCCCGGCTCGATCACCAGACGCAACCGATCCCAGAGCGCGCGCTGAGCAGCCGCAATGGCATCGTCTGGTAGCAGCAGACTTTGCGCCACATAAAGCTGCGCCAGCGGAAACATCAATTCCCCCACTCGCTTGGCCCCCAGCGAATCCGCCGCCAGACCGCCGACCGCCACATCCACCGGCCGGCCGGCCGCCAGCGCGGCATGCAGGCTGGGCGCGGCCTCCGGCTCCACCGCCACCAGCTTCACCCGCCCGGCATACCAGGCGGCGATGCCGCCGATCAGCCCGCCGCCGCCCACCGCCACCAGCAAGGTGTCGAGATCGGGCAATTGCTCCTCGCATTCCAGGCCGACGCCGCCCTGGCCAAGCAGGGTTTCGACCTGGTCATAGGCATGCACCGGCAGCGCGCCGCTTTCCGCCCGCCAGGCTTCCGAGGCGGCCAGCGCATCGGCATAGCGCTCGCCCACCACCCGCAGATCGGCGCCGTAATCGCGGATGCGGCGCATCTTGATCGGCGAGGATACGGTGGGCACGAAGATGGTGGCCTTGATGCCGAGCCGCATAGCCGCATAGGCCACCGCCGCGCCGTGATTGCCGCCTGAGGCCGCCACTACCCCGGCGGGGCCGACCGCCACTCCGGCGGGGCCGACTGGGCGCCCCGGCCGATCGGCGAGCAGATTGGCGAAAGCGCCGCGCGCCTTGAACGAGCCGGAATGCTGCAAGGCTTCCAGCTTGAGATCAAGGCGGCAACTGGCCGGCAGACCGAAATCCGCCGGGTCGATGCGGATCACCGGGGTGCGGCGCAGATGCGCCCGCGTACGGGCGGCGGTTTCGGCGATTGCGGAACGGTTTATCTCGGTCATGCCGTCACTTGAACGGATGCCGGGCAAAGGATCAAGGCCCTGCGGCATTTCTGACGGCCCGGGCTATTGGACCCGGCGCGGCGAAGGCTATATCCTGCCGCCATGCGCGATTTCGTTCATATCCTGATCCCCTTCTTCATGGTGGCCACCTTCCTGGTGCTCTGCGTGGGGATTTTCGCCCTGTTTCGCGGCGGGCGGTTCAACCGCTCGTATTCGAATCTGCTGATGCGCTGGCGCATCCTGCTGCAATTCATCGCCATCATCCTGATTGCCATAGCCGGCCTGTTGTTGGGCCGCTGATATCCGCGGAGTAAAACCATGGTGAAGCTGGACCGCATCTATACCCGCGGCGGCGACAAGGGCCAGACCTCGCTGGGCGATGGCGAGCGGGTGGCGAAATATCATATCCGCGTGGACGCCTATGGCACCGCCGACGAAGCCAATGCCGCCGTCGGCTTGGCCCGGCTGCATACCAATATCCCGGC
>JAYSEE010000036.1:7073-18033 GCA_041914045.1 Ferrovibrio sp. | reverse complement strand
TTTCGGCGATTATCTCGCCGCCGGGCTGGACCCCACGCTTACGTCCTTCGTCGATGGCGGCGTGCTGAACAACAAGCCCTTCGATGCCGCCGTGAAGGCGATACGCGGCCGGCCGGCCTATCGCCAGGTGGATCGCCGGCTTGTCTATATAGATCCGGCGCCGATGCGCCCGCCGCCGCCGCCCACCGGCCGCGTGCCGGGCTTTTTCCGCACCCTGAAAGGCGCGCTGTCGGATATTCCGCGCAACGAACCGATTTCCGACGAACTGGTCTGGGTCAGCCAGTTCAATGAACGCGTGCGCTATCTGCGCGACATCATCGACGCTACCCAACCGCAGATCGCCCGCCTGCTGGATGAGCATGCGCCGGCGGCGATGCGCAGCGGAACCGCGCTGAGCGAAGAACAGATCCGCGCCTGGCGGCTGGCGGCCTCCTCGCGCGCCGCGCATGATGCGGGCTTCGCCTATGAAGGCTATATCCGCCTCAAGCTGGGCGCGGTGCAGGATTTCATCGCCAAGCAATTCATCGCGGTGTGCGAGCATCGGCCGCGTTCGGTGGAAGCCACCTGGATCGGCCATGTCATCACCCGCTGGGCCAAGGTGCGCCAGGTCTGCCACACGGCGGCCAGCTTCGCCCGCCCCGCGTTGGAGCCGAGCCGCGAAGGCCTGCCGCCCTGGGTGCGCTTCCTGCTGGATTTCGACGTATCCTTCCGCCAGCGCCGCCTGCGCTTTCTGCTGCAAAGGCTGAACCTGCTTTACGGCAAGGTGGGCGAACCCGGCCATCCCGGCCTGCTGCCCAGCGCCTTGGACAACATGAAGCGCGCGCTCTACAACGAGTTGGAGCAATTGCGCCGGCATGACGGCTCGACCTATCTGAGCGCCGAAACCGCCCGCGCCGTGGCCACGCTGTTCTATCGCCGCATCGCCCCGCAAGACCCCGAACAGCTTGCCCGCGACGCCGCCGACTTCGCCGACGCCAATCTCGACCGCATCGACGCGGCGGTGGAAAGCCTGGGGCATGATCTGGCGCTGAACGCCGCCACCAACCGGCTGGATGCGCTATTCGCCCGGATGAATCCCGAACAATGGAGCCCGGACGGCCGCCGCGAATTGCTGGATGGCTATATCGGCTTCGCCTTCTGGGACGTTCTGACCTTCACCATCACCAATTGGCGCGACCTTGGCGAGTTCAACGAAATCCGCATCGACCGCATCAGCCCGGAAGACGCCGTGGCGATCCGCAGCGGCAACACTCTCAAGGGCATCAATTTCGGCCGCTTCGGCGCCTTCTTCAGCCGCCAACATCGCGAGAACGATTACCTCTGGGGCCGGCTGCATGCCATCGACCGGCTGATCGACATCGTCTGCGATGCCGGCCTGGGCCCGGATGGCGCGGCCAAGCTGGATAAACAAGGCCTGAAATGCCGCGCCTTCGAAATCGTGCTGGAAGCGGAAAGCCGCCATCTTGCCGCCGCCGGCGATCTGATTGCCGAATTGCGCGGCGAAATCGCCGCTTTGCGCGCCCAAAGCGCCGGCAAGACGGCAGCCGGCAACCAACGCAAAAGTTAACTCTGGCGGCTTGCTGCCAATCGGGAAAAGTCTATGCTGGCCGCCGTTTTCCCTCCCGCATGAAGAGACAACCCGTGTCCAACCGCCTTACTTACGCCGCCCTCCTGCTGGCCAGCTTGGCGCTGCCCGCCATGGTTCAGGCCCAGGCCCAAGCTCAGACCGCCCAAAAGGCGCCGGCCCAGAAGGCGCCGGCCGCCGCTGCCGCGCCGGCAAGCCCGGTGGTGGCCCGCGTGAACGCCCAGCCGATCACCCGCGCCGATGTGGAAGCGGTTTACGCCACCCTGCCGCCGCAGATGCAGCAGATGCCGCTGGATGCGATCTTCCCGGCGCTGGTGAACGAGATGATTTCGCGCAAGCTGATCGGCGAGGCGGCCGAGAAGGCCAAGCTGGGCGACGATCCGAAGGTGCAGGCGCAATTGCGCGCGGCCCGCGAGCAGGTGCTGCAGCAGGCTTTCCTGGAAAAGGCGCTGGACAAGGAAATGACCGAAGCCCGCGTCAAGGCGCGCTACGACGAGCTGCTGAAAAGCCAGCCGCCGCGCGACGAGGTGCATGCCCGCCATATCCTCACCGCCAACGAAGCCGATGCGCTGGCGGCGCTGGAGGAAGTGCGCAAGGGCACGGATTTCGCCGAAGTGTCGAAGAAGCGCTCGACCGGGCCCACGGCGGCCACCGGCGGCGATCTCGGCTTCTTCACCAAGGAGCAGATGGTGCCGGAATTCGCCGAAGCCGCCTTCGCGCTGCAAGCCGGCCAGGTCAGCCCCAAGCCGGTGAAGTCGCAATTCGGCTGGCATGTGATCAAGGTGGAAGCCCGCCGCGTGGCGCCGCCGCCGGCGCTGGCCGAAGTGATCGACGATATCCGCGAGCTGCTGACCCGCGAGATCGTGGACTCGACCCTGGCCGATCTGCGCAAGAACGCCAAGATCGAACAGATCGAGCAGCCCAAGCCGGCCGGCCAGCTGCCCACCATCGCCCCGAAGAAATAACAACCGCCATCATCATGGAGTAGCCGCCATGGCCGCTCATCCCGTATCGCCGCTCGCCCCCAAGCAGGAACCCAAGCTGCCCGCCATTGCCGGCGCGCGGCTCGCCGCCGGCCATTCCGGCATGCGCTACAAGGGCCGCGACGACCTGCTGCTGATGGAATTCGCCAGCGGCACGCATGTGGCCGGCCTGTTCACCCGCTCGTCCATGCCGGGCGCGCCGGTGGATTGGTGCCGCAAGCAACTGCCGGGCGGGGCGGCGCGCGGCCTGGTGGTGAATGCCGGCATTGCCAATGTATTCACCGGCAAGGCGGGAACGGATGCCACCAAGGCCACCGCCGCCGGCGCGGCCAAGGCGCTGAACGCCAAGCCTAGTGAAATCTTCCTGGCCTCCACCGGCGTGATCGGCCAGATTCTGCCGGCGGAAAAAATCGTGACGCAGATGCCCGCGATGCAGAAGACGCTGATCGGCGACAATTGGGCCCACGCCGCCCGCGCCATCATGACCACCGACACCTTCCCCAAACTGGCCACCGCGCAATGCCGCATCGACGGCAAGCTGGTGACCATCAACGGCATCGCCAAGGGTTCGGGCATGATCGCGCCCGACATGGCCACCATGCTGGCCTTTCTGGTGACCGACGCCAAGCTGCCGGCGGATACCCTGCAAGCCATCCTGAAAGCCGCCAATAATCAGAGCTTCAATTGCCTGACGGTGGATGGCGATACCTCCACCTCCGACACCGTGCTGCTGTTCGCCACCGGCAAGGCCGGCAACACGCCGCATGTGAAGGCCGCCGACAAGCGCCTGGCGGATTTCCGCAAGGCGCTCACCGCCGTGATGGCCGAACTGGCGCAGTTGGTGGCCAAGGATGGCGAAGGCGCGCAGAAATTCGTCACCGTTTCGGTCAGCGGCGCGCGCAGCGATGCCTCGGCGCGGGTGATCGCCCGCGCCATCGCCAATTCGCCGCTGGTGAAAACCGCGATTGCCGGGGCCGATGCCAATTGGGGCCGCATCGTGATGGCGGTGGGCAAATCCGGCGAACCGGCCGACCGCGACAAGCTGGTGGTGAAGCTGGGCGACCGCGCCGTCACCGCGCGCGGCATGGTGCGCCCCGATCATGACGAAGCCGCCGCCACCGCGCATTTCAAATCCAACGATGTGCGCATCGGCGTGGATGTGGGCGTCGGCAAGGGCAAGGCGGTGGTTTGGACCTGCGACCTGACCCATGGCTATATCGACATCAATGCCGACTACCGAAGCTGACGGCGATCCGCTCTGCCCGGGCGACGCCACCGCCCTGCTGCAGCCCAAGCCCGTGCTGCTGGTGGTGGCCGTGGCGCTGGTGGACAATGATGGCCGCGTGCTGCTGACCCAGCGCCCCGAGGGCAAGAAGCTGGCCGGCATGTGGGAATTTCCCGGCGGCAAAGTCGAGCCGAACGAAGCCCCGGAAGCCGCGCTGCTGCGCGAATTGCGCGAGGAACTCGATCTCGATATCAGCGCGGCCTGCCTGGCGCCTTACACCTTCGCCAGCCACTCTTACGAGGATTTCCACCTGCTGATGCCACTCTATGTCTGCCGACGCTGGAGCGGCCAGCCGCGCCCGCGCGAGGGCCAGGCGATGAAATGGGTGCGCCCGGTGAAGATGGGCGAATTGCCCATGCCGCCCGCCGATGTGCCGCTGGTGGCGATGCTGCGGGATTTGCTTTAAGCCTTGTGCTCCGTCGTACCCAGCGCATCGGCCAGCCGCAGTTTGGCTTCGCCGGGGCGCAGCGGTTTCTGCTGGCTGGCATCGGGGCTCCAGCCGGTGAGCATCACCACTTCGAACGTGGCCGGGATGCGGCCATCGGGCAGGCCGAAACGCTGAGCGTAAATCTCCGCCATGCGAAACAAGGTGGCGCGGCGCGTGAAGCCCTTGCGGCGGCCGATCAGCGCATTGGCCTCGCCCATGCCGCGCAGATCGCGCAGCAGCGCGAAAGGATCGGGGAAGGTAACGGTGATGCGTTCGGCATCGGCCACCGGCAGCGCGAAGCCCACCCGCTGCAACAAGGCCGCGCCATCGTATGTGGCCACCATGGGCGAGACATGCGGGCCGGCGCCGCCCTCCAATTCGCTTTCCGCCGCCAGCCAAGCCTGGCGCAATTCGGTCAGGGTTTCGCCGCCGAACAGGGCGGCCAGCAGCAGGCCATCGGGCTTCAGCGCCCGGCGCAATTGCACCAGCGCCCCCGGCAGGTCGTTCACCCAATGCAGATTCAGCAGGCAAAGCGCGAGATCGAAGCGGCCTTCCGCCAGCGGCAGCAAATCCTCGTCGGCCACCAACGCCTGGCCGCGCCCGGCCATATCCATTCCGACCACCCGCCGGATGCCGAAACGCCCCGCCAACAAAGGACTTAGCCAATCCGCCGCGCCGCCCTGAAGCAGCGCCAAGGGGAATTCCCGGCGGATATCGGCCAAGCGGTCGAGCAGCCTTTCGGCGATTTCGCGATGCAGAAAATCATGCTCGGCGAAGCGGCGGGCAGCGCGGATGCGATGAAGCCGCTTGGCGGAGCGGTCGAAAATAAGCATAGTTTCGCTCATGCGCCCATTCTGCCATGGGCGGCGGGGGTGTGCCATGGCGAAAGCAAAAGCGTCTAACCGCAAACCGATCAATCTTGCCCTGCAAGGCGGCGGCAGCCATGGCGCTTTCGCCTGGGGCGTGCTGGATCGCTTGCTGGAAGCCGATTGCTTCGAGATCGAAGGCATCGTCGGCACCTCGGCCGGGGCGATGAATGCCGCCGTGCTGGCCCATGGCCTGGCCGTGGGCGGCGCGGCCACGGCGCGCAGCGAATTGCGCCGCTTCTGGGAGGGCGTATCGGAAACCACGCGCTATTCGCTGCTGAAGCCGAGCTGGCTGGACCGCATGATCAAGCCGGGCAGCATGGAATTCTCGCCCGGCTATCAAATGATGGATGCGATGACCCGCATGCTGTCGCCCTATCAGCTCAATCCCAGCAACGTCAATCCGCTGCGCGATGTGCTGGCCTCGGTGCTGCATTGCGACGACCTGCGCAATTGCACCAGCGTGAAGCTGCATATCTGCGCCACCAATGTGATGAGCGGCAAGATCCGCGTGTTCCAGAACAAGGATGTAAGCATCGACGCGGTGCTGGCTTCGGCCTGCCTGCCGTTTCTGTTTCAGGCGGTGGAGGTGGATGGCGAATTCTATTGGGACGGCGGCTATATGGGCAATCCGCCGATCTATCCGCTGATCTACGATTGCGCGGCGCGCGACGTGCTGATCGTGCAGATCAATCCGATCCGCATCGAGGAATTGCCCACCACGGCCCATGCCATCCTGGATCGCATCAATACGCTCAGCTTCAATTCCAGTCTGATGCGCGAGATGCGCGCCATCCATTTCGTCACCAAGCTGATCGACAACGGCTTCAACGACGAAGGCCGGCTCAAGCGCATGCTGATCCACACCATCGACGCCGAGGAAGAATTGCGCCGTTTCGGCGCGTCTTCCAAGCTGAATGCCGAGATGGAATTCCTGGAATTGCTGTTCAAGCTGGGCCGCGAACGCGCCGATGCGTTCCTGACCGATCATTTCGACAAAGTCGGCGTGGAAAGCAGCACGGATATCGCCGAAAAGTTCCTATAACGGCGACTACATCACCGCGACGCCGTTCTCTTGCGCGGCGATTACATCACCGCGACGCCATTCTTCTGCGCGGCGATTACATCACCGCGCCTATGGACCACGGCGCGAATTCCTCCTCGCCGAAGCCCAAAGCCTCGCTTTTGCTGGGCTGACCGGAAGCAGTAGCGAGGATAAGATCGAAAATGCGGCGGCCGAGTTGCTCCAGGCTATAGCTGCCATCCACCACGCCGCCGCAATCAATATCCATGTCTTCCGTCATCCGGGCATAGAGCGCCGAATTGGTGGCGAGCTTCAAGGACGGCGCGGGCCGGCAGCCGAATACCGAACCGCGCCCGGTGGTGAAGCAGACCAGATTGGCGCCGCCCGCCACCTGCCCGGTGGCGGAGACCGGATCGTAGCCCGGACTGTCCATGAACACGAAGCCGCGCGCGGCGGCGGCCTCGGCATAGCGATAAACTTCCACCAGATT
Organism: Ferrovibrio sp.; assembly: GCA_041914045.1. Classification (GTDB taxonomy): domain Bacteria; phylum Pseudomonadota; class Alphaproteobacteria; order Ferrovibrionales; family Ferrovibrionaceae; genus Ferrovibrio. The sequence continues at coordinate 11,373 of JAYSEE010000036.1, read as the reverse complement.
GGTGGAGCCGGCCTTGGCCGCCGCGCCCAGGGATTTTTCCAAAATCGTGGTGATGCCGCCGGCCTTGTTGCCGGGCGATGGGTTATTGTCCATCTCGCCGCCGTTGCGCGCGGTGTAATCCGCCCACCAGGCCATCAGATCGACCAGCTTCTGGCCCACTTGCGGCGTCACGGCGCGCCGCGTCAGCAGATGTTCGGCGCCATAGGTTTCCGGGGTTTCCGACAGGATCACCGTGCCGCCATGACGCACGATCAGATCGGAGGCCACGCCCAAAGCCGGGTTGGCCGAAATGCCGGAATAGCCATCCGAGCCGCCGCATTGCAGCCCGATGGTGAGATGCGACGCCGGCAGAGCCTGGCGCCGCACCGCATTGGCCTCGGGCAACAGCTTTTGCACCATCGCCATGGCGGCGCGCACGGTTTTTTCCGTGCCGCCGGCTTCCTGGATGGTGAGCGTATGCAGATGCGGGCCGCGTTGCAGACCTTCGGCTTCCAGCAACGCGTCGATCTGGTTGCCCTCGCAACCCAGGCCGATCACGATCACCGAGTGGAAATTCGGATGCCGCGCATACCCGGCAATCGTGCGGCGCAGCACCTCGATCCCCTCGCCTTGCGTATTCAATCCGCAGCCGAGCTTGTGGGTGAGCGCCACCACGCCATCCACATTGGGATATTCGGCCAACGGATTGGTTCCGGTGAAGGGATTGGCGCGGAAGGCATCGGCGACGTATTTCGCCGCCGTGGCCGAGCAATTCACCGTGGTGAGGATGCCGATATAATTGCGCGTGGCCACGCGGCCATCGGGCCGCATAATGCCCATGAAGGTCGCCGGCGGCTGAATATAGTCCGTCGGCCTCACCGCGCTGCCGAAAGCGTAATCGCGCTGGAAATCGCCCATGCCGCAATTATGCGTGTGCAGATGCCGGCCCGGCGCTATCGGCTGGGTGGCGAAGCCGATGATCTGGCCGTAGCGCAACACCGCATCGCCCGGCGCCAGCGCCCGCACCGCCAGCTTATGGCCGGGCGGGATCGGCTCCTGGGTGACGAGATTTTCGCCGGCGATCGAAAGGCCCGCCGGCAAAGCGGCGCGGGCAATCACCACATTGTCGTCCGGATGCAAGCGGATCACTGTATCGGCAGCCATGGCGAGCCTCCCTGAGCCCGTTGTCGTTTTTAATGATTGTTGCGCGGCACTCCGAATGTTTCATCCACCCGCTGATAGCGCGTGGCGAAATCCAGGCAGCCGCCGCTGGCAAGCTGGCACACATGGGCGCGATGCAATTCCTGCCAGGGCGTATGGTTGGGCAAATCCGGCGCGGTCCAGGCGGCGCGGCGCGCGGCCAGTTCGGCATCCGAAATCAGGATATCGGCGCGGCGTTTGTTGAGGTCGATGCGCAGGCGGTCGCCGGTCCGCAGCAAGGCCAATCCGCCGCCCAGCGCCGCTTCCGGCGAGGCATTGAGGATGGATGGGCTGGCCGATGTGCCGCTCTGGCGGCCATCGCCGATGCAGGGCAACATGGTGATGCCCTGCTTCACCAGGCGATCCGGCGGCAGCATGTTCACCACTTCGGCCGAGCCGGGATAGCCGATCGGCCCGCAATAGCGAATCACCAGGATGCTGCCGGCATCCACCGGCAGATCGGCATCGTTGATGCGATGATGATAATCTTCCGGTCCGTCGAACACGATGGCCGTGCCTTCGAAAGCGCCTTCGTCGCCCGCGCGCTCCAGATATCGCTTGCGGAATTCCGCCGAGATGACGGAGGTTTTCATCACCGCCGCATCGAACAGGCTGCCGCTCAGCACCGCGAAGCCGGCCTGCCGCACCATCGGCGCGTCATAGGCGCGGATCACATCGCGATCCGGCTGCGGCAGGTTGCGCAGGTTTTCCGCCATGCGCTTGCCGTTCACGCAAAGCGCATCGCCATGCAGCTTGCCGGCTTGCAGCAATTCGCGCAGCACGGCGGGCACGCCGCCGGCGCGGTGGAAGGCTTCGCCGAGATAGCGCCCGGCCGGCATCACATCGCAAAGCAGCGGAATATCGTAGCCGACGCGATCCCAGTCGCGCAGATCGAGTTCCACGCCGATATGCCGCGCAATGGCATTGATATGCGGCGGGCAATTGGTGGAAGCGCCCAGCGCGCTGGCGGCGACGATGGCATTCTCGAAGGCTTGCCGCGTCAGGATGCGGGAAGGCCGCAGGTCTTCGCGCACGATCTCCACCGCGCGCCGGCCGGTTTCGTAGGCGATCTGGCCGCGTTCGCGATAGGGCGCGGGAATCGCCGCGCAGCCGGGCAGCGACATGCCCAGCGCCTCGGCCAGGCCGTTCATGGAAAGCGCCGTGCCCATGCTGTTGCAATGGCCTACACTGGGCGCGGACGAGGCCACCATTTCCAGGAATTCATCGTAATCTATGCGGCCGGCTGCCAATTCTTGCCGCGCATGCCAGACCACGGTGCCCGAACCGGCCAGTTGGCCCTTGTAATGCCCATCCAGCATCGGTCCGCCGGAAAGCACGATGGCGGGGATATCCACCGTCGCCGCCGCCATCAGCATGGCCGGCGTGGTCTTGTCGCAGCCGGTGGTGAGCACCACGCCATCCAGCGGATAGCCATGCAGCAATTCCACCAGACCCAGATAGGCCAGATTGCGATCCAGCGCCGCCGTGGGCCGGCGGCCGGTTTCCTGGATCGGATGGGTGGGGAATTCCAGCGGCAGACCGCCGGCATCGCGGATGCCGTCGCGCACCCGCTTGGCCAGATCGAGATGATGGCGGTTGCAGGGCGAAAGATCGCTGCCCGATTGCGCGATGCCGATGATCGGCTTGTCGCCGCGCAATTCGCCCAGCGTGAAGCCGTAATTCAGATAGCGCTCGAGATAGAGCGCGGTCATGCCCGGATCGTCCGGGTTGTCGAACCATTGCCGGCTGCGCAGACGCTTGGCGGACATCAGGCTGCCTCCGCTTGCTTCTTGTTCTGTCTGTGCAGAACGAACAGGCCGCTCGCCACGATGATGGCGGCGCCGATCAACATCGTATCGCTGGGGATATCGGCGAAGAAAATCCAGCCCAGCAGCATCGCCCAGAGCAGCGAAGTATATTGATACGGCACAACCAGAGCCGCCGGGGCCAGTTTCAGCGAATGGTTGATGCAGACATGGGCGATGGTCGCCACCACGCCGATCAAGCCGAGCAGGGCGATTGTGGTCCAGCCGATCGCCGGCCAGCCCCATGGCAATGTGAGCAGCCCGAACAGGCCCACGCCCACGGTATGCCATGCAATCAGCGTAAGATTGCCCGCGCCGCGCAATTGCCGGGTCAGGATCAACAGCAGCGCATAGCCCAATGTGCCGGCCAGCGCGATCAAGCCGGGCACCAGCGCCGCCGCATCGCTGAACATTTCGCCCTGCGGCTTCAGCACCAGCAGCACGCCGATGAAGCCGACCGCCACCGCCAGGCTGCGGCGCCAGCCGATGCGTTCGCCCAGCAACGGAATCGCCAGCAAGGTGACGATCAGCGGCGCCGCCTGATAAACACTCATCACATCGGCCAGCGGCAGATGTCGCACCGCCAGATAGAAGCAGGCCACCTCGCCGATGATCAACAGCAGGCGCAGGCCATGCAGGCCCGGCTGCGTCACGAAAAACGCGGCGCGCCAGCCGCTGCGCAGAATGAACGGCAGCAGCATGAGCATCGCCGCCGCCGAGCGCACGAACAGCAATTGCCCCACCGCCACTTCGGCGATCAGCCATTTGCCCAGCGCGTCGTTGAGGGTGAACAAAGCCACGCCCAGCAGCATGAAGCCGACGCCCCGGCTGAGCGCGGCGGATTCGGCCGCGGCGGCATCCATACGCGCAATCTCAGCCATCGAAACCTTCCGAAAGCGCCCGGTAATCCCGCGACGCGGCGCGGATATGGCTGGCCAGCAAGGCCAACGCCTTGGATTTTTCCTTCGCCCTGAGCAGCTTCACGATATCCTGATGCTCGGCCAGCGAAACTTCCAGCGTGCGGTCGCGCTGGCTCACATGCGCGCGCAGGGCCTGGATCTTCATTTCCATCTGCGCATGGGCTTGGCTGAGAAAACGATTATCGGCGCGCAGCAGAATGTCGCGGTGGAAATCGGTGTCGATGCGGCGATAGGCGGCCAGATCGCTGTCTTCCAGCGCCTTCACCATTTTCTTCGCCCGCTGATCCAGCGCGGCGATCAAGCCGGCCTCGTCATTGGCCAACGCGCCGCGCAAGGCCGAGGTTTCGAGGATGATACGGTATTCGCAGAATTCCTCCATCTCGCGCGGGTTCATGG